>NZ_AP025187.1:0-224658 GCF_020885655.1 Rhodococcus sp. RDE2
AGTGAGGATCTCGTCCGTTATGTTGTCGACCCGACGGTAACCGTACTCATCAGTATCGGAGGTGTCGGCAGATGCGAAGTCCAGCTCACCCTCTGTTGATTCAGCTTTTTCGTAGGTCCACCGGGGGAAGAATTGAGCGGCGTTCCCTGCGCCCGTGACCGATACGAGATCTGGCACAAGGTCAGTAATTCTACAAGTAAATGGGGCGTTGCCCCCTGGCGCCGTGACGAGAATGCCGAGATTCTTGTGTCGTGAAGTTGGGAACATTGCAGGGAGCTGGTACAGCATCGCATTCATGTCCCGGTGGAGGTACACGTTTTGCCGGAAGAATGGGCGATAGGTTCCGGTGGTCACAGATGAATAATTAAACGCGTAAGGCCTATTCGCCGCTAGGTCTTTCTTCGCGTTGCGATTCCAGCTGACGCGACTCAGGTCTGCAAATGCAGGGAATCGCTTAAGGAACTGATCTACATCCGTCTCTTTCGGACGTTGGATTCCTTCTGATCGGCAGTAGGACTGAAACGCGGGCCGAGCCTCTTCGTAAGTGCTAATCATCCTCTGAACTGCGGCGGTAAGGGTATGTCTTGAGGAGTTGTAGCACCAAGCGTCGCGTCCAGTTGCAAGACCGAGCGAGTAAGCATTGAAGATGGGTGCTTGCCCGTTCTTCGATTTCTTGTCTCCCATAGTAGGCCACGTAGTGAACGTATCGTTGCGCTGATTGGTCCAGTCGCCGTGGCTGTTGGGGATGATGGTTTGCCACTCGAGGGTGTCGAGTGCACTCTCGGCAACGAGGCGGAGTTTGTCTTCACGGCTAAGGTAGTCGCCGATGTCTCGGTAGAAAATCTCACACGTCCCGGTGTGGGTGGGATTCTTGATTCCGATGAAGATGGCGACCGTGTTGCGGCTGCCGGAGCCGAAGATCTTGCCGCCTTCCCTGCGGGAGAGTTCGCCGGCGGTGCGCTGGTTGCCGCGCAGGTTGTAGACATAGATGCGGGAGTATTCGTCGGCGAGTGAGAGACGGATACCATCGGCAGTATTACTATCGATCCAGCCTCCGTTGGAGACGAACACGACGATGCCAGCATCACCGATACGATCGGTAGCCCATCGGAAGGCGCGCAGGTAGGAATCGTACAGCGTGCGCTGACTCGTGGCCGTGGATCGCTTGGCGTAGGTGTCAGCGATCCGCTTATCGAGCGTCGGGTAGGAGACGTTGGCGTTGAGGTCGTTCGCCGAGGTCTGCCCCACCGAGTAGGGCGGGTTGCCGACGACAACGTTGATGGGAGTGCTGTTCTGGCGAATGATGCGGTCGTTGTTCTGCGGGAACATCACCGCGTCGAGACTGTCGCCGTCCTCGGTGATCTGGAAGGTGTCCGCCAGGACAATCCCTTCGAACGGCTCGTACTCGCCGGCAGCTTCCCTACCCATGAGGGCGTGGTAGGTGGTTTCGATGTTGACCGCGGCGATGTAGTAGGCGAGCAGCATGATTTCGTTGGCATGCAACTCACTCGCGTACTTGCGCGTCAGGTCCTCCGGACGGATCAGCCCGGACTGCAGAAGCCTGGTGAGGAAGGTGCCGGTGCCGGTGAACGGGTCGAGGATGTGCACATCCTCATCGGTCAGGCCGCGGCCGAACGCGTCGCGGGATGCTCGGTCGGCGGCGCGAAGGATGAAGTCCACGACCTCGACAGGGGTGTAGACGATACCGAGGGCGTCGGATTGTTTCTTGAATCCGAGGCGGAAGAACTTCTCGTACAGCTCGGCGATGACCTGCTGCTTACCATCGGCACTTGTGACTTCGGAGGCGCGGACGCGCACGGAGGCGTAGAAGCTGTCGAGCTTGTGAGTTTCGGCCTCAAGTCCGGAGTCTCCGAGACGATCGACCATGGTCTGCATAACTCGTGAGACCGGGTTGTGGGAGGCGAAATCGTGACCGGCGAACAGCGCGTCGAAAACCGGTTTGGTGATCAAATGCTGGGACAGCATGCTGATCGCGTCGTCTTCTGTGATCGAGTCGTTGAGGTTGTCGCGCAGACCCTGAAGGAACTGGGCGAATGCATTCTTGATCTCGGTGTTCGCGCTGGAGAGAAGGGCGTGGATACGGGTGATCTGGGCGGTGGCGATGTCGGCGACATCGGCGGCCCAGTCCTCCCAATAGGCGCGGGTGCCGACCTTGTCGACGATCTTCGCGTAGATCGCTTCCTGCCACTCCGATAGCGAGAACAAAGCCATCTGCTGCGCGAGCTGCCCACTGTCCGGCGATCCCTTGGTGCTATCGATGGGAGAGTCGGTGCCGGTGCCGTCGGTCAGGGTCTCAGCCGTGTCGCTGGTAGGGCCGATGTGTCCGCCGAGGAGCCGGTCGGTGCCCTGACCGGTCTTGACGACGTCATTGTTGGTGTTGAGGGCGATGGAGTTGACCATCGCGTTGAACCGGTCGTCGTGCGCACGTAAGGCATTGAGGACCTGCCAGACCACCTTGAACCGGCGGTTGTCCGAGAGCGCTTGGGAGGGTGCGACGCCGGCAGGGACGGCGACGGGCAGGATGATGTAGCCGTAGTCCTTGCCGGGGTTCAGGCGCATCACCCGCCCGACGGACTGCACCACGTCCACCACAGAGTTGCGGGGGTGCATGAACAGCACCGCATCGAGGGCCGGGACGTCGACGCCTTCGGACAGGCAGCGGGCGTTGGAGAGAATGCGGCATTCCCCGTCAGGGACGGGGGCTTTGAGCCAGGCCAGTTCCTTGTTGCGTTCGAGGGCGTTGAAGGTGCCGTCGACGTGGTGGACCTCGCAGCGCAGATCCCGGTTGGTGTCGTCGATCCGGTGCCCGTCGTTCTCGCCGGAGTCGAGCAGGTCGCGGTAGGAGTCGACCACCGAGGGGAACACCTCGGCGAGCTGGGTGGAGGCGGCGATGTCCTTGGCGAACGCCACCGCCCGGCGCATCGGTGCCTCACCCGGAGCGAAGCTGGCGCCGTCGGGCGTATGCCCGGCGCGTTTCGCGAGACCGTTCCAGCAGCCGATGATCCGGGAGGCATCGTCGAGGCGCAGCTCGGAGTGATCCCCGGCAAGCTGGTCCTGCAGCGGGCCGGCCATCACCGACTCGTCCACCGTCAGAACGATGACCTTGTAGTCGGTGAGCAAACCGCGGTCGACGGCCTCACCGAAGGACAGGCGATGGAACTCCGGCCCGAATAGGTTCTCGTCGTCCATCGAGTACAACTCGGCGGAGTGTTCATCGGCCTTATCCTTGACCTTCTCATCGAAGATCCGCGGGGTCGCCGTCATGTACAGCCGACGTGCTGCCTTGAGGTAGTCGCCGTCGTGCACGCGCACGAAGTTCGACTCGTCCGTCCCGGCGGCGGTGGCGCCGGTGGTGCGGTGCGCCTCGTCGCAGATCACCAGGTCGAACGGATCGACCCCGTTCTTCTGGGCTTCGGCGACCACCGGCAGCGATTGGTAGGTGGTGAACACCACCGTCAGGCCCTTGGCGCGTTTGCGGTGCTCCATCTCCGCCGCCAACACCGCCGGGTCGGTGGTGACGGGGATCGCGACATCGTGCACTGCGATGTCCTCGGCGGCTCGGGAGACCTTGGTATCGGAGCACACCGCGAACGCCCGCAGGTCCAGTTGTGTCTGGGCGGTCCACCCCCGCAGGGTCTGTGACAGCAGGGAGATGGAGGGGACGGCGAACAGGATCCGGGCCGATCCGCCCTGCTCGGCGGCGGTGCGTTCGGCGATCTTCAATGCGGTGAAGGTCTTGCCGGTACCGCAGGCCATGACAAGCTTGCCGCGCTCGCTGCCGGCAGCAAAACCCTTGAAGACCTTCTCGATGGCCTCGGTTTGGTGCGGGCGGGGCTCGTGTCGGACCGCTTCGGCGAGGCTGACCTCGGGGATCCCGTCGGTGAAGTCCTCGATGTTCCACTCAATGGGGGATTCGGCGATCTCCGCCAGCCCGATCCGCTGCACCGGCGTCTGTTGGTCTTCGAGGGCGGCTTCGGCGTGTTTCCCCCACCGGTCGGTGGTGGAGATGATGATCCGGTTGGTGAACGGCTTCTTGCCTGACGCGGTGAAGAACGAGTCGATGTCGACCTTGCTCAGTGTCGAGGTCGGCTCGTAGAACTTGCACTGGATCGCCGTGTACGCGCCGGTGTCGCGTTCGCGGGCGACCAGGTCGATGCCGGTGTCGGGTTTGCCGTCGCGGCCGGGCCAGTCGATCCACCGCCACACCTGGTCGTACTGCTGCGAGAGCATCGGATCGAGCTGAAAGTAGCGAACCATGAGCTGCTCGAACTTCGTCCCACGTTCGGAGTTCGACGGGGCCTTGCGGAACGCCTCGATCACCTCGTGTACCGATGCCACGTGCTCTCCCTGAATCACCGGGGTTGATCCCCGTCGTACTGCGTATGCCGCATAGACGTTACCGGTGCTTATTACTACCCATCGCGTCCTCGTCTCTTTGGTGTGCCATCACCCTCGGTCGGGCGCGCCCACGAACGGCAAGGGCTCGCCACCCCTCTGGTTGCTCAAGTCCGCACTCCTGAGGTCGAGGCGTACCCCTTTCAAGCATCCTGGGAGATGGTCAGCATTGCCTATGTGATTTACCATGTGATCAGGAGGTGGATTGCTATGACAACCGCACACCCACGCCCTGACCTCGCCGCCTACAACGACGCCGCCCGCATGACCCAATCGGAACTGGTCACCGCGCTGCGTGAGCTGCTCGGCGCCAAGCTGGTCGCCTACCTGGGGAAGGTGAAGGAAACCCGCGCGGTGCGCCAGTGGGCCGAGGGCACCCGCACCATCAACAACGACACCGACGTCGAACGCCTCCGTATCGCCTACCGCGCTGCCCGGCTGATCGCCGAACGCGATACCCCCGCGGTGGCCCAGACGTGGTTCCAGGGCCTGAACCCGATCCTCGACGACCGCCCGCCGGCGCTGCTGCTGCGCGAAGGCGACCTGTCCGACGTCGGCCCGAAGGTCCTCGCCGCGGCCCGGCAGTTCGCGGCGGTCGGATGACCGCACCGGACCGCACGCTGATCTCCACCCCGCGCGGCGATGTCCGCTGCGTCCACGTTCAGGGCGTGGCCGCCTACCGGGTCGGCTACCCGCCGACCTCGTGGGAGTGGACACCGTGGGAGTTCGCCACCGACGGGCGTTTCACCGGCCGCTGGGACGATCCGGCGGGGGTGTGGCGAACCCTGTACGTCGGGGCGACCCGCCTGTCCTGCTATCTCGAGGTCCTCGCCTACGCCCGTAAGAGTGAGGAGCTCAGCGCCGCGCTCGATGAGATCGTCGACGACGACGAGGGCGAGTTCCCCACCATCGCGCCGGGTCGTGTCCCGCGGTCGTGGATGTCGTCCCGGGTGACCGGCAGCGGCACGATCACCGGATGGTTCGTCGTGCCCGGTGACCCCGAGTCGGTGGCCACCTTGCGAGCCCTGTTCCGGCCGCATGCGATCCGGCTCGGTCTGCTCGATCTTGACACCGCGGCGATCCGCGACGGCCGCCCGCGTGCCCTGACCCAGGCGATCTCGCAGTGGGTCAACGCTCTCTCCGGTCCCGGCGGTGAGCCGGTGGCCGGCATCGAGTTCGAGTCCCGGCACGGTGACGGGTTGGTGCTCTGGGCGCTGTACGAGCGTCCCGGTGACGGACCGGTGAGCAAGAATGTCACGGTGCTGGACTACGGCCCGGTCGAGGAGCACGACCCCGATCTGATCGAAGCGATGCGTCTGCACAACCTGGTCTGGGAGGACGACTGAATCTGTCCGCCCAGCGGCCGGCGACGTCTCCTTGCCACATGAGGGGATCGGTTGCTGACCGAACACGCCAGGGGAGTGCAGCGCTGACACCCGGCGAAGCGAGCCCCGGTTATCCGTTGGATGACCGGGGTTCGCTCATCGGGGCGGGTTGTCCGCTGGGTGGTTCACCGGCGGTTTCTGGCGGCGAGGTCCACGGCCTGAGCGGCGGCCAGCCTCTCCATCGCCTCCGCGCGGAGCGCGTTCGCGGTGGTCTCGACGCCGTGGATGTACACGGCCGGTCCCCAGGGCCCGGTGTTGTCGACTCTGGTGTCGCCTCGGCGAACCAGGTCTGGCCGTCCTCATCGTCGACGCCCTCGGGCAGTGCCTGGACCGTACTGCCGCAGTGGAGGCACCCGGTGTCGGTGTTGGTGGTGCGTGTCACGGCTGCTCCTTTCGCATGGAAAGGCGGCAGGCACCAGGATCGGCGCCTGCCGCCTCGCAATGGCTGGTCGGATCAGAACGGCGGTTCGTCGCTGCCACCGGCGTTGGCGCCGGCGTAGTTGCCGTTCTGCGGGGAACTGCCCCACGGATCGTCGGTCGGCGCACCGCCACCGGAGTGGGACTGCCCGCCGCCGAAACCACCCCCGGTTCCGCCGCTGCGGCCGGTCTTGGTGACCTTCGCGGAGGCGTAGCGCAGGGAGGGGCCGATCTCGTCGACCTCGAGCTCGACGACGGTGCGCTTCTCACCCTCCCGGGTTTCGTACGAACGCTGCTTGAGGCGCCCCTGCACGATCACCCGTGAGCCGCGGGTCAGCGTCTCGGCGACATTCTCGGCAGCCTCGCGCCAGATGGTGCAGCGCATGAACAGTGCCTCGCCGTCCTTCCACTCGTTCGACTGCCGGTCGAAGTTGCGGGGCGTGGACGCCACGGTGAAGTTCGCGACTGCGGCACCCGCAGGGGTGAATCGCAGCTCGGGGTCGGCTGTCAGGTTGCCGACGATGGTGAGGACGGTGTCGCCTGCCATGGTGGTGCCTTTCGTGTGATGGTGCGGTGGTAGTGGGTCGAGCGTCCCGGGCGCAGGTGGCGGGTGTTTCAGATCCGGCGACCTACGCCCGGAAGGTGCTGCTGTCAGCTGGCTTTGCGGTTCTCCGGGTCGTTGTTGAATGCCTGGCCCGCCTGCTGGCGGAAGGCCATCGGGTCGGCGGCCCACTGCGCGACCTGGCGAGTGAAGGCGCTGGCCTCGATCTCGCGGAGCACGCCGGTGGGTACCTTGAAGGTGGCCTTGAGGATGAAGCGCAGGTCGTCGATGTAGTCGCTCATGCCGCACGCGTCCGCCAGGTTCTTCCACGCGGTCACCGCGTCCGGATCCTCACCGGCGGTCAGCGGCCGGGGCTGCCGCTGCTGCTGGACCGACTGTGCCGGCGCACTGTCGTCGCCGCTCGGCTGCCGCTGCGCGGGCGCGTTGCTGCCATTCTGGGGCTTCTGGGCCGCGGTGTTCTCTCCGCGCCCTGCAGGCTGCTTCTGCGGCTCCGCAGCAGGCTCCAGGTCAATGTTCAGGTAGGCGGCCATCATTCGTTGCGTGCGAGCGAAGTCATCCGTGGCAGCCTTTCCGACAACCTTCACCCATTCGCGGCGCGCGACGTCGTCGGTGATGTGCTCGACCGCGTACGGGTAGCGGGTCGTGATCACCTGCTGCACCCACTGGCCCGCTTCCTTGTGGGACGACTCGTTCCGGTTGACCGTGCCGACGACGTGCTTCTGCACCTGATCGGCCAGCCACAGCAGCAGTTCGGTCAGCTGCCACACATGCTCGAGGGACTGCTCCTCGGTCAGCTCGGGCTGCTCGGACTCCTCGACCGCAGTCACCGCGTCCTGGAACAGGTACACCGCCGACTGGTGGGTGGCCCGCAACTTCGCTGCGAGGTAGGAGCCCATGTTCGGGCGGCCATCGCTGTTCACCGGCTCCCATGCCTTTGCCTCCGCGACCAGACCCGGCCGACCGCGCACGACACTGCTGGCGGCAGCCTGCGACTGGCGGGCCGGTCCGCCCTTCGCCCTGGCGATTTTCCCAGCGACCGCTTCTGCGATCGCATCGACATCCGCGCTGCCACCGGTCGGGGTCGTGTTCGTGATGCCACCGGTGCGCTTGCCGTCGGCCACCAGGCACCGCCAGCCCTCCGGCGGCAGATCCCCGAGCTTGTTGGCGCGCAGCTGGGGCCACTCGCTGATGTCAGAACGCAGGTCCTTATCCGACGCGATCGCGGTGTCGGCGGGGTCGTCGACGGAACCGGCAGCGACGATGACCTTCACGCAGTTCGCCTTGGTCGCCTGAGGCTGCCCCGACAGCGACTCGCCAGTGGCGCCGCGCAGCGTGTGGATCGGGGCCCGCGGGTCGATCGGCTCGTCACGCTTCTTTTCCACGTGCTTGCGGCGACGGGTCTCGATCGCCACGTACACCGGCGTGCTCGTCTCGAACGCCTTGCGCAGACGAGCTGCGAGAGCACCGCCCGGCTCAGCGGAGGCACCGAAGTCGTGCTGCATGCCCTGCGCCCCGGTCGACGCGGCGTCGAACTTCACGTACACGGTGTCGAAGCCGTCGCCGTTGGACTTCTCGACGAAGTCCTTGATCGCGATCGAGGCGTACTCCTCGACGAACGTCTCCGCCCGAACCGAGATCGCGGTGCCATCCTCCGGGTTACCGATCCGGACCGGGTTGCGGTCGTAAGCAACGAAGCGAGCGACGCCGTTGGCGGGGCGGGACGCGGTGGTGGACATTGAGCTCTCCTGGTGGCTCGTCGTGAACTGGTGACTGCAACGCTAGAGACGCTCACCGACAGTGTTTCAGTCGTTGCACCACTGGTAGCTGGCACGGATGCCGGCCATTCTCATCGAGTGGTTCTCCACCGGCGGTTGCGAATTCCCGAACCTTCTCTGTGATGCTTCGTCCGTCCGGTCCGCGGTGAAGTGGTGAACGGCCCTCGTACCTTCGCGCCATGACCCAGTTCTCCGCGCAGGAACTCCTCGACCGAGGGGACCGTGTGATCTGCCCGGGCTGCAAGTGGCTCGTCATGACCGGCGCGGCATGCCGCAGGTGCGGGCACAGCCTGCGCAGTGGCACCCCGACGCCCCCGTCCACTCCCCGGGCATCGAGTCGTCGGCGTCCCCCCGCGAGTAAGACCACCAGCGCCGACGACCACCGCGGGGACGCTGTACTCACCGATGCCGCGCTCGGCGGCATGACCGCGCGCAGCGATCGGACGATCTGGCTGGTCGTCCACGGCGACCCGAAATCGCAAGGCTCGATGGTCGCTGTCGCCCCGGGCCGGGTGAAGGCATCCGACCCGACGATGTACGCCTGGCGCGACAACATCACCGGTGAAGCGCTACGGGAACTCGGGGTGCAGTGGCGGCCGATCGACGGCCCGGCTCTGATCGACGTCGCGTTCACCATGCCGTTTCCGCGCAGCTTCGAGGACCAGACCGCCCGTATCGCGCCGGCCGTCGAGGGGGAGTTGCCGCGGATCCCGGCGATGCAACCCCCGGACCGGGACAAGCTCCTGCGGGCCGTTCAGGACGCACTGTCCCCGAACGATCGAGCCAACAAGGGCGGCAAGGAAACCCAGGCGTTCGACAAGCGGTTCAAGCTCGCCGTCGACGACTCCCGATTCGTCTACGGCGCCGAAGCGAAGACATACGCCCGGCCCGGCCACACCCACGCCTGGGCACTCGACCGCCCGGGCGCCGTCATCCGCGTCCGCATGATCGACGCCCCCGGAACGCATTTCCCCGAGCCGACCCTCCGTGACCCCGGCCCACTACCAGCACAGATCCGCATCATGCACGAGCAGCTGCTGCGCCGCACCGGGGCTTTGCGATGAGCAACGCCATGGTGCTGTCCGAGCGGATCGTGCTCGGCACGATGCTGCGGGGCGACGACCCCGGGTTCACCACAGACACCCTCGAACGCCTCACCCCAGCAGCCTTCACCGTCCCCGCCCACCGCACCGTCTACACCGCGATCGCCCGCACCGCCGACACGGGCACCGTCGACCTGTCGACCGTCATGGTCACCCTCGAGGCCGCGGACACCCTCACCACCATCGGTGGCTTCGACGTTCTCGCCGCCGCGGTGCAGGAGTCGTTCACCTCCACCGCGCCAACCGATCACGTCGCTCGCATCGCCGACAAGGCCGCGGTCGACGCCCGACGGCGGGCGCTGCAGCAGGCCGCGGCAGCGCTCGACGACGGCCAGGATCTCGATACCAACCGGGCGTTCCTCATGGACGCGCTCGCCTCCACCTCGGCGACCGCCCAGCTGTTGCCGTCGATCAGCGACCAGGTCAACGAGTACTTCGCGCTGCTCGACCAGCGCCTCAACGGGGAGGTGCCCGCCGGCCTGCGCACGGGCTGGTCGCGGTTCGACGAGATCACCCTCGGACTGCAACCGGGCAGCCTCGTCACCGTCGCCGGCCGCGCAGGCACCGGCAAGACCGTCGTGATGATGGACTGGGCCCGCCAGGCATGCCGGGACGGACACGGCGTGCTGTTCGTGCCGCTCGAGATGTCCGCGCAGCAGATGATCGAACGAGCGATCTCCGCTGAAGCCTGCGTCGAACTCAACAAGCTCCGCGAACCAGGTTGCCTCGACGACGACCAGTGGGACCGCGTCTCCGGAGCGATCTCCGAGATCTCCCAGTGGCCGCTCTACATCGACACCCACGCGAGCAGCGTCTCCGAGATCCGCCGCACAGCCACCGCCGCCAAGGCCGCCCTCGCCGAGACCGGCCGGGAACTGCGGCTCATCGTCGTGGACTACCTGCAGCTGATGAAATCCGAAAACGGCGGCCGCGGCGCGAACACCCGCGCGGAAGAGATCGGCCGGTTCACCCGAGCCCTCAAGCTGCTGGCCAGAGAGCTCCACCTCGTGGTCGTCATGGGATCGCAGTTCAACCGGGAGGCGGCCGATCCGAACAAGCTGCCGCGGCTCAGCGAACTCAAGGAGTCAGGTTCGATCGAGGAGGACTCCGACATCGTCCTGGCGCTCCACCGCCCGCACGCCATCGACGGACAGGTCGGAATGGCGACCGCCGACGAGATCACCGGATTGATCTTGAAAAACAGGCACGGTGCAGCGCAGGCCCAGTTCGAACGGGCCTGGCATGGGCACCTCGCGAGTACAGACGAACCGATGAGGCGGGCGTAGCTCCTCCTCCTGGCCGCGCCGACTCCTGCTGGAAGCAGGTGCTGGCGCGGCCTGAGTTCGTGTGTGCGTTAGGACGCGGCCGCGTCCCTGGCCTCGGTCTCAGCGAGCGCACGCTTAACCCGGCTGTCGAACAGTGCGTCGCTGCCGGTACGACGGAAGGCCCATCCTCCTCCTGCTGCTGCCGTGTACGAGAATCCCAGCGACCGGAGAAGGTCGGCTTCTACCTGGGCTCCATCCAGAAGCACGCGCCGCAAGGCTGAATCGGACATCGGCGCAGCAGCATCGGGGACAGATTCGTAGTACGCGGCGCGAGTTGCCCAGTGACCGCCGATGTAGTCGAGCCAGTTTTCGCGCGCAATGTCGCTCAATCCGGCGAGGTCGGGACCCGACGTTCCCTCGTGATAGGCGGCGACGAGTGCGAGATTCTTGGAAAGCCAATCGTGGGTGCGCAAGACCGCATCCCTGAAGGTTTCGAGATCGGCACTCGCCGGATCGACCACCGCCTCAACGATTTCACAGTTCAGGTAGTACATCGCGTTGTCGAGGTAGTCGATGGCACCGGCTTCGGCCACGGGATAGCCGAGGCCTGCGAGGACCCGTTCAATGCGGAGTTCATCCAGCGCATTGGACCCGATGCACATCAGATACCAATCAGGTTCGGAGGCTGCCAGATGCTGCCGACCACGGGCCCCTTCGTTCCGCGAGTTCAACATGACGTGCCCGGCCTCGTGTGCGAGCAGGCGTTCGATCGCGTCGGGCGCGCGATCCCGCACGACTGGACCATTGACGACGATGATGCTGTCGTCGCCGGTCGGAATGGTCTTCGCCGCTACGACGTTTGCTCCGCGACCCGTGGAGTATGTAGCGAGACCGCTGATTTCCTTGACCTTCAACTCGAAATTGTCAGCGATGATGACCTTCGCGTCGGGAAGACCTATCGCGTCGAGACCTGCCTGCGCAGCAATCAACTGGGGGACGGTAAGTCCGCCGCCGGTGAATCTGGGGTGCATTTTCGGTATCCGATCTGGCCGTGGCCGCCGGCCAAGATCCAGCCAGAGGGAACCGAACCTGCCATTTGGAGTACGCCGTGATGGCGATCTTCGGCATGACGTAGCATCGGGGAGTCTCGCCAAAGACGGCCCGAAGCCCTGGTGGAGTTCCGCTCCGGCAGGGCCTCGGCGTTTCTCAGGGCGAAAGTCCTTTCGTCCTCCCAAGAATCTTAGTGGAGTGCCCCGACACTCCGGGCGCCTAGTACGGACCGCCTCGACTACGCGAATTCACGCCGTGGTCGGGCACCCTGAGCCATTCGATACTGGTGTCCGGTTCTAGCTGCTACTCCCGGTCACGGCCTTCGTTGCCAAGATGTTCCACCAGTTGCCGGCGACGTTGATCGTGGCGCCTTCGACGCGGCCGGTGGTGGTGAACTGGCCGGTGAGGACGCGGCTGTCGCTGTGGCCGACTCCGGTCAGCGTCGAGTGAACCTGAAGGTCGCTGCCCTCGACGGTAGCGGTCGTGGTGAACAGGCGGGCATCGGAGAGCCCGTACTTCAACGGTTCCTCGTTGTTGATCTCGGTGACCACGTCGATCGTCTTCCCGCCACCGGTGACGGTGTACTGCGAGCAGGTCTGCGCGAAGTCCGTGACGGCGTTCAGGCTGTTGTCGGTCGCGGTGGCGACGGTGGTAGTGAAGGACTGCTCGGTGTTGAGGTTCTCGCCTACCTGCCCGGCCCAGCTGTCACCGCCCCGCGCGGTGGCCCACAGGGCCGCCCCACGATCACCATCCGGCCCGCACTCCGCGGGGGAGTAGACCAGGCCATCGCTCGTCCCAGCCGCGGCGACGATCGCGGGAATCACCGAGACCGGCCGATCAGCGGGATCGGTGATCTCCCAGCCGTCGAAAACGGTGCGCGGGAAGTCTAGGGCGGTCACGGTGTTCGCTCGCAGGTCCTCGGTTGTACTGGTGTCGTTGTCAGTGCTGCTGCAGCTGGCGACGGTGAGGGCGAGAAGGGCTGCCGTCGTGATGGTCCGCAGGACGGGGCGAGTGCTCACAGATAGTCCTCAGAGGGTTGGGAGACGAGTTCCAGGCAGCATGCCCGTCCGGTTCTCCACCCCAACGTCGTGACAGGTCGCGTGGGTACCGGCAGGGTAGCGTCGCCTCGATGACTGACACCGGCATGGCGGACATGCTTCTCGAGCTGATGGAGCCGGCGATCGGCCGGATACGCGAGCGAGCGACGCGTGGTCGCGAACTCGAGGCATGGGGCCTACATCCACAGCCTCTGTCTCCAGGCAGCAGCCTGGCTCGTGACGATCACGGCTTCGCTCAAGAATTGGGTGACGACAGCCTGGTGAGCGCAACGTCGATGTGGCCGGCGATGGCAGCTACCGACAACCTCGCTGCGGTCCATCGGCTGTTCGACCGTGGGGACTTTCCTCGAAAGCTGTACGCTCCCTCGACCATGAATCTGTGTCGGACTGCGATGGAGTCGGCGGCGCGCGTGATCTGGCAGCTCTGCCCAGAAGATCAGGACGAACGTCGTCGACGGGTCCTCGGGGTTCTTGCAACCGAATTCAGCGACCAGAAGAACTTCATCGCGATCACGAAGAACGCCCACGACAGCGGCGACATGCGGCCCGCGCATGACGATGAGCGAATGGCCCGCGGACTCGCGTTCGGGTGCAAACGGTTCTACAACCTCGGATCGGGGATGGTGCACGGACGCAACTGGGTCCACGACTATGCGAGTACCCCGTCCGCGCTGTTCAAGATGATGGCGGACGGGTTTGGTGCGGCGGTGTTCGTCACCGAGTGCGCAGTCGCACTGTTCGAGGCACGGGCAGTCGACCCGGCAGCGCCCATGACTCGAGAGCCGCACTACCCCGACCGACTCGCACGCACGGTCGGGAAGTGGGCCGCGCTCTACTCCTGACGAGCCCGCACACTAGACCTGGCGAGCCGGCCGACACGCCACTGGGTACGCGGTAGGGCGAACGACATGCAGTACCGCGTACCCAGTGAGGACTCACTGCTACTGAGCTGGAGAACCGACCCGCGATCATCGGCGGCATGCCCAACCCTGTTCTGGCCATCGATGTCGGAGCGTGCACGCTCTCCGCGGCCGTCCGTGACGCCAGCGGCCGTGTGACCCCACTCCTGATCGATGGCACCACTACCCCGCCGGCACGGCTGGTCGTGCAGGCCGGGCAACCGCGGCCGGCCCGAGACAGCGACCCGGTGACGCTGGCGCAGCTCGGACCGTTGATCGAGCGCCTCGACGTGCCGTCCCTCGTCATCGACGGAGTGTCCTGGTCGATCGAAGCACTGACCGGGCTGCTGCTGCGCCCCGTGCTGGAGGCCGCCATCGACGAACTCGGGACGACCCCGAAGATCGTGATCGTCGTGCCCTCCACGTGGGCACCCGAGCTGCAGCGCCGCTTCCAACGGATCGTGCATGCTGCGCTGACCCGGACGGTCACCCTCACCCCGTCCGACAAGGCCCTCGCCTACGCCCTACCCGCGCTGCCGGTCGGCGCCAGGCTCATCGCCGTCGACTGCGGAGCCACCGAGCTGTCAGCGATTGCCGTCATCGGTGGTGAGCGCGGTCCGCGGATCATCGGACGTGCTCAATCTGACAGCGGCGGAGACATCTTCGACCGATTCCTCCTCGCCAACGCGCTCACCGACGCCGGATTCCCGGACCAGGCGCTCGATGCCCGCTGGGGATTCGCCGGCGTCCCTCGGATACGCGCTGCCCGAGAAGCGCTCGCGGACCACGACGCCGTGACCGTCCACCTGCCGCGGCCTGTCGGACGGATCACGCTGTCCGAGCAGGAGGTCGACGCAACCGGCGACCGTTACTTCGCCACCCAGTTCAGCGATCTGCTCACGAGGCTCGACGAGAGCGCCACCGAGCCGATCAGTCATCGGCTGATGCTGTGCGGTGGATTGGCCTACGACCCGGGCGTGCCCGCAGCGGCTCGGGTGCACGGCCCGGTGAAGGTGATGGCGAATCCCCAGCACGTGCTGTGCCGCGGTGCCCTCGCCTTCGATGCCGCACCCGTCGACAGCACGACGGACCCCGGTCCGCGCCCGCTCACCGAACCCGACACGGACACCGACGAACCCGTACCCGGGGGAATCTCCAAGCGCACCCTCGCCCTCTTCGGTGGTGTCGGCGCGAGCGTCGTGGTCATCGCTGTCGCCGGCGGATTGGCGCTGTCAGCAGCGATGACCGGCGCACCGGACCTGCGTGAGCCGGACCTGCCGAACGTCGCGGCATCGGTCCTCCCGGCTGACCAGTCGATCACCCGGGTGAGTCTTCGGTCGTGGACGGACGGCGTGGACACCACCGACGCGACCACCCGAAGCCTGTCCGGCACCGACGTTCGGTCGCTGGCGTGCGGTGGTACCCGGCCGGCGGCAGGCGCCGAGGCCGACGGGATGCGGTGGCAGTCCTCGCGGATCTTCGTCACCGGCGACACCGCCGCAGATGCCGGTTCCGGCGCGAGGGCAACGTCCTGGGACAGCTTCGATCCCTCAGCGACCACGAACGTCATCGTCACCGCATCGATCGTCGGTCGCGACGACCGCGAATCGGTGTGGCAGGACATCAGCGCGAGCAACCAGCGCTGCCCGTCCACGAAGGATGACCTCGTGCGGACCATCGTCGTCATTCCCCAGACCGGACCGGACCCCGGGCCGCCGAGCTACGCCCAGGAGATGCCCGTCGCCTCGACGTCCCGCACCCCGGCCACCACATCGACGACCACCACGCGGGCACCGCAAGGGGGAGTGACCATGAGTACCGAACGGCAGGCCTGGCGCGGGCTCACCCCGGCGAGCGTCTCGGGGTCCGGCACCGACATGCACGTCACCTGCGTCCTCGACATCGACGGCGTGGTCCTCAAACGATCCTGTGCCACCGCCGAGGACTCCGGCAACGCAGACCATCTCGCGCAGCAGGCGGCAGCGGCGTTCAACCCGGCCCCGGAGATCACGCGATGACCCCGCCTGACCACACCAAGGCGATGACCGCGGCCACCCGAGTCGATGTGCAGGTCGTCCAGCTCGCGCCGCCGGTGCTCATCCGCCGCGCGATCGCACACTACAACGCCCGCCTCGCGCCCGGTAAGCGGCCAGCCGAGACAACCTCGAGCGAGGCGTTCCTCAAACGCCTGTGCGTGAACTGGTTGCGGCACATCGGATCGAACTACGACGCCCACCGCAACGGCGTCCGCAGCAGCGGCGGCCAACGACTGTCCGACACCGCCGGTACGGTCATCAAGAAGCGGGTGCTCGTGGAGATTGCCCGGGTCTACCCCTGGCTGGCCGAGGAAGCCAGACGTCAGTACCTCGAACTCGACCGGCCGAACCGACGCTGACCCAACGGCTGGGAGGACGTCGCCCGTTGGCCCCGCCCTCCCGCCTAAGGGGCGTGTTCTACTCGTGCACGAGGGCGCGCACCGCCGCGTGCTGCAGCTCGTCATGGATCGCGTACCAACGGTCCTCCACGGCAGGCCACGCCTGGTTGATCGCGTTGGCGATCTGTTCATCGGTCGCCGCGCGCAGCCGGGCACGCTCGATGTCGCTGAGGTGAGGATCCTCGGTGGCTTCGCTGCGCACGACATCGGGCGGGAACACCGACAGTGCGAGCGACCGCGCCGGGGGTGGACACAGCAGCCCGGTCAACCTGCGGACCAACTCGTTGAAGTAGGCGACGGTGCCGTCGATCAGATCGAAGACAGTGAACTCCTCGCGCAGCGGCAATTGCCATACCGAGTCGATCCCGACATCGCAGATGCCGAAGCTATCGAGGAAGACCTGCATCGTCAGGCCGTTTCCTGTAGGGAACCCCTCGCCGTCGCAGGTGAACTCGCCGTAGACGCTCACACGCGCCTCGGTGCTGGACTTCCATGCCGCGTACTCGGTGAGCGACTCGAGCAGCGACCGCAGATATTCCAGGCATGTGCGCTCGTCTTCGGCGTCGTGGAAGTCGAGGTTCGCGAACTGCTCGGCGAACGAGGAGTCGGGGTCATCGAGCAGCGCGTTGAGCACGCAACGCTCGTAGCTGATCGTCAACGGGGTCACGGGAAACCTCCCAGGTCGATGTGCGGTGACACCAGCGATCGTTCGGAGACTGTGGTGGCGGTGTTGCAGTGCGGTGTCGGCGAGCGCAGTGCTGTCCGTCGTCATGCCCGACCGGTGCCGGCGTCTCGTGTGGCGACCACGGTCTGCAACACCGGTTTCCTCTATCGCGACGATCGAGAAGTCCGATCCACCAGCGCACGAAAGGATTTCGAGAGATGAGCTGCTACGAATCGGAGGCTGGGACGATCGCCCTGCCAGCGGCCGCGGTGCCCGGTCTACGCAAGGCACTCAACGCCTCCGCGATCACCTACAGGGCACTCGTCGTGGCTGAAATCGACGCTGTGTGGAACGACGGCAAGACCCTGCCCCTGGCCAAGCGGGTTGCCGCGATCCCCTACGGAGTGTCGATTCCGGTGTCGTACGACGACGTGCACACGCATCGCCGTGCCGATGCCCGGATGCGCGCACAGTCCATCGTCAAATCCAACGGCGGACGCAAGCCGACTAGGGCGGTCATCGCCGCCGCGTTTCCCATCCCCAACGCTCGGACCCGCGAATGGGGGGGAGAGCGAGTTCGGCCTGACACTCGAAGGACGCACCCTCCACTGGGAAGTCCCCCAGAACAACCACGCCCGAGACCACGCCGCCGTCACCGGCTTGTATCAGGCTGCACTGACATATCTCAACGACGTCACCTGGACCCGCGGTACCGGCGGCGTGATCGTCGGCAACGACGAATACAACCGAGACACCACCTACGAAGGCGGTGGCGGAAACTACGTGACACACCGGTTCGGACCGGCGGGCCAGTAGCCGATCCGGGAGGCAGCGACCGACGCGGTGAAGCGGTGAACCCGCCAGCTACCGTCGCCGCCACCATGACCGTCCTGCGTCCTGCCTCCCCACACGCCGTCGCCGCCACAGCCATCGCCGCGGCCGCCCTCACCGGAGCCACAGTCGGATGGATCCTCATGCGCGTGGCCTACCGCCTCGACCGCCTCGCCGCACCAGATGGTGCCGGGGATCCCGTCTGGTCCCTCACGTGGACCGACGCCAGCTTCCCGTTCACCATGGTGGCGCTCGTCGTCGGTGCCTTCACCGTGCTGTTCGCGGCTCTCGCCGCCGCAGTAGTGCTTGCCCACCAAGCGAGCACTCGAGACATCACCCGCCAGCGCCGCATCCTCGCCACCGGCACAACACTCCCCCTGCTCAGGCGTCCGGCCGTCCCGGACGCTGTCCAACCTCCGAATCGAGGAGCTCACCCACGATGACCATGCACGCGCTTCCCACCTGGGACGCCCGACTCGCCGCCGCCAGCGCGGTCACCGACCACGCCGAAGCGGTCGCGTGGCTGCGGAACCGCCTTGCAGCCGCGCTCCGCTCCCATGTCGAGGTGGACCTGGCCGCGGCCTGGAATCCGGATCTGCAGTCCACCGGTGTGCGCTTGGCGGCCTGGCTCGCTCACGCCTACGGCTACGTCGCCGCCGTGCCCACCGGCGACCTCGCTGCCGGCGCGGAGATGCCGATGGTCGGCCAGTGGCTGACCGATCGCGCCGATCGACTGGCCGAGATGCCGCTGCTTATCGCCTCACCGGCCGCAGGTGCGGTCGCAATCGCTGCCGCACAGGCGCTGACCAGCGACGACGCCGCGGCGCTCGGTGTGCAGGCCGTGAAGCTGCCGTACACGCAGGGCCACCTGACCTTCTCCGCTCCGTTCACGGTAACCGCCGACGGTGACGACGCCGCGACCGAGACCATCCACGCGCTGAGTTGGTGGCCCGACGGGGGAGGATTCCGCGTCGCCGACTGGATCTCGACGTACGACACCCTCACCACTGATGAGGCAGGTCGCGCGGACGCCGCCGCCCGCGCGTACGGGGGTGCGGCCCTGCCCGCCCTGATGCTCGACGCCGAGCGTCTGCACCCGCAGGTGTGGGCGGCCTCCGAGACGGGCGATCCACACGAGACCGAGGGTCAGTTCAGCTTCGACGTTCCGGTGTACGACCGGCGGGGTGATCTGTTCAGTCGGGTGGCGCTCGTGGTGCGACACCTAATCGCCGCGGGGATCCTCCACACGTCCATCGAGCGGGTCCGGCCTCCCGGTTCGACCGGGCACGTCACCCGCACCCCGGTTGTCGTGCTGCGCACCGACGATGATGACCGGCACACAAACCGGCTGGCCGTGTACGGAGCGCCAGTGATAATGCGCCGATACCGTCCAGGACTCGACCTGCACTGGGGGGACGTGGTTGTCGGTTGAAGCTCTAGCTGTCCTCGGGTACCCGACGGTGAGCTCGTGGGACGATCGAGTCGAGATCCGAGCATTCTAGGTCACCGATCAGGGCTGTCCTGTCTTTCGGTAGGGCTGTTGCGATCCGGCATAGGTGCTTCGGAGCGCTGATGCCGCGACTGCGAGTACGGCTGGTAGCCCCGAACTTGGCGTCACCACGACGGCCCCCTTGTGTCGGCCGGTGCTCTTCTCAGGGAGAGCGGGGCGATGCAACTTGCAGAATCCACCTCACTGCGACAACAACTACCGGTAGTTCCGGTAGTTGTTGTCGCCGGACTGGATGATGGTGGAGGCCAGCTTCGCCAGCACTGTTCGTGCGTCATCGGGCGGGTCGGGGTTATCCTGCGCAAAGTACGAGTACCAGGCGGCCCAGACTCCGTCCTGTACGTCTGACCTCTTTTCATAAGAAGGGCGGAAGGCGTCTTGCCCCCAGGCAACGATGTAATGATAGTGCCCCGTGGAGTGGTGGACTTCGGATCGGCTCGCGGTATGCGCGGTGATCAACGAGTCGCGGTGAATACTATGCTGTTTCGCTCGAGCCGGTCAACGACAACGCTGGTTCGGTAGCGTGCTGCTTGGCGGCGATCACCGCACGGAGCTCGTCCATGCTCACATCCGAGACATACCGGCGGGTGACCTGCCACTCGTCGTGCTGCTCGATGACCACCGCTGTCGCCAACCGTAGGAATGCCGCCGGGTTCGGAAAGATCTCCACAACATCGGCCCGACGCTTGATTTCCTTGTTCAACCGCTCGATCGGATTGTTGGACCAGATCTTCTGCCAATGAGCCTTCGGAAACGCCGTGAACGCCAACACATCGTGCTTGGCGGCCTCCATCAACGCCGCGACCTTCGGAAACGACCCGGAGAAGGTGTCGGTGACCTGATCCCACTGCGCGGCGACCTCGACCGGATCGGTGTGCGCGAAGATCGTCTTGACCGCCGCCATCACCGGCGGCACATGCTTGGCCGCCACAGCTGCTCGGATGTTGCGCATGAAATGCACCCGGCACCGCTGCCACGACGAGCCCGCGAACTGCTGCATCACCGCAGCTTTGAGCCCACTATGGGCGTCGGAGATCACCAGATGCACCCCCGACAGACCCCGGGCCTTGAGGCTGGTGAGGAACTCACGCCAGAATTCGAAGGATTCACTGTCGCCGACCGCGGTGCCCAACACCTCGCGGGTACCGTCGATCGACACCCCGGTCGCGACCACCAGCGCCTGCGAGACCACGTGTGCACCGACCCGAACCTTGCAGAACGTCGCGTCGAGGAAGACGTACGGAAAGCTCGTGTGCGTCAGCGTGCGCTCCCGGAACCGGGCGATCTCGGCATCAAGGCCGGCGCAGATCCGTGACACCTCCGACTTCGAGATCCCGGATCCGACACCCAACGCGCCGACCAGGTCGTCGACGCTGCGGGTCGATACGCCGTGCACATACGCTTCCATCACCACCGCATACAGCGCCTTGTCGATCCGGCGGCGGCGTTCCAGCAGCGACGGGAAGAACGATCCTGACCGTAGTTTGGGGATCTTGACCTCCACATCGCCGCTGGTGGTGGCCACGGTCTTCGTTCGATGTCCGTTGCGGTGCGTTATCCGGGTGTCGGTGCGTTCGTAGCGGCCGGCACCGAGCTTGTCGGTGGCCTCGGCTTCGATCAGAGCCTGCAGGCCGGTGCGGATCAGTTCGGCGAACACGCTGGCGCTGTCGGCGCCGGTGAGCGCGTCGAGCTGGGCGAGCAGTGCAGAATGGTCGTGGGTCATCGCGTGGCTGCTTTCTGTGAGTCACTGTGAGAGGTAACTCGTTGATCACTACGCGATGGCCCACCCGCAGAGCGGGAACGACACGCCGCGGACCTGGACCGATGCCCTCAGCCGATTCCCACCACTCCCCGGGACTTACCCGATGTAATCGCCGACGTGTACGTACTGTCTCGTGCGTAGTTCAGCTTCGATATTCGCTGTCCCGGTCGGACCGGCAAGGTGGGTACGGTTGTCGTAGTGCCAAAGGTCGCCATTGGGCAGCAGGAGCTGAAACCAACGTGCCCCTCTGCCTGCGGAGTATTGAGGTTTTCTCACCAGGCCGGTGCTTGCAGGTGAAGAAGAACGAGAGCCGCAGCAGCGATCGAGCCGATCCTCCACGGACATAGACTGATTCGCTGCAGCGCCTTCCACCGGGTCTTCAGCAGCGCGTTCGCGCGTTCGGCCGGAGCACGCATCGCAGACAGCAGCGTGTTGCGGCAACGAGTGCCGATATCGAGATCACGGCCTTTCGTCGGGACGTGGACGCCGATCCCGGCACCGGTGTACCCCTTGTCGGCGAGGGTGGGCATCCCGCCGGCGGCAGCGTGGTAGAGGGCGCCGAGGATCCCGCCCCGACGAGCAGCGGTGAGGTCGTGCACCGAACCGGGGGCAACCTCGGACACCCAGATCGGGTAGCCGGTCGGATCGGTCAGGACCTGGACGTTGCCGCCATGGCGGCGATGTTTACCCGAGTACCACACGTCGTGCCCGGACTCGGAACGCTCCCGGCAGCGAGTCGAGGCGATGAGGGTGCCGTCGAGGCAGACATGCTCCCAGCCGGACTCGATCCCACGTTCGAGCACGTCGTGCAGGTCCGGGGCGTGCGCAGCGATCACGTCGATACCTTCGTGGAGATACCGGTAGGCGGTGGCCTGCGAGATGCGGGCATCGCGCGCCAGGGTGGCGACGTCGGTGCCGTCGCGGAACCACCGCAGCACCATCAGAGCCTGGACGTAGACGGTCGCGGCCCGCTGCCACGGCCGGCGATCGGTCCTGCGGCGGTGGGCAGCGAGGATACGGGCGACGAAGGTCAGGGTGTGCTCGGGCACGTCGAGCGTGGCACGATAGGTAATCACGTGGGGTCCTGCTCCGGGTTGCTTCTTGCTCGAAACAATCCCTACCAGGCAGGACCCCACGTCCTCTTTTCACGCCACACCGTTCGGATGTCTTTGCTGTCGTCGGTGACTCTCTGGTGAGAAAACCTCATTTCAGGATCCAACCTGCGGGAGTGACTTTGTCGCGCCCGTACCACGGTCCCTTTTCTAGGAAGACGGGACGTGGCGCGAGTCGAGAGCTTAGGAACTCGGCGAGTTCACGCAGCAGTGCGGAAATCGCAGCGGCACCTTCTGCGGCGGCAACGTCAGCACGCGCCCGCATCTCCCGTTGTTCAGTTTCGGTGGCCTTGCGATGTGCCAGTTCTCGCCCAACAAGATCATCGAAGCTGTTCATTGGGCAAGTATTACAGGAATCTCTGTCCCTCAACAGATGTGCGGTAAGCGCGACCACCTATTCGCGCTGTCGGTCACAGCCGTCTAGCGATGTTTTCATGCAGAGATGCTGTCTACCGGCATGGTGTTTATCCAGAAGCGGGCAAGGACTGTGCGCTGACACGAGAACATTCCTTCGACCGCGAGGCCATCTGTCTTCTGCCCTCATATTGAAACGAGTAGCTAGTGTTGGTGGTCGGCGCCGACCGTATGCAGCAACGAGTGGACGGTCACATCAACCGACCGGTACCGCATCAGCCGCCCTTGCCGTGTCGCCGCGACCCATCCCTGCTCCCGCAACAGCCGCAATGCCTGCGACAGCGCAGTCGGCCGCATACCGACCGCGTCGGCCAGGTCGGAGACGCACAGTCCGGCTCGTGATGCCGGATCCGCAGTCGATTCGGATCGGCGAGGAGATCGAATCGGCGGGACCACTGCTGCAGATCCTCGTCGGTGGTCGGCGCGGCCACTATGCGCGTGGGCATCCTCGGGGCTCCTCGAAGTCGGCGATGTCGGTGCACGCCGGCGAGTAACGACGGTCTTCGCCACCGCCAGGTGCAACACCGTCGGCATCGTCGCGGACGCTCAGAGACCTACCGCCCATACAGCTTTCGATGGAGGATTCCCATGGCCGAGACCACCACAGAACGCCGCGACCGAATCGTCGAGATCTACCATGACGACACCGCCCACGTCGTGGCCTACGCGGGCGTCGCCTACCACCTGACCCCCTGCTGCGACGCCTCCGCCAAAGGCTCGCTGGGCAGCATCGTGTGCCGGTCCTGCTATCAGGAGGTCTGCCCGATGTACGGGATGGGCTGGGCGCTCACCGACGACAAGGACTGGGCACGGTTCCGCGCCTACATGCTTGCCGAATACCCCGCCTCGGCGCAGAGCCTGGACGAACGCCGCGCACTCGCCCTATAAGGTCCAGCCAGGGGACACCGGCAGCCGGATCCCGCATTCCCCGTGGTGGTCGGGCAGGATCAGGCCATGGCACCGACCGATCTGAGCACCGTCGAACCGCCCGAGGCATGCCTGGCATGGGTGAAATCCGCTCATCCCCGCGAGGTCATCCTCGATCATCCGGTCACCGTGAATCTGACCTGGTGGAATGATGCGCTGCACGAACGTGGCCTCCCCGGAGGGCCCGTCGTCGGACGGGACAGCACCGGGCAACGTGTCGACCACGGCAGGGCTGTCATCACCCGCGGGGACATCTTCGCGCTCGCGGCCGCGTCGTCGGGTTCTCCCACCGATACCCTCGCTCTGCTGTGGCACACCCTCGCGTGGGGCGCGGGCGGGAAGGTGCGGCAGATTCTCAACCGGATGGATTCGGTGTCCCGGGACCGCTCCGTTGCGGCGCTGGTGTTGCGCACGGCCGCGCAGCTGTCGCACCGCGACCCGGAAAGCGCCTACGACACGCTCTACCCGCGGGGTACCCCTGCGATCGCCCATCTCGGCCCGGCGTTCTTCACGAAGTACCTGTACTTCGCCGGGGCCGGTGCACCGGATCACCCGTCGTTGATCCTCGACAGCCGTGTTGCTGCCACTCTGGTCGACATCGGGTGGACCTCATTGCATCCCGAAACGGGTTGGCCGGCCGTGACGTACCAGCGGTACTGCTCCCTGCTCGCCCGGTGGGCGCAAGAGGCAGGCAACTTGCGCCCGGATCTGTTCGAACGGTGGTTGTTCGACCATTCGGGCAATCCCTGACCTGCGCGAGCCCGCGTGCATGTCAAGCGATGTAGACCCAGTGGCCGTTGGAGCATTGCTGCTTGCGGCCGTCGGGGGTGTACGTGATGACGCCTTGGTCGGCTGCCGGGCACGGTCCTGCGACGGCACCGCCACCGCCGTTCGTGCCCGGCGGCAGCGGCGGGTTGTTGACCGAGTCGAACTGGTCTGCGCAGTACTGCGTCCATGAGGACGAGGTGCCGTCGGTGTAGTACGTCGTGCCGCGGTTGTAGAAGTTCTTGTCTGTCCCGCACCACGCGATTAGCTTGTCCGCCGTCGACTGCTGAGATTGGGCTTGGGGATCGGGGTATGAGCCTCCGGTGTAGGGGTTGCGGCAGACGGTGCCGTCGCACTCGAAGGTGTTGGCCTCACGTTCCTGCCGGAAGTACTCGTCGCCGCCGCGCTGGTCGTAGCACCACTGGGAGAACGCCTTTGTGCCATCGCTCCACATCGCTTTTCCTGGGGTGCCATCCAGGCATTCGACGACGTAAGGTTCTGCGACGGTCTCGGCTGAGGCCGTGGTGCTCGTGGCGACGGGCACAGGTTCCGGCTCGGTCGAGGGCGTCGCCGACAGTGTGGCTGATGTTGTTGTCGGTGGCGGTGTCGAAACCGTCGTGGCCGTGGCCGTGGCCGTGGTCGTGGCTGGCGCCGCGGCGTTCGTATCGCCGTCCTTGGAACAGCCGGTCACCAACAGGACCATAGACATCAGCCCAACTGCCGCAATCGCCTTCATAACCTTCGCTTTCACAACGAAGCCACGAAGGCCCCGACTCGAATACCTGCTGGTCCGTGCACCTAGCCATCGCCGGGCAAAGCCCGGGCATTACAGCGGAGCGGGTCGCTGACCGGCGCTCGTGCATCGCGTACCGCGGGCACTGCCTGCCGAACAACGCCCTTGGCACCTCGGTTCGACCCACCGATCGCGCGCCGCTTGGCGCCATGGGCGTCGAGCGGCCTTCCGCTGGTCAGCGGAGATGGAGAAGGCGAAATCTAACTTCGACACCTGCACGACCATGCAGGTGTCGCCGTACTTGGGGGGCACCGTGACCGGAAGGCCCCTGAGTGCGCACACGATCCCGAACCGCGATGGCAGTCGCTGTCCTCGCCACGGTCGCCGCCGCGACGGCTTGCGCGACCGTCCCCGCAGCGCCCCCCGTACCAGCCGATGGCCTGGTTCTTGCCGATGGTTTCGACCTCGGTGGCTACAACCCGATCGCCGGTCACGGTGAGGCGGGGGAGTCGAAGCTCTACGACGGGCTGCTGCGGCTGGTTGGCGGCGACGGGATGCCGACCTTCGAGCCGGCACTCGCCGCGGAGATGCCGACCGTCAGCGACGACGGGCTGCACTGGGAAGTGACGATCCGAGACGGCGTGAGGTTCACCGATGGCACCACCGTGGATGCCGAGGACATCGCCGCGACCTACCGCGCGATCCTCGACCCGACCTCCGCATCTCCGCTGGCAACCTCGCTGAACATAATCGAGTCCGTTACCGCGACCGGGCCGCATGCGGTGCGTTTCGACCTGAGGTATCCGTACGCGGCGCTGCCGACGAAGCTGCTGATCGGGATCGTCCCGTCCGAGCGCCTGTCCGGCGGCCTCGCATCGGGGTCGGCCCTCAACACCGCGCCGGTCGGTACCGGCCCGTACAAGCTGGTCTCCCTCCGTCCGGACCAGGCGGTGTTCGAGGCGAACGAGGACTACTGGGGTGGTACGCCGCAGGTGAAGAACCTGACGGTGGTGCATGTCCCGGACGACAACGCGCGCGCTCAACGGCTGGTTGTGGGGGAGGTCGACGGTGCGAACCTGCCTCCTCGGCTGGCCGCCACCTTCGCCGATCGGTCGGGCTTCGAGGTTTCGTCGAACATCTCTGCCGACTGGCGCGGGGTGAGTCTGCCCGCCGGCAATCCGGTCACCGCGGACCCGGCGATCCGCGCCGCGCTGAACCGGGCGGTGGACCGGCAGGCGATCGTCGACCACGTGCTGGCCGGCTACGGGCGTCCCGCGTCGACGCCGCTGCCCGAGGTGTACGGCGCGGCGTACGAGCCGACCGCAGCGTTCGAGTTCGATCCGGCGGCCGCCGAGCAGATCCTCGACGCCGCCGGCTGGATCCGATCCGTCGACGGTGTGCGTGAGAAGGCCGGGGTCCGGGCGGAGTTCACGGTCATGTACTTCCCCGAGGACACCCTGCGCCGCGACCTGGCGCAGGCGTTTGCCACCGACGCCGACCGCATCGGGGTGCGGGTGAACGTGCAGCCCGTCGACCGCGCGAGCCTGCCCGATCGGCTGCCGGTCGATGCGGGTCTGCTCGGGGGCGGTGACCTGCCCTACGACCCGGATCCGCAGATCTACAGCACGCTGCACTCGAGCTACGCCCAGCCCGGTGTCGGCTCGCCCTACGACAACGCCTCCGGTTATGTGAACCCGGTCGTGGACGCCGCTCTCGATGCGGCGCGCCGCACCACCGACCCCGACGAGCGCGCCGCGCACTACCGCAGCGTCCAGTCGGCCTATGTCGCCGATCCCGGCTATGTGATGCTCGTGTTCCTCGACCACACCTACGTCTTGCGGGACACCGACTACGCAGGTAGTACCCCGATTCTGGAGCCACACAGTCACGGTGCCTCGTGGGGGCCGTGGTGGAACCTGCGCGAATGGACGCGGCCATGACCACCACCGTCACCCGACCGGCCACGGCCACCGCGCAGACCACGACATCTCGCACCCGTCGCCGCCGGGGCCGGGGAATCGCCCGGATGAGCATCCGGCGGGCACTGTTCACGGTCCCGCTCACCGCAGCCGTCTCGCTCGCGCTGTTCGCTCTCGCCTCGCGCTCGCCGTTCGATCCGCTCGCCGGGTACCTCGGTGACCGCTATCTGACGATGTCGACGGCCGACAAGCAGCGTGTGGCAACCGAACTCGGCCTCGATGCGCCGTGGTGGCAGCAGTGGGCGAGCTGGATCGGCCACGCCGTCACCGGTGACCTCGGGTCCTCGCGCAGCTACGCCCAACCGGTCACCACCGTGCTGGCCGAGCGCGGCCCCTGGACACTGCTGCTGTCCGGCACCGCCCTCGCCGCCGCCATCGTGCTCGCACTGGCCGCCGGGATGTGGGCGGGCCTGCACCCCCGGGGCCGACTCGACCGCGCCATCGCAGCAACTGCAACCGTGGTGCAAGCCGTACCCCCGTTCCTGCTGTCCCTCGGCGCGGTGACCGTCTTCGCGGTCTCCCTGCGGTGGGTGCCGGTGGCAGGGCTGACCGACCCCGGCGCCGACCCCACCGCCGCGCAGATCGCCCGGCATCTGATCCTGCCGGTGGCGGTGCTGACCCTGTCGCTGCTGCCGTGGCTGGTGCACTCACTGCGCCAATCCGTACGTAACGCCGCCGAATCCGACGCCGTCCTCGGCGCCCGCGCCCGCGGCCTGCCCGAACCGGTCGTCGTCGGCCGCCATCTGCTGCCCGTCGCGCTCGGGCCGTTCACCACCGTCATCGGGCTGCGGCTGCCCGAGCTGCTCGTCGGAGCGGCGATCGTCGAGGAGATCTTCTCCTGGCCCGGGCTCGCCGGCAGCCTCGTCACCGCCGCCCGCGAACTGGACTTCCCACTGCTCGCCGCCCTGACGATCGGCACCACCTGGCTGGTGCTGGCCGGGTCGCTGCTCGCCGACCTCGCACACGCGCTCCTCGACCCGCGGGTGACCGACGATGCGTAAACTCCGGCACCGCCCCCACAGCGTGATCGGGGCGGTCGCTGTCCTGGCGGCGATCGCGGTGTACGCGCTGGCCGTCCCGGTGCTGGCCGGGGCGGACCCGCAGTGGACCGACTTCGCAGCCGCCTACCAACCGCCGTCCGGCTCGCACCGGTTCGGCACCGACCTGGCCGGCCGGGACCTGTTCGTCCGCACCGCCGCCGGCCTGCGGGTGTCCCTGGTGATCGCCGCGGTCTGCGCGGTCGCCTCCGCCGCGGTGGGGGTCGCGGTCGGTGTCACCGCCGGCGCACTCGGCGGCTGGATCGACCGGAGCGTGATGCGGCTGGTCGACGGGATCAACGCGCTACCGCACCTGCTCCTCGGGATCGTCGTCGTCGCGCTCTATCCCGGCAACCTGGTCGCGATCATCGCCTCGATCGCGCTCACCCACTGGACGCAGGTCGCGCGCATCGCGCGCGCCGAGGTCCGCGCGGCGCGCTCGGCCCCCTACCTCGAGGCCGCGCGCCTGTCCGGCGCGACCCGCACCCGGATCGCCATTACCCATCTCGTCCCGGCCGCCGCGGGGCAGGGGATCGTCGCGGTGATTCTGCTGCTCCCGCACGCGATCTGGCACGAGTCCACGCTCTCGTTCCTCGGCCTCGGGTTGCCCCCGGACCAGGCCTCGCTCGGGACGCTGCTGCAGGACGCCCGCGCCGCAATGCTGACCGGTGCCTGGTGGACCCTGCTGTTCCCCGCGGCCGCCCTGGTCGTCACCACCCTCGCCGTCGCGGTCGTCGGCGCCGCCGTGGATCACCGCATCACCCCGCCACTGCCGGAAAGGGCTATCCGATGACCACCCCCGCGCTGACCCTCGACGGGTTGACCGTCCGTATCCCGACCGCCGCCGGAACCGTGCACGCCGCCACCGATGTCGACCTCACCCTGACCGCCGGGCAGGTACACGCCCTGGTCGGCGAATCCGGCTGCGGAAAATCCGTCGTCGGCGCCGCGATCTGCGGGCTGCTGCCGAGGGCCGCGACCGTCCACGGCGGCATCACCCTCCACCATCCCGGCAGCGGCGACGTGCACCTCGATCGATCCGGGGCGCGCACCTGGCGGCAGGTCCGCGGCCGCCGGATCGCGTGGATCCCGCAGTCCGCCGCTACCTACCTCACCCCGGTCCGCAGCGTCGGCGACCAGCTCGCGGAAACGTGCCGGCACCTACGCAGTGCGCACACCCCCGCCGCGCTGTTGACCCGGGTCGGCTTCGAGCCCGCCGTGGCCGGCCTCTACCCGCACGAACTCTCGGGTGGCATGGCCCAACGCGCCGCGATCGCCTTCGCCCTCGCGGGGGACCCGCAGGTCATCGTCGCCGACGAACCCACCTCGAATCTCGACCCCGACCTGACCGAGCACACCCTGCAGCTGCTCCGGGCGGCCGCAGACGCCGGGGCCGCGGTCCTGCTCATCAGTCACGACCTCGACACCCTCCCTGACCACACCGACCGCGTCGCCGTCATGTACGCCTCACGCATCGTCGAAACCGGCCCGACCGCAGCGGTGTTCACCGACCCCTGGCATCCCTACACCCGCGACCTGCTCGCCGCGCTCCCGAGCGGCGGACTGCACCCGATCCCCGGCATGCCCCCGACCCTGACCGACCTGCCGAACGAGTGCATCTACCACCGACGCCGACCCGCACCCGGATTCTCCGGCGGACCCACCTACATCGCACACCACGGTGACCGGTCCGTGCGTCGCCTGATCGGGGCCGTCTCGTGAGTCTGCAGGCCCACCGCATCACCGCCGGTCATCACGGGGGCGAGCCTGTGCTCACCGACGTCAGCCTGACCGTTCCCGCCGGCAGCATCACAGGACTCACCGGGGCATCCGGCAGCGGCAAAACCACCCTCGCGCGCGTCCTGGCCGGACTGCACACCCCGCAACACGGCCACATCACCCTCGACGACAAGCCGCTGTCCGTAGCTGTACCTGGCACGGTCGCGATGCTGTTCCAGTCACCCCGACAGGCCGTCACCGCACGGTGGACCGTCGGCCGGATCATCGCCGAACCGCTCCGCGCCCGCCGCGGTCGCGCCGACACCGTCCACGCCACCGCGCAGCGAGTCGGGCTGACCGACGATCTCCTCGCCCGCCGTCCCCACCAGGTGTCCGACGGGCAACTCCAACGCGCCTGCCTTGCGCGCGCTCTCGTCCAGCGGCCGCGCTACCTGATCTGCGACGAGATGACCGCGATGCTCGACCCGGCCACCACCGCGGCGCTGACCACGGTCATCACCGAGGAAACCCGCAGTGGCCTCGGCGTTCTCGCCATCAGCCACCACCATGGTCTTCTCGAGGTCTGGGCTGATCACGTGATTGCCTGGGCGTGACCGATGAGCCGGAAGGGACTCTCCACACAGGCCGGCGGTTCCGGCCGCATCGACTTGATACCAGGGTGAGGTGAGGAACCACCGCTTGGGGCTGGTCGTCATGAGAGCAGGCTATCGAGCAGACGAACGGCCGATCCTGAGCAACCACCCTGCGGCGCCTTGACGAAGTGCCCGCCGATCCGAGCTGACGGTTGCGCCCGACAACGATCGCCTATTCGATAGTAGGTTCGAATGACTGAGGTGGTGGACCATGGCGCGACGATCGCTGACCTGCGTCGCCGCATCGCCGCCGTCAACCCCCGCGGCACCCGAGAAGCCGTCCAACTCACACCGGCGCACCCGCAGCGCTCCGCACGCCTCCAACCCCCCGACGCCACCGCCGCACCGGCTCCCACCCGTTCCGGTCTTGCCCTACCCGAACACCTTCGCCCCGCCTTTCCCCGCGCCGGGCTACCTCGGGGAAGCACCGTTGAACTGACCGGCGCTCGCGGCCCAGCGGTATCGATCGTCGCCGCAGTCATCGCAGCCGGAGGCCACGTCGCCGTCGTCGACACGCCCACCTTCGGGCTACTCGCTGCCCATGAGCAAGGCGCTGACCTCTCGCACGTCGCCGTGATCGGAAACGCCGGCAACGACCCGATCGCCGTCCTGTCCGTCCTCGCCGACGGTATGGACGTGATCGTCTGGACCCCTGGTGCCACCGTGTTCACGCCGAGCATCGAACGTGGCCTTGCTGCGCGCCTGCGCACCAAGGAAACCACCCTGATCACCCTCGGTGCAGGACTACGCCGCCCCGACTACCGCCTCGATGCCCAGATCATCGACTACCACGGCATCACCGAGGGCTCCGGCCTGCTGTCCGCCGTCGACACCGTCCTCACCAGCAGCGGCCGCAATCTTCATCCGACCCGCACCGGGATCCGTCTCGAACGCGTCCACAGAACCGTGCACGCGTCGCTGCTACCCGACGAGGTCCGGCCACGGCCTGCCACCGACATCCGTACCGGGACCTGAACGCAGCCGGGGCGCACCGGGGTGATCGGATACGGTCCATTTGAGCATCGACGGAAGGGTGGAGGCGGGGATGGCAGGAGTCGGTGACAGGCGGCTGTTGATCCGCGATACCTGCACCGGCGGCAGTTGGTCGTCGCCGGAGATGACGGCGTACACGAACGAAGATCACCTGCAGGCCATCATCGCCGGCGCCCCCGAGCACGTTCCCGGGGTCCCCGAAAGCGCTCTGGCGCTGCGGGAGCTGTCCACTGTCGCCGGCCCGGCCGATGTGTGCATCGTCGACCCGGCCGGGGAGATCACCGTGGTCGAATGCAAGCTGGCATCGAACTCCGAACGCCGCCGCATGGTCATCGGTCAGGTCCTCGACTACGCCGCCGCGATCTGGCAGTCCGGCCCCGAGGCGTTCCATCGGCAGTGGTCCCGCCAGGGCGGCCCGGATCTGTCGGAGCTCGATGATGCTGCCCGCGAGCGGCTCGACCGCAACCTCGAGGACGGCCGGATCCACCTGTGCCTGGCGGTCGATCTGATCGACGCCGACCTGCGGCGTCTGGTCGAGTACCTCAACCGCATTACCCGCGACGACGTCCGCGTCACCGCACTGCAGCTGGCCTACGCTCGGCACGGCAGTGTCGAGATCCTGGTCCCGTCCACCTACGGCGGGGAGATCGCCCACGCCAAGTCCCAAGCGGCACACCAGAAGGACAGCTGGACCAAGGAATCCTTCCTGGACGCGATCGCGTCCCCGTCCGACCGGGCCATCGCCGAGCGGTTGTTCGCGCTGCTCGACGGGCTCGACGAGCGACTGGGCTCCCACGAGGACCTGTGGTTCGGTACCTACGGGCAAGGCGGGGTGTTCCTGCACCCGTACGGGTTGCGGTTCGCCCCGATCCAGTTATGGGTCAACAAGGCCGGCCAGCTGATGGCCTACGGCAACTGGCGCCAGTACACCGCGGTGCGAGCCCATCCGGGATTCGCCGAACTCGCACGCTTCGTCGGCCAGGACCACGAAGGCGCCATGCGGGGTTTTCCCCTCGCGGAGGTCGACATCGATGCGCTCTGGCAGATCGTGGTGCGCTGCGCCCGCCTGATCAACGAGCCCGCACGGAGCGAGTGAGCACGTCGAGCGCTACGGCAACGTTCGGCGGCCTCGCTGACCCGGTTGTCCCAGGGGTGACGGTCAGCTGGTCCAGCCGAGTTCGGTCAGGAACGTCGTGCCGGCCGCGACGGAGTTCATCCGGAAGGTGGCGTTCAGGCCGGTGGAGCGGTCGATGACGGTGTAGTGGACAGAGGTGTTAACCGAGTCGTCGTAGTTGACCAGACGGGTGCTGTCGTCGGAGATCGTCGTGGTGGTGCCGTCTGTGGTGTCGCGCAGCCGGATGAAGTTCGGCCGGGCGTACTGGTCGTCGCGCCACGCGGTGACGCTGACGTACTCGTAGCGCTCCATCCCGATGGTTTTGCCGAGGGCGGAGTCGGCGTTGAGGTTGCACTGCAGCTGCAGCGCGCCTTCGCTCGAGAACCCGCTCTTGTCGCAGGAGGACGACGAGGTGAGCAGTGTGGTCGGCAGCAGGGATGTCACGTCGTCGGTGGTGGCGCTGAGATGGTGCGACTCGGCGGTCGCCGCGGGCAGCTGTCCGTCGGCGGGTGCGGTGGTCTCGGCGACGGCAGCGGCCGTGGCGGGGATTTCGTCGAACGCCTCGTATCCGTGGTCCGCCACTACGAACGCTACGGGCACCAGGCCACGATCGGTCGTTTCGGCTGGCACCACCGCTGCCGATCGAACCGCCGGATGCCGCTGGAACAGGCCTTCCAACTCTGCGGGAGCGACGAGGTGCCCGTTGCTGCGGAAAACGTCGTCGCCGCGTCCGAGCAATCGCAGGGTTCCATCCGCCAGCGAGCCGGTGGCGTAGTCGCCCGTCCATTGCATACCGGCCGGTGTCAGTACAGGCGGTGTGAGCGTGCCATCTTTCCGGAGATAGCCGAGGAACGAACCGCCTACGAGAGCACCGAAGTTCAGGCGCGGAGCCGGTTCCCCCTCGGACATGGCCGACTCGATTCGGTAGCCGGGCAACACACTCCACCGGCCTGGCCGCGCAGCAAGTTCACCGAGCATTGCCGTCGCCTCGGTTTGACCAAATCCTTCCCGTAGCCGTACGCCCCATGCACGGTGAGCATCCTGCCGAAGGCACTCCGGCACGATCTCACCGACCGAGGTCAGATCATCCAGGCGAATCGACCCGCTGGCGTGGTTCAAACTTTCCCGCAGGAAGACCACAGGCGCACACACGGACGAGACATCGTGCTCAGCGACGAAGTCCTCGAACTCGGCCGGTCCGAGCCACTCCGGCCGCACGACCACTGTGGCTCCCGCAGTAAGTGGAACAAGGAACGAGCTGCAGCTTGTGAGTCCGATCTCGAGCCGGCCGCATTCGCCGCCGTTATTGCCACCACCTTGGCAGGTCAAGCAACGAACTTCATCTCCCAACCCCGTAACGGCACCGAACCGGTCGGCATCTTTGCTGAACGGCCCCTAGGTGAATCGAATATCGACAACCTCACCAATCCCAAGTACGCCGCCACCCAGTTCTTCAACCGTCTCCGCACGTACAGCGAGCAGAACCCGGATTGGGCTACCAAACCCGTAGCCGACGTGGAGTCGGTAGCTCGGACCACCGTCGATACACTCGATCGGTTCAGGACGGGCCCCGGGTCCCTGTCCGAGCATTTGAGTCAAAGCAGCGCTGTCAGAGGGGAAGTTATGGGGCTATTCGACGGGCCGAGCTGGAGCGAACGGATGCTCTGGGAAAACGAGGAACAGACCAAAGCCGCCAAGAACGCTGCGAAAGCCGCCAAGAACCGCGCCCGAGAGAACGCCGGGGTAAGTCCCGGGGAGTGGTGGGAATCGGCTGAGGGCATCGGTCCAGGTCCGCGGCGTGTCGTTCCCGCTCTGCGGGTGGGCCATCGCGTAGTGATCAACGAGTTACCTCTCACAGTGACTCACAGAAAGCAGCCACGCGATGACCCACGACCATTCTGCACTGCTCGCCCAGCTCGACGCGCTCACCGGCGCCGACAGCGCCAGCGTGTTCGCCGAACTGATCCGCACCGGCCTGCAGGCTCTGATCGAAGCCGAGGCCACCGACAAGCTCGGTGCCGGCCGCTACGAACGCACCGACACCCGGATAACGCACCGCAACGGACATCGAACGAAGACCGTGGCCACCACCAGCGGCGATGTGGAGGTCAAGATCCCCAAACTACGGTCAGGATCGTTCTTCCCGTCGCTGCTGGAACGCCGCCGCCGGATCGACAAGGCGCTGTATGCGGTGGTGATGGAAGCGTATGTGCACGGCGTATCGACCCGCAGCGTCGACGACCTGGTCGGCGCGTTGGGTGTCGGATCCGGGATCTCGAAGTCGGAGGTGTCACGGATCTGCGCCGGCCTTGATGCCGAGATCGCCCGGTTCCGGGAGCGCACGCTGACGCACACGAGCTTTCCGTACGTCTTCCTCGACGCGACGTTCTGCAAGGTTCGGGTCGGTGCACACGTGGTCTCGCAGGCGCTGGTGGTCGCGACCGGGGTGTCGATCGACGGTACCCGCGAGGTGTTGGGCACCGCGGTCGGCGACAGTGAATCCTTCGAATTCTGGCGTGAGTTCCTCACCAGCCTCAAGGCCCGGGGTCTGTCGGGGGTGCATCTGGTGATCTCCGACGCCCATAGTGGGCTCAAAGCTGCGGTGATGCAGCAGTTCGCGGGCTCGTCGTGGCAGCGGTGCCGGGTGCATTTCATGCGCAACATCCGAGCAGCTGTGGCGGCCAAGCATGTGCCGCCGGTGATGGCGGCGGTCAAGACGATCTTCGCGCACACCGATCCGGTCGAGGTCGCCGCGCAGTGGGATCAGGTCACCGACACCTTCTCCGGGTCGTTTCCGAAGGTCGCGGCGTTGATGGAGGCCGCCAAGCACGATGTGTTGGCGTTCACGGCGTTTCCGAAGGCTCATTGGCAGAAGATCTGGTCCAACAATCCGATCGAGCGGTTGAACAAGGAAATCAAGCGTCGGGCCGATGTTGTGGAGATCTTTCCGAACCCGGCGGCATTCCTACGGTTGGCGACAGCGGTGGTCATCGAGCAGCACGACGAGTGGCAGGTCACCCGCCGGTATGTCTCGGATGTGAGCATGGACGAGCTCCGTGCGGTGATCGCCGCCAAGCAGCACGCTACCGAACCAGCGTTGTCGTTGACCGGCTCGAGCGAAACAGCATAGTATTCACCGCGACTCGTTGATCACCGCGCATACCGCGAGCCGATCCGAAGTCCACCACTCCACGGGGCACTATCGAACGCCGCGGCCAACGACCAGCTGATCAGAGAATCGAAGAAACGCACCGAACTCGCAGCCGAACAGGCACGTGCAGCACGCGCACGCGAACAACAGGCACAGGCGCTTCTCCGGGCTCAGCAAGCCGAGGCAGCACAGCGACAAGAGCAGCAAATGCTGGCCAACTGGGCGATGTTCCGACAAACCCCGGACGGGCAGCAGTGGCAGAAAGTCATCAACGCATTCGACAACGTCCACGCCAAAGTGGCCGACATGCTTGGCAGCTGGAGAACCGTGTTCACCGCCGCCCATGAGGACTGCTCCTCCCGCGTCCTGTTCAAAGGGGCGACGATGGGTTTGTTCGTCCCCGAGGATCACCCGATCTACACCGAGGGGAAAGGACTACGCGTCCGCGCAATACTCACGATGCCAAGTGTCAGCGCGGACCAGCCGTTGCGGACGGTATTCGACAAAGCTCAGAAGGATCTAACGAAACGCAATCCGCAGTGGGCAGAAATGAACGCGGCCTGGGCGAAGTGGGTGTCAGAGACCAGCATCAAGGAGATCGGCGTCGATTTCGTCAATCACCCGCGGGAAAATATGGCCCCGTTCTGCGAGGGCGGGTTTACTGCGATCAGGACATTCGACAAGGAGTGGAAGGCATCGAAAGCCCGCATCATGCGTGAGCTTCCGCCCTACGACCTAGACCAGTATCTGGGGTTGAGCGCACTGCCCAAGCCCCTGCCGGCGGAGACCTACACGCATCCTGCGCTGGTGAAGTGGCTGACCGAGGCAAACGAGAAGTGGTGACCGGTTCAGGAAAGGGCACGATCCTCCTCGAGGATCGCAGTGATCCTTGCCGGCCCGTCTCAGCCCCGCGCAGCGGCCGACAAGGAACACGCGGGAGGTAATGGAACCGAGCTGTGAGCACCGAGCAACGCCCGATCGCACGCCCGTGTGCCGTTCGGATATGAAGCGGGACGAGGGCAGACCACCACACTTCGGGCTGGCGGCACACGAGCACATGCAGAACGGAGCTGGTGTGCATAGCCGGAGGTTTGGGCATGCTGGTGACATGCGCATACCAGGCAAGACAGCAGTAGCTATGCGACCGCGTCGTGCTGCGTTGTCTGCGACGTCACCCATTGTTCGCCGATACGCTGAGCACACCGAACGTGGGGTCATCTCGCAGGACTATGTCACCAATGATGGGTTTCATCTAGGCAGATGGGCTGACCGGCAGCGCATCGCGCGTGTCCTCGGCATCCTGCCCAAGCATCGCGAGGCCGAACTCGACGCGATCGGATTCGACTGGAAGGCTCCCCGCCCCGAGGGTTTCGACAGCAAGCATCGCCGGATGCTCCTCGAGATCGCTGCTTACCGCGAAAAGCACGGTACTGGCGAGGTTCCGAGCACCTACCTCTCCGACGACGGGGAACCCGTAGGGGAGTGGCTCTACCGCAAGATCCGCAAGTGGCGCGACGGTCACCTCCCGGCCGACGAGCAAGCTGTCCTCGAGCTTCTCGGCATCTCACCGACTCCCCGGCCGCGCGGACCACGCACTGCCAGGCGAAGGCCATCGACGCGGCAGTCCGCAGCCTTGGCGCACTGAACACTCGACTATCGACCGCTTGGCTCCGGGGCCGGTTGACTATCCGTCCGGACGATCGTCTTCCGACTGCGGGCGCTCCGTCGGATCGCTTGCCCGGCCCCGGACCCGGATCAGCCACGCCTAACGCGACTGGTTCATCCGCAGCGCCGTCGACGCCCCGTGGGCGGCGGTGCCGATCGAGGCACAACTGGTCGACGCCGACCCGAACACCAGCGGCGAGCTCTACGATGGGGCCGAAGCTCTCTACGAACATTTCCGCACCGCCGCTCCCCGGCACATAAGGGTAGCCAAGATCAGCAAGGTGCTCCACCTCAAACGCCCAGGATGGTTCCCCATCCTCAAGTCGAAGGTCATGGCGTTCTACCGGCCTCAGGCGCGTGCCGCAGCTGCCCGAGACCCCACCGCGGCAGGCAAAGAGGTTCTGGGCAGCCATCTGCGACGACGTGTGCACCAACCTCGACAGCGGTGCCCTCCCGCTGCTCCGCCGTCTGGCGCAGTCCGAAGCTGAGCAGGTACGCCGGATCGCGACCCTGACCGACGTGCGTCTGCTCGGCCTGTTGACCTGGGCTGTCGGCTGAACCCGTCACCGGACTCCGGTGGGACGTCCCAGCCCACTTGGACACGCCTCGCGCCTTTGGGTTGTCACGGCCGGTATCGGCTCTTGCGGCGCGCCGCCGAAAGGGGCTCTTCGCAGTTAGCAGTGGCATTGGCGCCGGCTGGGTGCGACCCGACGTGATCGACGAGTGCAGGCCCACCGTACCCGGCGGCGTTGGTTCTCCGGGGTACGGAACCCGAACGCGATACGGCCGACGTGCTTGACGATGCGGTTGTAGCCTTCACTGCGCGCATTCGACAGGCCGGTGGTGATCGCCAGGATCATCGGTTCCTGCCACGCCGAGATGGTCGTCGCCAGCTTGCCGATCTCCGGGACACGGCATGCCGCGCAGAACGTGTAGAACCGATACAGTCTGTCCCGGATCTCATGGCGAAGGCCACCACGGTCGGTGCAGCGCAACACATCGCGCAGTAGTTCTTTGGCGATCCATGCCGCAGCGATGTCCCCGTGCGGGTCGGCGGCGGTCAGCTTCTCGAACAGGGCCGATCGTTGTTCGTTGGTCAGGCGTTCGGAGGCCCGCAGCAGCCGTCGTCGATTGATCCATTCGACATCGCTCTTGCGGCCGCGCCGACCCCGCTCGGCCTGGGTGACCCTGCGCCGGACGGTATCGACCATCTCGTTGGCCTTCTTGACCAGGTGGAACCGGTCCACCACCAGTTGTGCGTGCGGCAGTGCCTCGCGCACCGCCTTCGCATACACCGACGACATGTCGATCGCGACATGGGTGATCTGTGCCTTCCACGTCTCGTCGCGGGCGTCGAACCAGTCGATCACCACCGCCGAGGTGCGTCCGTTGACCTGCGCCAGCAACCCTTGATCGCCGGTCAGGTCGACCAGTCCGGTGTCCCACCGGTCCACCCATCTCCGTTCCCCGGTCTCGGGGCAAGTTTCCCATTTCGCCTTCCCGCGTCGGGTCTCATCGATCCCGAGCACCATCACCGGCTCAGGCTCGCCGGCCAGGGCGGCGTCGGCGACCACGACGAGGTGGCCGTGGACGGTGTGCCAGGCGCACCCGTAGTCGCCGGCGACCGCGGACACCGACCGGTCCCCGTCGAGGACCGCCTCGACCAGCAGCGCCTTCGCTCGTGGCGTGACCCGTGCCCGGGACGGCACCCCCGGCGTCGACTCGGTGAACACCTTACGGTCACAGGAGGTATTGGTGCACAACCTTTTCCGTTTCCGCCACACCAACAGCGGACGGTCGGGTCCGACCTGCACATCCCGCGGTCTGGTGGTGACCCAACCCTTCGAGCGCGATGATTTCTGCCCGCACTGCGGGCACATCCCGACCCATTCGGGTGCCGTTGCGATCTGCACGATCCGGCTGCCCTCGACCGTGCGCTGCACCGATTCGACGATGACGCCGTCGAGATCGAGCAGCAATGAACTACCGTGGTGCATGCCCGCGTTCCTTGCTGTCCTGGATGCCTGAGAACACCCAGCTCACAAGGGCGCGGGCCCTTTTTCAATCACCGACACGGCAACGGGGTCGATCGACACCCGCCCCTACCAAGTGCGAAGAGCCCCGAAGGGAGTCGCGGTGAGAAAGGAAACCGCCGTTCCCTGACGGGCGACTACGGTTTCGAAAACCGGTCCAAGCCGGGAGTATGACGCTCAGTAGTTGGCGGATCGGAAGTCGTAATCCTCATCCATCCCGCTAGAAAGCCAAATTTCCTCGGCGCCAGCGAAGCTGGACTCGGGGTGGGAGTCGTCCTCGTCGCCCCACGACGAATCGTCGGCTAGGTGGTCCTCACCCTGCATGCACCTGCACGGAAACACCTGCTGCGCGACTACCTCTCCATTGACGACCTCATTAACAATGCGTTCGTGTGCTGGTCCAGTTGGCATGTTGTGATGATATGAGCTTCTGGACAAAGATCTGTCGGCGGACAGACGAAGGCCCGCCGCACTACCACCGCCGAGATGCACCAACGTGTCCGCGAGCGCCTGCCGCATCTGCCGATCCTGCTCGACACCGCTGATCGTCACCGACGCGAGCAAGCAGCGTTGCTGGCGGCAGTCGACGCCGCACCCGTGAGGGCAACGATCGACTATGCCGGGCGCAGCTATCGGCGTGTGCTTCCTCGGTACTTCACCACTGCACGCAGGCGACGGCTGCCCTCGCCGCCTCGTCGCATCGAGGATGTGGTCAGTGGGAGGTGATCGATGTCGACAAGACCGAATCCGATGCGTTCTGGGCGTGGGCAAGCATCGAGACGTTGCGGCACAACGGTGTCCGGGTCGAGGAACTCCTCGAGATCTCTCACTTGGGATTGGTCTCCTACACCCTTCCCGACACGGGCGAGTTGGTGCCGATGCTGCAGATCGTGCCGTCGAAAAGCCACGAGGAGCGTCTGTTGCTCGTCAGTCCGGAACTGGCCAGTGTGCTGGCCTCGATGATCACATGTCTGCGCGCCCAGAACGGGGGCACCGTTCCTCTCAGCGCCCGTTACGATCCGCACGAACGTGTCGCCGGTCCACCTCTGCCGCATCTGTTTCAGCACCGTGTGGGCTGGAAATGGGTGGTGCCGGCCACCACCACAGTGCAGACCTGGCTCACCCAGACCGTGGCGCGATCGGGCCTGACCGACGCTACCGGCAACCCGCCGCACTGCACCCCACATGACTTCCGTCGGATGTTCGCCACCGAGGCGGTCACCGGCGTGCTGCCCGTCCACATCATCGGTCGGCTATTGGGGCACAAGAACCTCAACACCACTCAGGCCTACATGGCGGTATTCGACGACGAGTTGGTCCGCTCCTACCGCTCGTTCCTCGATGCCCGCCGTGCGGTGCGCCCGGTCGCCGAATACCGCGAACCCACCGACGAGGAATGGCGCGACTTCCAGCAGCATTTCGAACTGCGCAAACTCGAACTCGGTACCTGCGGCCGCCCCTACGGCACCCCGTGCAAGCACGAGCATGCCTGCATTCGATGTCCCAGTCTCCCGGTGGATCCGCGTGCTCGACGCCGACTGGCCGAGATCACTGCGAATCTGCGCGATCGTATCGACGAAGCGCAGGCCAACGGCTGGACCGGCGAGGTCGAAGGACTACGCGTCAGCCTCAAAGCCGCCGCAGCGAAGCTGGTCAGTGTGGACCGGATGCAACAAAGGAGCACGACGCAGGCCGAGAGTCCTGTCGATCTCGGCGTACCGGTCCTGACCAGCGAGGAACACCCCTGGTGAGCTGAACCGAAATTCCGACATCAGCGTTCAACTGAATAGCGCAGCCAGCCACGCCGCGACGAGCAGCACCTCCGGTCCGCGAAGCCATTGCCGGAGCAGATCGACCGGGATTTGTCCCACGGCGGTTTCCAGGATCAAACCGTCGTACCGGATCGACGGTCGGGTGCGTACCCGGTACGCGGCCGCGCAGCCCCCGACTAGGCCGATCGCCAACGTTGTGACCGTGCTATCGGTCAGGAGTGTCATAGATATGGCCGCCAGTGCCGCGGCCACACCCGGCACGACGGTGAGCGGCCACCGTATCTGCCGGTCGTCGACACCGAGCACGGCACCGAAATCGCGGTCGCGCAGGACATCCCGGAGCCCCGCACTGAAGATCATCGCCACGATGAAGACCGCGGCGAGGTACAGCACGGCCACCGCCGGTGGTGTCGTCACCATCGGTGCAATACCCGCCGCTCCGATGGCACAGAACGCCAGCAACAGAGAGACCGGTCTGCGGAGGTGACGGAGCACATCGGATCGGATCAGCGCCCAGGCAAGCCCACCGGAGAGGGCGCGGGTGCGTCGGCGTCCGATGCGTCGCCACGATGCGTGCTCGAGCGCGCCGAGCAGCACCGAGATGTCCAAGGCGGTGGCCGACGCGGATACGGCCACCGTGGTGTCGGCTCCGGCTGCCAGGTCTGCTGCTGCGATCCTGTGGCACGACCGCACGGCGACGACTGCCAGAGTGGCGGCCAGTGCCCCGACTGCGGCGACGGGCCACCAGCCGGTCGGCAGCGCAACATCGACTCCGGCTGTCGCCGTGCACACCGCCGCTACCGATCCCAGGGCGCAGATCCGGCTCAGGATGGTCACAGTGCCGGGGGCGAGCAGTCGGCACTGGACGAGAACGCAGAGCGCAACGACGACGACTCCGGTCAGCGTCGTCAAGACGGTGAACGCAAACCACACCGTCAACTCCGCGGCGAACGCTGCGATGCGTCCGGTCAGCGCACCGACCAGGGCGCCGCAGCCGAGTACGACAACCACCCGGCTGCGCACCAGAGCGCCGCGGTCGAGCAGTGTCGAGCTCACCCAGAAGCCGAGCTCTGCACTGAGGGTCACCGGCCCCACGGCCCGCCCGGCCGCGGCCCCGGCTGCGACCGCGGCCGCGGCGACGGCCCATCCCCACGTCGAGGTCCACCGCTGTCCGGTGACCAGGACACTCGAGGCGGTGAGCACGGTCGGCGGCAGTGTGAACAGCCACCACAGCAGGCCGGCACCGACGTACAGGCCCAGCGCCCCCAGCACGAGGGTCGCTGCCCGACCGGTGGCCGGTGCGTGGCGTCGTTCGAAGCGCCGGATCAGGGTGCGGATCGACCGGACGGAAGGAAGGTTGTCGGTGATCACCATGAGTCGGCCTCCACGACCTGATCGGCGACCGCGTCCACCAATTCCGCATCGTGCGAGACCATCAGCACGGTTCGGCCCGATTGTTTCTCGGACGCGAGGACAGCTGCGAGCCAGCTGCGACCGGCGGTGTCGAGGTGTTGTTCGGGTTCGTCGAGAACCAGTAGCGTGCGGGGCCGGACGAACGCTGAGGCCAACGCCAACCGGCGACGCTGCCCGCTCGAGAATGTCACCGGGAGCCGGTCTCTGACCGCGAGCAGGTCGACCTCGTCCAATGCCTGTGTCGCCGCGTCGAACGGGTCGGGCACCCCGTGGCCGGTTGCGACGATTTGCAGGTGTTCGTGGGCTGTGAGGTGGGCGAAGGTGGGCACATCGCCAAGTACCGCGGCGACCTTGCGCCGGAAGGCCCGGGACGTCTCGTCCACGGGTGTGCCGTCGATGTCGATGACACCGGAGTCGAGTCGGTCTGCGCCGACGACGCATCTCAACAGGGTCGACTTGCCGGCTCCGTTCGCACCGACGACGGCGCAGCATCGGCCGGGGGCGACATCGAAGTCGACGCCGGTCAGAACAGGCAGGTCACCGAACGAACGGTGGGCATTGCGAATGGACACGGCCGGTACGCCGTGCCGATCAGCGATGGGCATGAAAAGGGGTCTCCGGTCATCCTCGAGGAACAAGACATATGAGGATGGGACCGTGCAGCAGTGACCTCGTTCGGGTCCACGCCCCGCCGAGGTCGGCAGGACAGGTTGCGTGCGGGTCCCCGTTACTGGGACCCGGGTGCTCGCGGGCGGGGCCGACCCGCGGTGTCGGGATGAGAGTGGCGGCGGAGTTCGCCGCGTCGGCGTTGTTCCTCGCTCGTCGGACCGCGGACGCTGCGTCCGAAGCAGAACAGCGGATCGTCGGCACAGGTGACGAGCACGAGCGCTGCGACGGCAACAACTGCAATCAGCAGGCCCGCCAGCAACGCTGAACTGTCGCCGGTGGACATCGCTGCGACCGGCACGGCCGCAGCGACGAGCCAGGACAGGACGAAAAACGCTACCGTTGCCCCGTTCCTCCACCCGTAACACACGCCCGCCAGTCTATTGGACTGGCAACGGAACTGATCGGATGCGTCGGCGAGTCTCCACGAACAGATATCCCTCGGGCCTGTTGCGCATCCGCCAGTCCCGCGCAGGCGCTGCAACGTCAGGATCGGGCTGTAGGTAAAAGCAGCCAGGTGACTGCAGATTTCTCTGGACCACTCCTTGAACGAACGCCGTTGCTGTCAGCGCATCTCTCGGACCGTTGCTCGATCCAACCGACGATGAATCATGGAGAGAGTTCCAAGGACGTCGAGGGCGTCCTGTTCGGACATTTGCCACTCAAGGCGGGGCTCATGGGCCACGGGATTCCGAAAGGCACTGAAGAGTCCCTTGGCAAGGTTCGCGATGCCGAGTTGTTCGTCTCGCTCTGTTCGGGTACTCAGGCTATTGATGGCCAGCACCGGGGCCTTGCCGCACATCGTTGCGTCGATGAGTGCGTAACCGTCTCCATCGCTCTGCGAGAGTTGGCGAATCCTGCTGCCCAAGCCCTTGATCGCTTCAAATACAGCTTCGTAGAAGTCAGTCCTCAGTAGATCCGGACGGCAATACGTCAAGACTGCTTCGTGGGTCTGCCTGCGGACAAGCAGGCTGCGGAGATGCTCGGTTCGGTCCAATGCTTCGGTATCGGTTCGGGCCAGAGGAGATCGGGCCACTTTTCCGTCGTCCCGCACCCGCATCCCCACCAAAGACAACACCTGCGTCAGCTGGTCGCGAGCGACGTCTGCCTGCGCTTTTCGTGTCATCGTCCGGTCGGGCCGCATCGCGACGGTGATGAGTTTGACCAGGGCGTTGCCGTTCTGATTCTTCGCTTGATTGCTGCTGACGGCGTGAGCGAGACGCCGCCATTTTGTGACGCCTTCACCTGGGTCGTCTCTGAGGGGTACCTCCGCGCAAAGGACGGTGAGTTCGCTTCCGCTGTACAGGTCGCCGACAACCTTGCTGACCGTCTCGACGGTGCCGGCCGGAAACGGGGGAATCTCTGAGTTCACGGCTCATAGTGTGTCAACTCTGTCGGTGCGCTGGCGGCATCGTGGATACGTTGCTCGACCCGGCGGGACCTTCGGGGTCGGTCAGGTCGTGCCCACCCTGCCGCCACTTCGTCGCTCGGGTGCTGTGCGGTCACAGACCGCACAGCTTGTGGAGAGGGCGGTAAGTCCGGTGAAGCCGGGTATGTCGTTAGCGTCACCTTGAAGTCAGAGAGGATCAGCAACGCACTCTCGGCAGCTGGTGTCGGCGATCAGAGTCACCGGGATGTTCAGAGGAAGTAGCTCTTTCACCAGTCGAAGGCGCACGGCGTCATGCACGAGCGGCAGGTCCAAAGGTTGGCCGGCCGCGTCTCGTGCCACGGCGACCGCGTCGGGGCAGTCCCACAGCACCAGTGAGGTGCCGCCGTAGTAGGCGGTGCGGTACCGGATTCCCTCGATCTTCTCCCCGGCCGGTTGATCCTCGTAGATCGCCCGCGCCCACTCCTGGGTGCGTTCGCGAGGCAGGTCGGCGTCGGCCAAGGCAGGCAACGCCCCGAGCGCCATCGCCGCCCCGGGGGTGTCCATCGCATAGGTCTGCACCTCGCGGGTCGGGACGACCTGGCTGATTCGTCTCCGCGAACACAGCGGTGCGACCCCGGCCTGGCCGAACACTTCGCATGCGGCGGTCGCCAGATCTTCGCCCACATACAGCACCGAACGTCCGGCGGGATCGAGCGCCGGGGCTCGAAACGGTGGTGTGTGGTGGTCGAAGCGATGCAACGGGCCGTAGGAGCGGAAGGTGACCCCGTCCGGGGTGTGGGAGGCCTGGTGATAGACCCGGAACCAGGGACGCTGGGCACCGGTCGACTCCGGAGCCCAGGTCCACCGGAAATCTGCGCGGGGCAGCGGACGGACGGGACTGGGTAGCGGACGCGCCATCAAGCCGCCGTCAGAGCATTGATCACCGCGAACACATGCTCGCGATCACGCAGCATCTCCTGCTGGGGGGTGCGGCCGTCGAAATCGACATTCGGGCGGGTCATCCACCGCGACAGGCTCACCACGCCGCCGGGAAACTCGCGCACGAGCCGGGCCAGGTCCGGCAGGACCGGTTCGGCGTCGTCGGGGGTGAACTGCCAGGCAGGAAACCGCCATTCCCGCCCGTCCCTCAGTCCGATCAGCCGGTTCTGCACGCGCATGTCCGAGATCGTCTGCGTCGAGACGTCGAGCATCTCGGCCACCTCGGCGCGACTGAACGAGGCGGTGAGCTGCTCTCGCCGTTGACGGGCCTGCAGGTGCAGGTTCTCGCGTTCAAGCGTTTGGGCCTCCTCGACGTCGATCACGGGCCCCCAACTGTCCTGAACCTCGGCATCGCGGGGGTGGGTGTCGATACCTGATAAGGCATCGGCGAGATGCCGCAGCGCAGAACTCACCGCTTCGGCCACCGGTTCGGGCAGGTCGCGACCTCGGTCAGCGGGATTCTCGCTTGCCGGTATGTGATCGCAGAGCTGTATGCGCACCTCGGTTGTTGCCGGGGTGGACACGGACCTCGTGCCCCCAAGGTCTTGCTCCGGTGCGGTGCAGGCTGTGAGTAGGACATAGGCTCCGGTGCTGGCATTGCGCCGCGTGCTAGGGATCGGCATGTGTCCTCCTCGGAACTCACTACAGTTTCCATGATACGCGGGATATGCGGGTAATGCGCCCCTGCTCTCGGGAAGGGGGTAGCGAGGAGACGGGCCCAACGTGAGGCTCGGTAACGTCATCCCGCGAGCAGGACGACGAATCCGGTGACCGGATCGACTGAGGACAAGGGGAGACTGTGGCATCGGTACACGAGGTGATCGAGGCGTTCCGCAAGGCCCCGTCGAACTCAGAACGCGGCACCCGCTTCGAGCAGCTCATGGTCCGCTACTTCCAGCTCGACCCGATGCTTTCCCAGCAGTATGACCAGGTATGGCGGTGGATGGACTGGCCCGGCCGGGACGGCAAACCCGACACCGGCATCGACCTGGTCGCCCGCGAACGCGACACCGGCGCGTACACGGCGATCCAGTGCAAGTTCTACGAGCCGACCTCGACGCTGAGCAAGGGCGATATCGACTCGTTCTTCACCGCCTCAGGGAAGAAGCCGTTCACCAACCGGATCATCATCTCCACCACCGACCGGTGGGGAAAACACGCCGAAGCCGCCCTCGAAGATCAGTCGATCCCGGTGCAGCGAATCGGATTGGCGGAGATCGCCGAATCCCCCATCGAGTGGAACATCGAGGACTGGACCGACGGGATCCCCGAAGTCAGCCTCGCCGAAGCCGTCCGGCACGAGCCGCGCTCGCACCAGATCGAGGCGATCGAGAAGGTCTTCACCGGGTTCGCCGCCGGCAACGAACGCGGCAAGCTCGTCATGGCCTGCGGTACCGGCAAGACTTTCACGGCATTGAAGATCGCCGAACGCACCGCCGCCGAGCAGGGCGGCTCGGCCCGGATCCTGTTCGCCGTCCCCTCCATCTCACTGCTCTCGCAAACCTTGAGGGGGTGGACCGCGCAGACACAACTGGACCTGCGGGCGTTCGCGGTGTGCTCCGATACCAAGGTCTCCCGCGCCGCCGAAGACATCGCAGTGCACGACGTGGCCATCCCCGTCACCACCGACCCCGCGGTGCTGGCCACAGAGATGGAGCACCGCAAACGCGCCAAGGGCCTGACGGTGGTGTTCACCACCTACCAATCCCTGCCCGTGGTCGCCGAAGCCCAGAAAAACGGAGTCGACCCGTTCGACCTGGTGATCTGCGACGAAGCGCACCGCACCACCGGCGCCACCGCCGCCGGGGCGGACGAGTCGAACTTCGTGCGCGTGCACGACGGCGACTACCTCAAATCCTCCCGTCGGTTGTACATGACCGCGACCCCGCGGATCTTCGACGACAAGGTCAAGGACAAGGCCGACGAACACTCCGCCGAGCTGTACTCGATGGACGACGAGACCCTCTTCGGGCCGGAGTTCCACCGCCTGTCCTTCGGCGAGGCCGTCGACCGCGGCCTGCTCACCGACTACAAGGTCATCGTCCTCACCGTCGACGAATCGGTCATGGCTGGTCCACTGCAGGAACAACTGTCAGGGGATCACTCCGAGCTGCGCCTCGACGACGCCTCGCGGATCATCGGCTGCTGGAACGGCCTCGCGAAACGCGCCGGTCAGACCCCCGACGGCGCCAGCTTTACGCCAGGTGAGGCGCCGATGCGCCGGGCGGTGGCATTCGCCAAGGACATCGCCGCCTCCACCCAACTCGCCGACGTGTTCCCCTCGGTGGTCGACTCCTACCGAGACCTGCTCGACTCGGGCGAGAACGACGGGCACCGCATCGACGACACCAACCGGGATCTGCGCTGCGAGGTCCACCACGTCGACGGCACCTTCAACGCCCTCGAACGCAACAAGGAACTCGCCTGGCTCAAAGCCCCCGTCCCCGACGGGGAATGCCGCATCCTGTCGAACGCTCGGTGTCTGTCCGAAGGTGTCGACGTTCCGGCGCTGGATGCGGTGCTGTTCATGCACCCCCGCAACTCCGTGGTGGATGTGGTGCAGTCAGTCGGGCGGGTGATGCGTCTGAACCCCGGCAAGGACTACGGCTACATCATCCTTCCCGTCGCCGTTCCCGCCGGCGTCGCACCCTCCCAATCACTCTCCGATAACCGCCGCTTCAAAGTCGTCTGGCAGGTCCTCAACGCCCTACGCGCGCACGACGACCGGTTCAACGCGATGGTCAACTCCATCGCCCTCAACACCCATAGCGACGTCGTCAAGACCGGCCAAGGCACCGACCGGCTCCTCGGCGGACACATCGGCCCCACCACCGACGCCGGTGAGACCCTGACCGACGGCGCCGGCACCGACGTCCCCACCGACGGTTCGCCGGACGGTGGGCAGCTTGCGCAGCAGATGGCGTTGTTCTCCCTATCGGAGTGGCAGGAAGCGATCTACGCCAAGATCGTCGACAAGGTCGGCACCCGCGCCTACTGGGAGGACTGGGCCGCCGATGTCGCCGACATCGCCACCGCCCAAATCACTCGCATCCGCGCCCTCCTTGCCAGCGCCAACACTGAGATAAAGGACGCGTTCGCGCAGTTTCTGCAAGGCCTGCGCGACAACCTCAACGACTCGATCACCGAAAACGACGCGATCAGCATGCTGTCCCAGCATCTGATCACCAAACCGGTCTTCGACGCCCTGTTCGCCGGCCACGACTTCGCCTCCCACAACCCCGTCTCGAAGGTCATGCAGACGATGATCGATCGGCTCGGGGACTCCGGGCTCGAAGCCGAAACCCACAAGCTCGACAGCTTCTATGACTCAGTGCGCCTCCGTGCCTCGGAGGTCACTACTGCGGAAGGAAAACAGCAGGTCATCGCTGAACTCTACGAGAAGTTCTTCCGCCTTGGCTTCAAGAAGCAATCCGAAGCGTTGGGTATCGTCTACACCCCCGTGCAGGTCGTCGACTTCATCCTCCGCGCCGCCGATCACGCCTCCCGTGATGCCTTCGGCCGTGGCCTCACAGACGCGGGTGTGCACATCCTCGATCCGTTCACCGGCACTGGCACGTTCATGACCCGGCTGCTGCAGTCCGGACTTATCCGGCCGGAAGATCTGGCCCGCAAGTATGCGAGCGAGTTGCATGCCAACGAGATCATGCTGCTCGCCTACTACATCGCTGCGGTCAATATCGAAACCACTTTCCATGCCCTGACCAGTGGAGACAGCCCCGCCACCTATAAGCCGTTCGAAGGGATCGTTCTCGCCGATACCTTCCAGATCACCGAGGACGGCGACAGCCTCGACGCGGTGATGTTCCCGCAGAACAACGAGCGCATCGTCCGGCAGAACGCGACCCCTATCAACGTGGTGATCGGCAATCCGCCCTACAGTGTCGGCCAGACCTCCGCGAATGACCTCAATGCAAACGTCTCCTACCCCACATTGGACAAACGGATTGCCGACACCTACGCGAAACGCTCTACCGCACAGCTCAAGAACAGCCTCTACGACTCTTATCTGCGCGCGTTCCGGTGGGCGACCGACCGAATTGGTGACACCGGTATCGTCGCCTTCGTATCCAATGGCGGATGGATCAAAGGCAACACCGCCGACGGTATCCGCCTGTCTCTCGCCGACGAGTACTCGCGGATCTATGTCTACAACCTGCGCGGCAACCAACGCACCGCGGGCGAGCTCTCCCGGAAGGAAGGCGGCAAGATCTTCGGTTCCGGCAGCCGCAACACCGTCGCCATTTTCATCGGTATCAAAAATCCTGCTCACACCGGACCGTGCGAGATCTTCTATCGAGATATCGGCGACTACCTTACCCGCGAGGACAAACTCCGCACTGTCGATGGCAGCACCCTCCCCAGCCTCAATTGGGAGCCAATCACCCCGAACACCTACGGCGAGTGGGTAGACCAGCGCAGCGACAAGTTCGAGACCTGGCCGGCGATTGGTGATAAGTCCGGCGGACAGCGCGTATTCAACGAATACTCTGGCGGACTGTTGACTGCGCGAGACCCCTGGGTATACAACCTAAGCCGGGGTGCGCTCGAAGTAAACGTCCGGCGAATGATGGACTTCTATAATCGAGAAGCAGATCGGTTCGCAGACTACTGCCAGACAAACCGGATCACCGGAGCTGATCGAAAGAAGCATATCGGTGGCTTTATCGACGCCGATCCGAAAAAGATCAGTTGGGGCGGCGGACTGCAGGACGGCCTCCCTTCCGGCAAACGCATGTCATTTGATCCTGATTCCATTCGCGAAGGAATCTACAGGCCCTTCAACCGCCAAGTTGTCTGCTTTGATCGCGACGTCAACTGCCGCGTCTATCAACTTCCGTCGATGTTTCCAACCCCACATCACAGGAACATCGGCTTCTACGTGGTTGGCAGTGGATCAGAGGTCCCGTTCTCGGCGATCATGACAGATCTCGTGCCAAACCGACACGTCACCGGCGCAGGTAGCGGCGGCCAGTTCTTCGCCCGCTGGACATACGACAAGGTCGAACCGGCCCACGGTGAGCTGGACTTTGCTTCGGTCGGCGACAATGACGTTGATGAGTACGGCTACAGGCAGGTCGACAACATTACCGACGGCATTCTCGCCCACTACCGTAGTGCGATCGGTGATCAGATCACCAAGGACGACATCTTCTTCTATGTGTATGGCGTGCTTCACGACCCTGCCTACCGAGAAGCCTATGCTGCGGATCTGAAGAAGATGCTCCCCCACATCCCGACGCCCGAGTCTCGGGAACGGTTCGAGCAGCTCGTCACGGCTGGCAGCAGGCTGGCGGATTTGCATGTGAACTACGAGACGGTGCAGCCATACGACCTGTACGTGCAACTCAAGAAGGGGGCTTCTACAGAGGACCGTGAAACATGGCGGGTGTCGAAGCTCAAGTGGGGCAAGAAGAAGGATCCCGAGACCGGAAAGAACGTCGACGACCGCACCACCATCGTCTACAACCCGAAGGTCACGATTACCGGCATCCCTGAGGACGCTGACCGCTACATGCTCGGTTCTCGGTCGGCGTTGGCGTGGATCATCGATCGATACCAGGTCAAAACCGATAAAGCCTCAGGGATCGTCAACGACCCGAACGACTGGTGCGATGAGCACGACGAGCCCACTTACATCGTGGACCTGATTAAGCGGGTGACCACCGTGGCGGTCGAAACAATGAAGATCGTTGACTCACTCGCGTGATCTTGGGCGAAATGGCCGAGGACGTTCGTGCCGAGATGGAACTCGAACCCGTCGACGGTGGTCCGCCTCGGTCCGAGGTTCTCGGCTCCCGCGTTGTTCACCAGCAGGTCGACCCGGTCGTGCTATGTCCCATCGACCGCTGGGGCCACCTGCCGCACGCCCAAGCGATGACTCCGCAGTCGGTGTCGACCCTGGTGCGGGCACACCTGTCCGGGTCCGCGCCGATCCGGACGACACTGCCGGTGCGCGCCCCGGACAACAGCGATGTCACCGACCTACAGGTCGAACCGGACATCGTGCTAGATCAGTCCTACTACGAACGCGGCACCGCCGCCCGCCGCCGTGACTACAAGGACCTCGAAGATCTCGCCGATGCTTTCGCATGAGATCGAAGACCGCGCCGACGCCCTGCTCGACGAACTGATGGCAGTGATGGAGGAGTTGTGACTGACCTTTTGTGTCCACAGCGCGTAACGTTCGGTGTGGGATTGCGCTCCCAAGTGTCTTCATGCGGATGTCTCTGCTCAGACGCTACCGTGCTGTGACCGTCTACCACTCACTTACGCATCGAGACTGTCTACACCGCAGCGGTTTCGCCGTGGGGCTAGAGACCAAGCCCGACCCAATCCCTGGCGAGCTTCCGGAGCTCTGATGGCGCTCTTTGATCCTGGATCTGGCGCACTTTGCGTGAAGGCGACGACATACCGCTGATCAGCGAGTATCAACGATGCACCAAGATCATTTCGGTGTGACCTCGCGACCCTGACATCCCTCCTACCGCACCTGAACAACATCGTCATCGACGCCGTTCACCGGACCGATTCCACGATCCGGATCACGGCGCATCCACGAGGCAACGAGGGGTGGTGCCCGAAGTGCGGCACTGCGTCGCGCCGGGTGCACTCACGCTATCGGCGCCGCCCCGCAGACACGGCGATAGGCGCACATCCGGTCATCCTCGATCTTGTCGTCCGCAGATTCTTTTGCGACTACGACAGCTGTGATGCAACGACATTCGCCGAGCAGGTACCAGGACTGACGCAGCGCTGGGCTCGACGGACGACAGTGCTCGACACGATGATCGAGGCGATCGGACTGGCGGTGGCCGGCCGCGCCGGTGCCCGCCTCGCCGCCCGACTCGGGATACACGTCAGCAGGGACACGCTGTTGCGTGTCGTGCGGGCGATCCCAGATCGGCCGATCGAGACCACACCGATCCTGGGGATCGACGACTTCGCGCTGCGCCGTGGCCACGTCTACGGAACCGTCGTCGTGGATCTGACCTCGGGCCGACCGATTGATCTGCTGCCCGATCGAACCAGCGACACCGTCTCGACCTGGCTGCAGGCCCATCCCGGGGCCGAGATCGTGTGCCGGGACAGGGCCGGTGCCTACGCCGACGCCGTCCGCATCGGGGCACCCGATGCGGTGCAGGTCGCCGACCGATGGCACCTGTGGCGCAACCTGATCGGCGCCGTGGAGAAGACCGTGATCCGGCACAGGAAAGAACTTTCTGCGCCGACCGACCGCCTCGGCGACGACGCGGTCATCGCCGAGGCGCCCGACGGCAGATTGGTGGTCCGGACCTGCGAACGCCACGCGGCCGTACATGAGCTGCACACCCAGGGAATGTCGATTTCGGGCATTGCTAGGAAGCTGAATCTCAATCGCAGGACCGTGCGTCGTTTCGTCCACGCACCCGACATCGACGAGTTGTTGGCCACCAGCCGAATGTCCGGAGCGACGCTGCTCACTGGGTATGAGCCCTACTTACGGGAACGCTTCGCCGCCGGATGCACCGATGCTGCGCAGCTGACCCGGGAGATCACCGAACGCGGCTATCGGGGCAGCGCGCAGACCGTCCGCCGGTTTCTTCAGCCGCTTCGGACAGCAGAACGAGCCCGTCCGACTCTATCGCGGACGCCGAGCATCCGGCAGGTCACCATGTGGCTGACCTGCCGGCCGGACGACCTCGCCGACAAGGACAGTCAGCTCCTCACAGAGATCTGTGAACGCAGTCCTGCACTGGCGACCGTGCGTGAGCACATTCGTTGTTTCGCCGGGATCATGGTCGAACGTCGTGGACACGATCTCACGGAGTGGATGACCGATGTCGATGCCACCGGATCACCTGCGCTTCGGTCGTTCGTCACCGGGTTACGCCGAGACCTTGAGGCGGTCACTGCCGGTCTGACGCTCGTGCACAACTCCGGTCCGGTCGAGGGCCATGTGAACCGGATCAAGATGCTCAAACGGCAGATGTACGGGCGGGCGAACCTGGACCTGCTGCGGAAACGCGTTATCCACCTCGAATGATGCAGCGCGGCAGTGCCTTCACACAAAGTGCGCCAGATCCTTGATCCTGCTCAGACCTGCTCACCGAAAGTGCTCACCCGTGTGGCTCCGCCGATGAGGGCGGGTCTCCTTCGATGCTGGTGGTCTCTGACCACGCACCAGCACCCCGAAGGAGACCGCTTTCTCATGTTGACATGGGAGGAAGACGTGGAGATCCACGCACTGCACAAACGAGGCTGGACGATCTCGGCGATCGCCCGGCACACCGGCCGAAACCGGCGCACGATCCGCAACTATCTGAACGGCACCACCACCCCCGGCATCCGTAAACCCGCTGGTGAGGATCCGTTCGAACCGTTCGTCGACTACGTCACCGCTCGTCTGACCGAGGATCCGCATCTGTGGGCACGGACCTTGTGCGACGAACTCGAAGACCTCGGCTACACCGCCTCGTATCAGACGCTGACCCGCCAGATCCGGCAACGCAAGCTCCGGCCCGTCTGCCAAGCCTGCGCGTGCGCGACCGACCGCCCCAACGCGGTCATCGACCATCCGGCGGGGGCGGAAACCCAGTGGGACTGGGTCGAGCTGCCGAACCCACCCGCCTCGTGGGGCTGGGGCAAGACCGCATATCTGCTGGTCGGATCGCTCGCGCATTCGGGTCGGTGGCGCGGGGTGCTCGCCCCGGCCATGACCCAGCCGCATCTGATCGACGGCCTCGACCGGATCTGCCGAAAACTCGGCGGCCTGACCCACACCTGGCGATTCGATCGAATGTCGACGGTCTGTTACCCCGACAGCGGAAAAGTCACTGCCTCCTTCGCCGGGGTCGCCAAGTATTACGGCGTGTTGGTGGCGATCTGCCCACCGCGGTCCGGCAATCGCAAGGGTGTCGTCGAGAAGTCCAATCACACTGCGGCCCAGCGATGGTGGCGCACCGTGGCGGACGAGCTCACCGTCGAGCAGGCCCAGGCGAGCGTGGACAAATTCTGTAGTCGACGCGCCGATGCCCGGATGCGGGCCACCGCCGACGGCAAGGCCCCGGTGCGCACCGTCGCCGACCGGGAACCGTTGACGTCGATGCCGAGCAGTCCGTATCCGGTGGTGCTCAGCGAACCGCGCACCGTCTCGAGGCAGGCGTTGGTGGCCTACCGCGGCAACCGCTACTCGGTGCCCCCGGAACTGGCCGCAGCGCAGGTCACCGTCACCCGGCAGCTCGGCGACGAGGTGATCGACATCGTCACCGCCTCGCAGATCACCGTCGCCCGCCACCGGTTGGCGCCGGACGGGGCCGGCGCCGTGGTGCGCGATCACGGCCACGTTCACGCCCTTGAACAGGCCGCGATGGCCGGTGCCGCGGCCGGAGGCCGACCGCACCGCCGCAAAGAACGCATCCCACCCGGACCCGAGGCGCTCACTGCGGCAGCAGCATTGCGCACCAACACCACGGACCGCCACCCACCGTCGACGACACCGCGATCGACGGTGGTCGACCTGGCCGCCTACGAGCGCGCAGCCCGCGGAAGGAACACCCTCGTATGACCACCACCCCCGACACCACCGCGACCTCGGCAAGTCTTTATCAGCGTCTGCGAGGACACTTGGCGACGCTCAAGTTGCACGACGCTGCCGAAGCGCTGCCGTCGGTGCTCGACCGAGCCCAGAAGGACGGTCTGTCGATGACCGCAGCGCTCGAACAGCTGCTGTCGATCGAGGTCGACGCCACCGAAGCCCGCCGCCTCGCCGGGCGGTTGCGGTTCGCGTGCCTGCCCACCCCGGCCTGTCTCGAGGACTTCGACTTCGACGCCGCCCCCGGCCTCGATCGGGCATTGATCGCCGAGTTGGGCACCTGCCGGTTCCTCGAAACCGCGACGAACGTCCTGCTCATCGGGCCGCCGGGGGTCGGAAAGACCCACCTGTCGGTGGGCTTGGCGCGGGCGGCCGCGCATGCCGGTTATCGCACCTACTTCACCACCGCCGCCGATCTGGCCGCCCGCTGCCATCGCGCTGCGATCGAAGGCCGGTGGGCGACGACGATGCGGTTCTACGCCGGCCCGACGCTGCTGGTGATCGACGAACTCGGCTACCTACCCCTGCCCGGCGAGGCCGCCTCCGCACTGTTTCAGGTTGTCGCGCAACGCTATCTGAAGACCTCGATCATCATCACCACCAACCGGGGTGTCGGAGAGTGGGGTGAGGTCCTCGGCGATACGACCGTCGCCGCCGCGATGCTCGACCGGCTTCTGCACCGATCGGTGGTACTCAACCTCGACGGGGATTCCTACCGGCTGCGTGATCACCACGCCCGGTCGGAAAAGCTCCGTCAAGCCACCACCGGCACCCGGCAACCGCTACAGTGAACCCGCCCACGAGTGGGCACTTTCGACGAGCACAAGCGAGCACCTTCGCTGAGCCTCATCAGCTCGAATTCCGCCCACGTTTCTTGGCTCTTCGCACTTGGTAGGGGCGGGTGTCGATCGACCCCGTTGCCGTGTCGGTGATTGAAAAAGGGCCCGCGCCCTTGTGAGCTGGGTGTTCTCAGGCATCCAGGACAGCAAGGAACGCGGGCATGCACCACGGTAGTTCATTGCTGCTCGATCTCGACGGCGTCATCGTCGAATCGGTGCAGCGCACGGTCGAGGGCAGCCGGATCGTGCAGATCGCGACGGCACCCGAATGGGTCGGGGTCTGTCCGGAGTGCGGGCAGAAGTCCACGCGTTCGAAGGGTTGGGTCACCACCAGACCGCGGGATGTGCAGGTCGGACCCGACCGTCCGCTGTTGGTGTGGCGGAAACGGAAATGGTTGTGCACCAATACCTCCTGTGCCCGTAAGGTGTTCACCGAGTCGACGCCGGGGGTGCCGTCCCGGGCGCGGGTCACGCCCCGAGCGAAGGCGCTGCTGGTCGAGGCGGTCCTCGACGGGGACCGGTCGGTGTCCGCGGTCGCCGGCGACTACGGGTGCGCCTGGCACACCGTCCACGGCCACCTCGTCGTGGTCGCCGACGCCGCCCTGGCGACGAACCCGAACCGGTGGTCGTCCTCGGGATCGATGAGACCCGACGCGGGAAGGCGAAATGGGAAACTTGCCCCGAGACCGGGGAACGGAGATGGGTGGACCGGTGGGACACCGGACTGGTCGACCTGACCGGCGATCAAGGGTTGCTGGCGCAGGTCAACGGACGCACCTCCGCCGTGGTGATCGACTGGTTCGACGCCCGCGACGAGGCATGGAAGGCGCAGATCACCCATGTCGCGATCGACATGTCGTCGGTGTATGCGAAGGCGGTGCGCGAGGCACTGCCGCACGCACAACTGGTGGTGGACCGGTTCCACCTGGTCAAGAAGGCCAACGAGATGGTCGATACCGTCCGGCGCAGGGTCACCCAGGCCGAGCGGGGTCGGCGCGGCCGCAAGAGCGATGTCGAATGGATCAATCGACGACGGCTGCTGCGGGCCGCGGAGCGCCTAACCGATGAGCAACGATCGACACTGTTCGAGAAGCTGACCTCCGCCGACCCGCACGGGTAAGTCCCGGGGAGTGGTGGGAATCGGCTGAGGGCATCGGTCCAGGTCCGCGGCGTGTCGTTCCCGCTCTGCGGGTGGGCCATCGCGTAGTGATCAACGAGTTACCTCTCACAGTGACTCACAGAAAGCAGCCACGCGATGACCCACGACCATTCTGCACTGCTCGCCCAGCTCGACGCGCTCACCGGCGCCGACAGCGCCAGCGTGTTCGCCGAACTGATCCGCACCGGCCTGCAGGCTCTGATCGAAGCCGAGGCCACCGACAAGCTCGGTGCCGGCCGCTACGAACGCACCGACACCCGGATAACGCACCGCAACGGACATCGAACGAAGACCGTGGCCACCACCAGCGGCGATGTGGAGGTCAAGATCCCCAAACTACGGTCAGGATCGTTCTTCCCGTCGCTGCTGGAACGCCGCCGCCGGATCGACAAGGCGCTGTATGCGGTGGTGATGGAAGCGTATGTGCACGGCGTATCGACCCGCAGCGTCGACGACCTGGTCGGCGCGTTGGGTGTCGGATCCGGGATCTCGAAGTCGGAGGTGTCACGGATCTGCGCCGGCCTTGATGCCGAGATCGCCCGGTTCCGGGAGCGCACGCTGACGCACACGAGCTTTCCGTACGTCTTCCTCGACGCGACGTTCTGCAAGGTTCGGGTCGGTGCACACGTGGTCTCGCAGGCGCTGGTGGTCGCGACCGGGGTGTCGATCGACGGTACCCGCGAGGTGTTGGGCACCGCGGTCGGCGACAGTGAATCCTTCGAATTCTGGCGTGAGTTCCTCACCAGCCTCAAGGCCCGGGGTCTGTCGGGGGTGCATCTGGTGATCTCCGACGCCCATAGTGGGCTCAAAGCTGCGGTGATGCAGCAGTTCGCGGGCTCGTCGTGGCAGCGGTGCCGGGTGCATTTCATGCGCAACATCCGAGCAGCTGTGGCGGCCAAGCATGTGCCGCCGGTGATGGCGGCGGTCAAGACGATCTTCGCGCACACCGATCCGGTCGAGGTCGCCGCGCAGTGGGATCAGGTCACCGACACCTTCTCCGGGTCGTTTCCGAAGGTCGCGGCGTTGATGGAGGCCGCCAAGCACGATGTGTTGGCGTTCACGGCGTTTCCGAAGGCTCATTGGCAGAAGATCTGGTCCAACAATCCGATCGAGCGGTTGAACAAGGAAATCAAGCGTCGGGCCGATGTTGTGGAGATCTTTCCGAACCCGGCGGCATTCCTACGGTTGGCGACAGCGGTGGTCATCGAGCAGCACGACGAGTGGCAGGTCACCCGCCGGTATGTCTCGGATGTGAGCATGGACGAGCTCCGTGCGGTGATCGCCGCCAAGCAGCACGCTACCGAACCAGCGTTGTCGTTGACCGGCTCGAGCGAAACAGCATAGTATTCACCGCGACTCGTTGATCACCGCGCATACCGCGAGCCGATCCGAAGTCCACCACTCCACGGGGCACTATCACCCGCACGGGGACATCGCCGCCGCATGGATAGCGAAGGAACTGCTGCGCGATGTGTTGCGCTGCACCGACCGTGGTGGTCTGCGATACGAGATCCGAGATGCGCTGCACCGGTTCTACACGTTCTGCGCGGCGTGCCGGGTCCCGGAGATCGGCAAGCTGGCGACGACCATCTCGGCGTGGCAGGAACCGATGATCCTGGCGATCACCTCCGGCCTGTCGAATGCGCGCAGTGAAGGCTACAACCGCATCGTCAAGCACGTCGGCCGCATCGCGTTCGGATTCCGTACCCCGGAGAACCAACGCCGCCGGGTACGGTGGGCCTGCACTCGACGGTCACGTCGGGTCGCACCCAGCCGGCACCAGTACCACTGCTAACTGCGAAGAGCCCGTTTCTTGAGCTTGCAACGACCCTGCTCACATCAGAAGGGCGAATATGAGATGTGACAGCTGGAGGATCTGTCAGACCCACGATGTAGTTTCCAGGTGTCGATGCCCCGGATCCATCTCCGGGAGCCGGACAGGAGTGGGGACTGTTGATGGTGCATGGTCTATCTGCCGTCGAGCCCAATCCAACCTACTGCGCAATCGACGGTGCGGTGGGTCCGGCGACGAGCGTCGACAGGAGGTGGTCACCGCGGTGTATGAGATCGATTTCCTTCCAGTGGAGAGCGAATCAGGAGAAGGTTCGAAAAGCGGCGACGCGATCACCGCTCAGCTCACCCTGAATGATGGGCGAACAGTGGTCCTCGTCATTGACGGAGGATTCGGCGCGACCGGCGAAAAGATCGTCGAGCATATCCGAACTTACTATGGCACCGACCGCGTCGACATCATGGTCTCGACCCACCCCGATGCCGATCACCTCAACGGACTCAAGCACGTCGTTGAAACGCTGGAAGTGGGTGAACTTCTAATCCATCGACCTCGTGATCACGCGCGTAACGTCTCAGACTTCAGCAACCTAGAAGCGGTCGACGATCTCATCGCTGTTGCCGAAAAGCGTCAAGTCACTATCTCGGAACCGTTTACCAAACTGTCCCGGTGGGGGGACCAACTCCAGATCCTTGGCCCTAGCGAGGACTACTACGAGGACTTGTTGGCCGAGCACCTCCTGGACATGAAGCTGGGCATCTCCGCGTCTCGGTCTTCCTTGGCAGCCTCGCTGCTGAGCAAAGGCCGAGACTTACTCGCAACGGTACTGCCGTCGCTACCAATCGAGACGTTGGGCGAAGACGGAGAGACCAGTCCTCGGAACAACTCGTCCGCGATCGTTCTGCTTACCGTCGACGATCGGCGCATACTCTTCACCGGCGATGCTGGCATACACGCGATGACCGCCGCCGCAGACGAATACGAACGGGCCATCGGGTCCTTCGAGCTCTACCCATTGACCGTGCTCCAAGCACCTCATCACGGAAGTCGGCGGAATCTTGCCCCGTCTATCCTCAACCGTATTGTCGGCACACCTGAGAGTCCTTTTGGCGCCTTCCAAGCACCCATCAGCTCCGCCAAGGCATCACCGAAGCACCCCTCTCCGAAAGTGGTAAACGCACTTTCGCGGAGAGGCGGATACGTCGTTGCCACTGAGGGACGAACAGTCTGCCTCAGCCACGACACCGTTCGCCCCGGATGGTCAAGGATCGATGCCCTTCCTCCGCTCGTCGAAGACAACGACTAGACGGAAACTCCGAAACTCATGTCGTACGACACCTTCGACTTCAGGAGCCACACACTACCGGTGGTCATTGCGCTCGCCCCGGTATACCTGTGTGCTGTGCTCCTCGTCCCCGCAATTTTCTCAGAGAAGAGCTGGTGGACATTACTTCCGGTACCTCTGGTACTTGCACTGTCGGTAATCGCGAAACACCTAGGTAGAGACGCGGGCAAACAAGCGGAAAGCGCCCTTTGGGAGAAGTGGGGCGGTCCCCCCACTACTCAACAACTCAGATGGGCAACCGCCGACAACCTGATCATCCATCGCCACCTTCACCAGTCATTGCAAGCGATCGTCGGTCCGGACATCGCACTCCCCACTTTGGAACAGGAGAGCACAGATCCAGATCAGGCAGACCAGATCTACGAAGCGGCTGTTCGCGTGCTGATCGCTCGCACCCAGGACAAGGACACATACGCGAAGCTCAAGAACGATCTGATCGGATACTGCTTCCGGCGCAACGTATATGGACTCCGCAAACTCGCTTACACCGTCGCCTCGATCATCTTTCTCGGATCAATCGTCGCCATCGCTTTAATCCTCCACGGTGCGATCGACTTCGGTCTTGCCACGCCCATCGGGACGCTCCTTGGGTCGCTCGCGTACATTCTGTTTTTCGCGTTCGTCTTTACCCCCGCCTGGGTTCGACGCGGCGCCGATTCTTACGCCGACGAGCTACTAAAACATGCTCATATCGTCAGTCCCTGATCGACGATCCGCTCACCGCTGAGCAGGCTCGGCAGCCGTTGTGGTGTCCGTTCGACCGCTAGGGCATGTTTCAAAAGTGATCTTGAACCGGTTTTCTGCAGGAAGTGGTGTCGCAGTCGGGGAATGAGTGAGGCCTCCGGTATCTGGGTTTAGCGACCAAGCAAAACCCGAATATCCCGGAGACCTCGTGCCCAGCGTAGCGGTACCGGGGCGAGCGGACCTCACCGACGCGCAATGGGCGCGTCTGGCTCCGCTGCTGCCCCGCGTCAAGAAGACCGGCCGTCCACCGAAGTGGCCGAAACGCCAGCTCATCGACGGGATCCGCTGGCGCATCCGCGTCGGTGCCCCATGGCGGGACGTCCCGCGCCGCTACGGCCCCTGGCAAACCGTGTACGGGCTGTTCCGCCGCTGGCAACGCGACGGCACCTGGGCACACGTGCTGACCCGGTTGCAGACCATCGCCGACGCCGTCGACCAGATCGCCTGGGACGTCAGTGTCGACTCGACGATCATGCGGGCGCATCAGCACGCCGCCGGCGCCCGCCGCCACGGCAGCGAGCAGGTCGAACCACCTGGTGGTGTCACGCTCGAACCGGCCGACCACGCGTTGGGTCGCTCACGAGGTGGATGGACGACGAAGCTGCATCTGGCCTGCGAACAGCACCGACGTCCGCTCGCGCTGGTACTCACAGCCGGGCAACACGGGGACAGTCCGCAGTTCACCGCCGTGTTGGACGCGATCCGGGTACCGCGGTCCGGTGCCGGCCGGGCGCGCACGCGACCGGATCGGGTACTGGCCGACAAGGCCTACAGCTCCCGAGCGAACCGGGACTACCTGCGCCAACGTGGAATCAGGGCCACCATTGCGATCCCGTCCGATCAGCTCGCGCACCGCCGCAATCGCGGCTCCGATGGTGGGCGACCACCGGCCTTCGACCGCACCGTCTACCGGCAGCGGCATGCCGTCGAATGCGGCATCAACCAACTCAAGCAGTTCCGGGCGGTGGCCACCCGCTACGACAAACTCGCGGTGCGGTATCTGGCCACCGTCCAGATCGCCGCAATCAGTCAGTGGCTATGAGACAGCGACCTTTTGAAACACGCCCTAGCGCCTCCTGGCCGCATACGCACCCGATGACCCATGGCGTATCGACGCTGATGGAGCGAGAGGGTAGCCGCCTTTGTCCTTGCGATCTCCAATGCTCACTTCACATCTGAGGTGTCCTTCGCTGACTGGAGCGAATGATGCGAGACATAACGATGACGTTGCACGAACGCTGATCCACGTCCGCTGTGGAGATGCGGGATAGCAGCTTTGAGCTCGATGGTCCTGGGGTCTCCGATCCGGCTCAGCAGGAAGATCTGATAACGCCCACCCGTCCAGCCTGCAGCTCGGCTGGCAGTGATTGCGGCTGCGATCTTTCGGTCGTTCTTGTTTGCGTCACCTGCCAGGGTCGACAGGCGGGCGGCTTCGGTAGTGGTCCATTCGACGTTGTCTCTGTGGTAGAGGATTTGTGCGATAGTCGGCTTGATCTCCTTGTTCGCGTAGAAAGCCAAGTATTTGCTCGGTCGGAAGTTCCGTCCGGCCGGACAGATGTAGATGCCGTTGTTCTCGTACAGATGCCACGCTTCGGTCGCGGGGACTACGAGGGTGTCGATCGGGGTGACAGGGCGCTGCCGATAGAGGTCGCTGACCTTCTCGTGGCGTTCGAGCCATGTTCGAGCACCAGGGCTCATCCACTCCGCGAGCGTGAGCATTTCCTCGAGTTGGAACAGGACATCCTGGGAGAGCAGGGAATCGTGATGGGCGAGCCGGTTCCGGAAGGGGCGCAATCGCTCGAGCTTGGCGGTGACGTTCTTCCGTCTTCCTGCCGGTGTTCCGGGTAGAGCGTTGCTGAGTGCGGCTCGCCATAGGTCTTCGTGCTTCGATCCGAACAATTCCGTCCAAAACCCGAATGACAGACCGGCAATGATCTGGTCGCGGGAGTCCCGGTGTGCGCTGAGTCCCCGAAGTCGGGTTCGAGTGGCCTCGATGCTCTTGCTGATTGCGTCGTGCGAGTCTCCGGTGATGGACGGCACCAGGAACCACGGAAGCTTGCGCTGTTCCTCGTGTGCATATCTCGAGAGCTCACGATCGACGGCGTTGCGCAGCATGACCTCGATGTATGCGACTACTTCCATGCTTGCGGCGGCGATCGCCGCATTCCACGAATACAGGTCGAGGGCGAGGTCGATGTTGCCGTCGCTCTCACGAAGATACGGGGCAAGCCGCTCGATGGTGAGTAGCGAAACGAGCTCGTCTCGTGTGGAGGCAGTCACAGCGTCAGTCACGAAAAGATGCTATCGTCGTTCGCGAACGCCCCAGTGCCGCCTCTGCCTAGAGTAAGCGACCTGGGGCTCCTTTCTTCTTCCCTGGTTTGGCTGCGCTGTCTTGTCGGTGCCGACACAGGCAGTGCCGAGATCTGTCGGCACCGGGTCGGTGGGGGATGTGGGCACGGCCGGTGGTTCACTGGTGATCGTGGCGACTTCGGATGATGCACAGCGGCGCGCCGAACAGCTGATCGCCGCGTTGACCCCGCAGCAGCAACAGGCCGTGGTGGACGCGATCCGGGCCGATGGCGCCCGGGGGTGGCTCGACGAGCTGCTGCGCACCCCGGACCCGGTCGTCGGGGCGATTCCGGACCGGGTCCGGGGTGTGCGGGTCCGGGTGGATCTGCTCGGCGCCAAGCCGCCGGTGTGGCGGCGGCTCGAGCTGCCCGGGGATCTGACCCTCGACCGACTGCACCGGGTGCTCCAGGCCGCGATGGGTTGGCTCGACGGCCATCTGCACCGTTTCCGCACCGGCAGCGATCCCCGGTCCCCGTACTTCGTGACCGCCTTCGACGTCGAGGACGGCGACGACGGGGTGCTCGAGGACACCGTGCGGCTCGATCAGCTGCTGACCGGCTCCGGTGATCGCCTCTGGTACGACTACGACTTCGGTGACGGCTGGAGCCACGTGGTGCAGGTCGAAGCAGTCCTCGACGAACCACCCCCCGCGGCGCGCTGCACCGCCGGCCGCAGGGCCTGCCCACCCGAGGACTGCGGCGGTATCTGGGGATACACCGACCTGGCGGCCTGGGTGCGCGGCGGCTGCGACCCGATGGCGGTCCCTCCACCGTTCGACACCGCCGTAGAGGCCCGCGACTGGCTGCCGCTCGACTGGCATCCCGACCGGTTCGATCCGGCCGAGGCCACGGCTGCGATCGCCGCAGCGATGGCCTCACCGGTTCCGGTGCCCGCGGAGCTCGCCGCCTTACGCACCCGACTCGAACTCCACGGTGACCCCACGCTCACGCAGCTGCTGGAACGGGCGAGCACCCATCCGGTGGTCGAGGTCGGCGAGTCGGAGGCCGCGCAGCTGCTCGAGCCGTATCGGCTGCTGCTCGAGGTGCTTGGCGACGGGGTGCAGCTGACCGCCGCCGGCTACCTGCCACCGACATTGGTCGAGCACCTCGCCGGCCGGACCGGCGTGACCCGGTGGTGGATCGGCGCGGCGAATCGTGAGGATCTGACCGTCCCGGTAGCCCGGTTGCGGGCCAGCGCGCGAGCCCTCGGTCTGATCGGGGTGCGCAAAGGGCGGCTGACCCCGACCGCCGTTGCCCGCCGATGCCGGGACCGACCGCTGCTGTTGTGGCGGCACATCATCTCCCGGCTGCCGGCCGGCAGGACCGACTTCGACCGGCAGGCCGGCTGGATCACCGCTGCGGTGGTCGCCGGCGGTGTTCCCGCCGAGCACTGGCACACCGAGATCGCCGCCCTCCTGCAGGCGCTCGGCTGGCGCACCCAGGGCAAGGCGTCCCTTTCTCCGGCTGCGGTCGCCAATCCCACCCTCGACGTGTTCGGCATCCTTGCCGGGTCTACTCGCCACGGCCGGCCCACCGGCCTGCACTCCGCCGTGGCCACCACCGCCCACGCCGCCATCACCCCCTGACCCCGACCACGACACGCAGTCCGGTATCGGGCATGAACGGGCCCGACTCATCACTCCTGTGCCGGGCGGGGTCGGTCCGATGACCATCGCAGTGCTGCTCGAGCAGACTCTGGCCGCAGCCAAGGCAGGCCACTGCGGCTAGAGGCACGGTGGGACGCGCCGATATCTCATCCTCCTCAACCATCAACAGCACACCATGGGGTCTGGGTAGGTGCATGTGCCGTAACAGACTCGCCGGAATGGACCTGTTCCCAGCGATCGAACCGTACGACTCGGGATGCCTGCCAGTATCCGACAACAACTCGGTGTACTGGGAAAACATCGGCAACCCGGCAGGTCTTCCGATCGTCTACCTCCATGGAGGCCCGGGATCCGGTTGCACCGTGGGCATGCGCAGATACTTCGACCCGCGTCTGTTTCGTGCCGTGCTGTTCGATCAGCGTGGTTGCGGGCGCAGTACACCCCGCGTCGACGATCCAGCTATCGACCTCTCCACGAACACCACCTGCAATCTCATCGCCGACATCGAGCGTCTTCGTGAACACCTCGGCATCGACAGATGGGTCGTCGCCGGAGTGTCCTGGGGCGTATCTCTCGGATTGGCCTACGCGCAAACACATCCCGAGCGAGTGATCGGGATGGCGTTGGGGGCGATCACCTCGGGTAGACGCAGGGACATCGAGTGGATCACCCGCGACATGCGGCGGATCTTTCCGCGCGAGTGGGAGCGGTTCGCCGAACCGGTGCCCGACGCTGAGCGCGACGGAAATCTCGCAGCTGCCTACGCACGCCTGCTCGCCCATCCCGATGCCGCTGTCCGCGAGAACGCGGCGTTGCGCTGGTGCGAATGGGAGGACACCCACATCTCGCTGGCTCCCGGATGGACGCCCTCGCGCAGGTACCAGGATCCCGTCTTTCGGATGGTGTTCGCGCGCCTGGTCACCCACTACTGGGGCAACGACTGTTTCCTGGCCGAGAACCAACTGTTTCACGGCATGCACCGGCTCGCCGGAATCCCCGCGATTCTCGTCCACGGCTGGTACGACGTATCCGGCCCGCTCGACACAGCATGGGAAATCTCCCGCCGGTGGGACGGCAGCCATCTCGTTGTCGTCGACGACGCCGGCCACGGTGGAGGAAGCTTCCTCAGCCGGTTCGTCGACGCGATCACATCGTTCGCTGCAACGGACCCCGCAGATCACCGCGCAATCGATCCCCCGACAGGCATACGCTCGAACCATCGTCGCTGACAACCCACGGGACCAGACCTCCGACGGCCGCACCACCTACCTATTGCTGTCCGTCTCGACCGTCGCTGACCGGTGGGGGTTGTAGCGTTGCGTGTCATGCCGACATTCGTCGTCGAACCGACAAGCATCGACGTCGAAGGGGTCGTCGATCTACTCGATCTTGCCGTCGGAGGAACCGACGCTGAGCGTCTCGACCGCGTCCGGGCCCGTTACCTCGCCGAGCCGACCGAACTGGCCGCAGTATTCCTGGAAGGCTCTGTTGTCGGCGTCGTCGGTTACCCCGGTCATCCCGGTGGTCGCGATATGCCTCGTCGAGTCGAGCTGCTTCATATCGCTACCGCTCGTTCCTGGCAGCGCACAGGCATCGGTGCCGCGATGATCCTGTGGGTTCAAGCCCGGTATCCCGGCGATCCGATCGAGGCACAGACAGATCGTGACGGTGTCGGTTTCTACCGGTCGGTCGGCTTCGAGATCGAATCGCTCGGTGAGCTGTATCCCGGCGTCGAACGGTTTCGGGTGGTCCTGGAACCCTCCACCGAGTCGGATACCGCTCGACCATGAGGAGGCACACGCTCGACTTCGGTAGCGCGCTGTCCCCGGGTTGGTCGAGACTCGACGAGCGGGATCGGTACTGGGAACCCCTGGCAACGGGGAGATCGTCGAGTTCGTCTGGGAACAGCGAGCACAGGACGGAGGGCGTTGGATCTGCGATCCGGCCGGTTCGCTCGTATCGTGCGTTGGGACCCGCGACTTCCCAACTCCCTCGACGGCGACGCGCCTGGAGTCCCGGATGCGGCGGATCAGGATTCACTGGCATGTGTCGGAACCCCCGATGCCGACCGGCGCCGCGCCGAGGCACCCGTCCACGCCGTACTCAGCCCCCGAGCCGTAGTCGTCGTCCTTCGCAGCAGCCAACCCAGGTGATCTTTACGAACCCCCACCTCACGCTGGCCGATCGAGTCAGGGGATCGGCGCGGTCACGTCAGTGCCTCGTCTCGTTCTTCTCGATCAGCCGGTAGACCGGGTTTGCTGCCGAGGCTGCGCGGGTTTCTTTGCCGGCGCCTTGGGTGTAGCGCTGGGTGGTGGTCATCGACTCGTGTCCAAGCAGCCTCATCAGGGTGTAGATGTTGACGTCACTATCGGCCAGTGAGGTCGCGAAGGTGTGTCGGAGTTGGTGGACCAGTGCGCCTTTCGCGCGTTGTCCGTTGATGCCAGCGCGGCGATACGCGCGCTCGACCCGGTACTGGATGGTGGGTGCGGTGATGCGTTCCCCACCGGCACCGAGGAAAAGCGGATCGGTGGCCCGTAGGCGGCGCCAGGGTGAGGCGGTGGGGGAGGTGCGGGCTTTGCCGCTGCCGGGGAATCGCTGCAGGCGCGAGTCGAGGTAGGAGGTGAGCACGTCGACGAGTGCGGGCTCGGCGGTGAGGACGCGTTGTTTGGTTCCTTTACCGTGCACGGTGATGGCCTTGACGCGGCCGGTGTCGTCGAGGTCGCGGAAGTCCCCGATGTCGAGGGTGACCAGCTCGGAGAGTCGGCATCCGGTGAGCAGTGCGGTAAGGACGATGGCGAGGTCGCGTTCTCGCCAGGCGTGTGCGTTGTCGTCCTCGTCTGTGGTCAGCGCGGTGATCAGTTTCTCGACCGCGTCCTGGTCGAAGGCCTTCGGTACGGTCTTGGCGACCTTGGGACGCAGGACCGCATCCATCGGGTTCGCGACGATCAGATCCGAGGTGAACAGGTAGCTGCACAGGGCGTTCCATGTCGACCAGCAGCGCCGGATCGAGGCGGGGGAGTGCGTGTCGGCGTAGGCCGCGAACGCCGCGCGTATCCGGTCCTTGTCGACCACATGGCAGGCCAGGTCGTGGGCCGGAACGCCGGTGTGGGCGGCGAGAAGTTCGGCGATCGCGGTGAAGTCCTGCCGATAGGCCTTGAGTGTGGCCTGCGATGGCTTTCCGGTGCTGCGGTAGACGAGAAACCCTTCGAAGCACTCCGTCAACAGATTGCACACTGCGTGACTCACGAGCCATCGTCGATCGGTCGCGGCGCGGCGGCTTCCTCGATTATCCCGCTGGGTGCGAGATACAGCGCAGTGCGTTGCCCGCCGATTGGCCCGGGGGTATCAAGCTCAAGGCATTTAGAGAGTTCTATTCGTTGAAACCGTGCGTGTTCGTCGAACCTCTCGTCGAGACTTGAGACAACGGCAGTCAGGTCACCCTCGACTGCAGTACCGGATGAGTGCGCATCCCCGGCGGCCCAGAATTCTCCGGGGGGTGGTGCCTTGCGGTTATCTGCCGTATCCCATTCCCTCCGAACGCATTCGATTTCATCGTCCGCGTTCACAGCCACCACGATCACGCCAAGATCGAAGTTGACATGCCGGTCGCAAAGGTACTGGTCATACTCGCTGACCTCTGGGTTTAGGTCGCTCTCTTCCGCTACCAGAGCCATCAAGTTGCGGGTGTTTGCGCAACCCTCGCAGTAGTACCAATACTCGTCGATTGGGCGCCACAGGTGCCTGAGTAGCTCGGAGATGTTGCTGACCTGCGGCTTCGGATCTTCTAACCCGGACCTCAGGACATCGATGGTGCGTACGACTTGGCCGGTAGGAGTGCTGAACTCGGCACGCCCGTAGGTGAATGCGATTGCAGCGAATGGAGACTGTTCGTTGGAGGAGGGTTCCGCAACGTAGGAAAGTGTCTTCTCGACGGTGTCATCGGCGACGTCGAGTACCCCGCCGTCGCCTACCCGAGTCATCCGACTGTCGGACATGACCAGCCAACCGCCGGCGTGGCGGCCGAACATGTGCAGTGTCAACGTCACTCCTCAACCCAGGGAAGATATCTGCTAGATAATACATGTTATCTAGCAAAAACCGTCACGAGTTGCGCGGCACGCGAACCCGTGACGTCCACATGGCGGGACGCGACAGCCTCTCCGTGTCGACCGACTCACGCAGGCGCTGAGCTGCGGGTTCCCCACCCGTCTGCCGCGCTCCGCCTCCTCGCCGAATCCGGATGTCACATGCTCGCACGAGGGCATATCACCCGGTCAGTGGATCCTCCCCACCCTTCTGACCTGGCGACCTTGACCCGCATTCGCATTATGTGCGAATATTTCGCGCACAATGCGAGGGGGTTTCCATGGGTCGTTCGGATCGCCGTGGACCTGGGGATGCGTCGCTGCACCTTGCCGACGGTGTGGCACTGCTCCGACCCGAAGAGCAGGTCTTTCAGGCCATGCTCGACGGATGGCGAAACCAGCAACTCAGTCGCAATCTGGGCTTCGGTACCGTCAACGCACGAGAGGCGATCGTCCGCCGCTTTCACGCCTTTGCCGGCAGTGAGCCGTGGGAATGGTCCGCTGCCGATGTCGACGAATTCTTCATGCAGCGTCGGGCGATCCACGGCTTGGCGCAGAGCACACTTTTGGGCTATCAACTGGCGCTGCGGGCGTTCTTGGCATATCTCGTCGATCCTGCGTATGGATGGTCCGAAGCATGCGAGAAACGATTCGGGACTCACCCCACCCAGGTCTGCCACGAATGGAATACCGCCCGCCATACTCAGGATGCGATGGCTCGACCGAAGAAACGAGCCTTGACCTGGGAGGAAGTTCAGGACCTCTTCGATCACGCCGACAATCGTGTCGAACGCATCCTGGCCCAAGGAAGGAAGGGGGCCATCCCAGCGTTTCGGGACGCGGTGCTGCTCAAGGTGGCGTACGCCTGGGGACTTCGCAGAAACGAAGTTCGTATGCTCGACACGATCGACTTCGGATTCAATCCGAAAGCTCCCGCCTTCGGTCGATACGGCGTTCTGTACGTGCGGTACGGGAAGGCGATGAAAGGCTCCCCACCGAAGCGTCGAAGTGTCCTGACCGTTCCCGAGATGGACTGGGCGGTCGAGAGTCTGGTCCAATGGATCGAGGATATTCGACCCCGAGTATCACACGAGGACAACCCTGCCCTGTGGTGCACGGAACGCAGCAGCCGTATCGCACTGGGCTCGGTATCCAACACGTTCAACCAATTCCGCACGGAGCTCGGTCTCGCCTCGGGCATCGACTTTCATTCGCTCCGCCGATCCTACGTCAGCCATCTCATCGAATACGGTTATGAGGCCCGGTTCGTGCAGGAGCAAGTCGGGCACGAACACGCGAGCACCACATCGATCTACACGCACGTATCATCCGACTACCGCACACGTGTTGTCCAGAACGCCTTCGAGCGCATTGCGGGACGAGCGGTCCGACAGGGCTCGCACGAAAGGAGGAACCGTGAATCGACGAGTTGAATATTCGTGGCGCCTCCGGGAAATTATGGCAGCGCGGGGTTTGAACAATATCTCGGAACTCATACCGCTGTTGGTCGAGCGCGGAATCGACCTCTCCCCGTCTCAGCTGTATCGAATGCTCGGCCATCGACCGGATCGAATGTCTCTGGCCCTGCTGGGCGCACTATGCGATGCGCTCGACTGCTCGGTGGAAGATCTGTGCCAGTTCCGCATCGAGGCGACCCCGAGCCGCAGAACCACGACAGCCGGCGGCGGTGGTGGTGGCGGCGTAGTGGATTTGAACAGCACGATCAGACCGAAGCGGGCACGGATCCGTCCGGCGGAGTAGACATGTCAGCTACTCCATGCGCCCGGTGCGATCGTCATGTTCGGGTCTACTGGCGGTGGCCGGAGGGCGTGGTGTGCAGCCGGTGTTACCACCGTGCAATCGGGAAACGTGGAATGTGCCCGGGATGCTCCCGTGAACGACTCCTGCCGGGCCTGGACCCGGATAATCGGCCGATCTGTTCGGATTGCGCAGAGATACCTCGAAGCTTCTACTGCACTCGATGTGGGAACGAGGACCATCTGTTTCGTCACCAGATGTGTGTCCGCTGTTGTGTGACAGATGATTTGTCGATTCTCCTGGACGACGGGTCCGGAAGCCTGTGCCAGGAGCTCACTCCCTTCTACGAGGCGGTCATCGCGCAGCCGCGACCCATGAGCGCGATGATCTGGCTCCGTAACGGGCATGTGCGGCAGGTTCTCCGCAGTCTGGCTCACGGCGAGTCGCCGATCGAGCATGAGACATTCGAGAGCTACGGCGAATACGCGAAGGTCAAGCACCTGCATCAACTCTTGACGAAATTAGGCGTCCTCGAATACAGGGATCCGAACCTGCAACTTTATACTCGGTGGCTCGAGCGCACGATGGACGCGTGCGATCTCAACGACGAGCACACCACAGTGGTTCGGCAGTACGCACGGTGGCATCACCTGAGAAGGCTGCGGGAACTCTCCGGCAAGAAAAGCTTGAGGGAGGGCCATGTCAGAACCTCGAAACAGGACACAACCGTAGCGATCAATTTCCTGAACTGGCTCGAGAAGAGGTCGCTTTCGCTGAGTCGATGCCGCCAGGCCCATATCGACGAATGGTTCGCTACAGGAAATACAACACGGACGCGTGTGAAAAGCTTCATGAAATGGTCGCTCCGCAACGGCTATGTTTCCCGAATCGATCTCCCAGGGAGCACCGTATTTCGATCACCTGATATCGATCAGGACAAGCGATTGAACCTCATGGCAGAGTTGCTCGACAACAAGCAAATTCCGCTGCCCTGTCGCACTGCCGCCATTCTTTTCCTTCTTTACGGTCAACCCGTCACTCGGTTGGTTCGCCTCACCCTCAACGACATTACGGTGAAAGAAGATGTGATCGAGATTCTTTTCGGCGATCATCCCGTGCAGGTCCCCCACCCGTTCGACGAAATACTACGACTTTATGTGCAGTCCAGGCCTAACATCAACACTGCAGGCAACGCTGACTCGTCCTACTTATTCGCCGGAATCTGCCCTGACCAGCCGCTCAGTGCCAACTATCTGATGAAACAGATGAGGAAGCATGGAGTTGAGTTGCGTGCGATGAAGGCGGCGGCCATACGCGATCTGGTCCGGGAGATGCCGGCGGTTGTTGCGGCTCGAACGCTCGGATTCAAGCCGGCTTCGTTGGAGGCGCATGCTGCTCGAGCCGGCATGACATGGGCTTCCTATCCTGCGCTTCACCGTTCTGGGCGGGAGAACTCATGATCGTCGAACACGTGATCACACCGGTAGTGCGGGAGAGGTTGCTCCTCATCGATGCGGCCGTCTTCGTCGAGCGCCTTCTTCCCGAGACGTTCAGGGACTTGGACGAAGTCCTTCGGCTGACACCTACCGCAAGCTTGGCTGGGGTCGATCAATCCCTGCTGGACGCAGAACCCTCGAACAATATTCATGAAGGAGTGGGCGTCCGGGTTCGCGTAGGCCTTCTCCTCGGCCTGGTTGGACGATGAGCGCGACGCGGGGGTGGCCGCGTTAGTCTCGGGTAATGCCACCACTGAACCCAAACCTCGCCGGACGGGTCTTCCCTCCGACGACTTACCTCGTTGGTCGTGAGAAGGTCCGTGAGTTCGCGCGCGCGGTGCGGGCGACGAACCCGCTGCACCACGATGTCGAGGCATCCCGGACTGCGGGCTTCGCGGATGTCATCGCGCCGACGACCTTCACCACCGTCGTGCAGTCGCCGTCGGTGACCCAGCTCGTCCAAACCCCGGACACCGGCCTCGACCCGCACCGCATCGTCCACGGCTCGGAGAAGATCGAATACCGCCGCCCGATCGTCGCAGGCGCCGAACTCAGCACCACCTGACTTGCACAAGTTGAGGAGGATTCCCGGGTTCTCCGAGCGTTTCCGCTGGTAGCGGGATCGCGGGTTGTCGATTTGGGGCACTAAACGGTCGGTAGGATCTGGCGGGTGGCGGCGTACATTCGCAAGGTTCGGACCGCGTCGGGGGCGACGGCGGTGCAGATCGCGGTCAAGCAGGGCGGTCGCCGGACGATCGTCGAGCATGTCGGTTCGGCCCACACCGACAGCGAGTTGGCCGCGTTGATGCAGCTCGCCCGCGGCAAGCTCCACGCCGGCCAGGAAGAACTCGACCTGGGACTGGATGTGCCCGGCAACTCCGGGAAGGGACCGTCGCTGATCACCGCGAAGCGTTCGCGCTGGCTGGTCGAGGCGGTCGAGACCGCCTGGTACCGGCTCGGGTTCGACGTCATTGACGACGAGGCTTTCTTCCAGTTGGTCCTTGCCCGGATCGTGGAGCCGACCTCGATGAGTGACACGGCCAGGGTGGTCGGCGAGATCGGCCTGACCCCGGTTCACCGCAACACCTACGCGAGTGCATTGAAACGATGTGCCACAAGTGATTACCGGGATCGGGTCGCGACGCGATGTTTCGAGCATGCCGCGGCGACCGGGGGTCTGTCCCTGGTGCTCTACGACGTGACCACCCTGTATTTCGAGGCGGAGAAAGAAGACGATCTCCGCAAGGTCGGGTACTCGAAAGAACGCCGGGTCGACCCGCAGATCGTCGTCGGCCTGCTCGTGGACCGGACCGGTTTCCCACTGGAGATCGGCTGCTTCGAAGGTAACAAGGCCGAAACCCACACAATCGTGCCCATCATCCGCCAGTTCCAGGCCCGACACGACATCGCCGGAGTCGAGATGGTCGTCGCCGCCGACGCCGGCATGCTCTCCGCCGGTAACCTCGCAGATCTCGACGGCGTCGGCCTGAAGTTCATCGTCGGGTCTCGGGTCACCAAGGCCCCGGCGGATCTGGCCAACCATTTTCATTGGAATGGAGACGTTTTCGTCGATGGGCAGATCATCGACACCGTCACGCCCCGCCACGCCCGCAGCGTAGTCAACACGGCGAAAAGACGCGCCGAACCGATCTGGGATCCGGTTCGGCATCCCACCTCGTGGCGGGCGGTCTGGCAGTACTCGAAACGCCGTGCTGTCCGCGACAACCAAACGCTCAACGCTCAGGAAGCCCGCGCACGGGCGGTCGTCGATGGTGGCAAGGCACCGAAATCGACCCGGTTCGTCAAGACCACTACCAGTGGCCGCACCGTCGATGAGGCGAGCATCGAGCGGGCCCGATCACTCATCGGCCTGAAGGGATACGTGACCAACATCCCGGTCACACTCATGGAGCCGGGCGAGGTGATCGGCAAGTACCACGACCTCTGGCATGTCGAGCAGTCGTTTCGCATGTCGAAAACCGACCTGCGGGCACGGCCGATGTTCCACCACACCCGCGACGCGATCGAAGCCCACCTCACGGTCGTCTTCACCGCACTCGCGATCGCCCGCTACCTGCAGGCCGAGACCGGGACTTCGCTTCGTTCCCTGGTCCGGACCCTGCGTCCGCTCCAGGAAATCACCATCACCATCGCCGGCTACCCCCACACCGCTACCGACCCCCTCGACCCGGACGCGGTCCGCATCCTCACCGCGCTGGGTCTACCGACTCGGTGATCGGAGCGGGGCACTAAATCTGTGCAAGTCAGGTCCAAACCCCGGACACCGGCCTCGACCCGCACCGCATCGTCCACGGCTCGGAGAAGATCGAATACCGCCGCCCGATCGTCGCAGGCGCCGAACTCAGCACCACGCTGACCATTACCGACGTCACCGAGCGTGCTGGCAGCTCCATCCTTTCCACGATCTGCGAGATCCGAGATGAGAGCGGCGATCTGGTTGTCACCATCACCTCGTCGCTGCTGCACCGAGGAGATGACGTATGACCTACACAGTTCCTCGATTCGTCGACCTCGAGGTCGGGGCGGTTGTTGCGAAGGCCGACCTGACGGTGACCCGAGATGACCTCGTCCGCTATGCCGGCGCCTCGGGCGACTTCAACCCCATCCACTTCAGCGACGTCACTGCGGCCAGCGCGGGGTTGCCGGGCGTTCTCGCCCACGGGATGCTGACCGCGGCGCTCGGCCTGCAGGTGGTCGCGGACTGGGTCGGCGATCCTACTGCGGTCATCTCGTACGAGACCCGATTCACGCGGCCGGTTGTGGTCGACGAGGCGAAGGGTGCCGAACTGTCGATCTCGGCGAAGGTGGCTCGGCTCGACGACGAGGAGCGCACGGCGCGGATCGACGTCACGGTGTCCGTGGAGGGCCAGAAGGTCCTCGGGAAGACCCAGGCTCACCTCAAGTTCTCGGCCTGATCGTCGCCGCGATCCCCGGGAAGGCCCTGCCACGACGTGTGGCAGGGCCTTTCGCCTGCAGTGGGGTTAACCACGCATCACGGCTGCATCCACACGTACTGGGATGTCCCGAACGCCGGCACTCCCAGCGTCTGGACCGTCAGTAGGCTCGCGCCCGCACCGATCGGGATGTCGACTCGGGTGGGTCCGGGCCTGTCCACCGTGACCGTTACCGCGTGGCCGAACGGCGCTATGCCATTCACCCATTCCAGCTTCACCGGGGCCACGCATTCTGAGCTGGCGCCGAAGTTGCCCGTCGGCGTGAGTGTCACCCCGAGCAGGTCCGTTCGACCGGGGACGGTGTCTCTCGATACTTGGATCGGGCCGCCGCACCGGTCGAGGTTGATGATGGGCCAGATGTTGTCTCCGCCCGGGCTTGGTGTGACCGGCGGTGATGCCGCTGATGCGCCTCCGGCTCCGGAGATGATCACCGCTGCTGTTGCAGCCACTCCGGCTGCAATCTGAACCGCACGTCGCACTGCACCGTTGAGCTTGCTCATGAATACCCCTTGATCGTTGGTGAACTGGCGGCTCGACCGTACGTAGAGGGTTCACCAGTTCGCGGGCTCGATCTTGGTGACTGCTGACGGAGGTCGACGGCGCGCGAGCTCAATATCTGCAACACTTCCCCGCTCTCGCATGGCACACTGGGCGACCGGTAGCAGCCACCTACGACCAGGAAGGACACTCGAATGCGCACCAGCGCGTACCTACAGTGCATGTCGCAGCCGAAGATCCAATTCCTGGACCGGCTCGCTGAACACTCCGGCACAACCGCCGGATTCCGCGTCTACTGACGCCCCTCTCGGGGCGTGCGCGCCCCGACTTTCAGTCACCCCCGAGGTGACTTCCGGCCGACCCCGGCCTCCACGGGACGATCACACCTCGAGACCCCGCCACTCCCCTCTGCGAGAGAACGAGGTTGTCGATTGCCATGCACCGCCCACCCACCGCCATCACCGCCCGCACCTGGATGAACACCCGCGTGCGGGTCCTCAACGTCACCTACGAGGACTTCGACGTCGTACCGGCCGCCCGAGCGGTGGTGCTGCCCAACGAGGAACTCGCGATCACCTTGGTCGAGCACACTCCGCGCTTCGTGGTGCGGTCGCAGCACGTGGCGATCCCTCTGCCGCACACGATCCAGCTGCTCGAGTACGTCCACACTCCCCCGCGACCCGCGGTCGATGATGACACCCGCGCGAGCTTCGCAGCGGTGCTCGCTCGCGACCACCACAGGTGCGCGTACTGCGGCCAGCCCGGTGCCCGGACAGTGGACCACGTATTTCCCAAGAGTCGCGGCGGAGGAGACCACTACGGCAACATCGTTGCCGCCTGCTCGGACTGCAACGGCCGCAAGGCAGACCGCACCCCCGAGGAGGCCGACATGCCGCTCCTGTGGGTGCCCCGGGCACCCCGTACCGACCAGAAGCGCCAGCAGGCCATCTGGCGCGAGTTGGCCCCAACAACCTGAATCGCCTGGAAGGAGGCACATCCCGATGACAGTCACGCTGACCCTGACCGACCTGCTCCCCATCTCCGAGGACGCCACGGACTGGGACGTCGCCGCTTGCCGCGGCGACCAGCACCCGGACCGGTGGTTCCCGGACCCGAGCGAGTCGTTCGACTACGCCGCCAGAATCTGCGATCGCTGCCCGATCGCCGACGCGTGCGGCACCTACGCCAGCGCGACCGGGCAGACCGGTGTCTGGGGTGGCCGTGAATACCGTCGCGGCAAGTTGATTCGCTGAGCACACGACAGTGGGCTCCACACCAATGCTGGTGTGGAGCCCGCTGTCTTGCTGTTGCGGTCAGCCCGCGATCGGCGCAGCCGGATCCGCGGCCGGGGCAGCCCCGAAAGCTGCGATGGCGTCACCGACCGCCGTGCTGATCAGGTTTCCGCTCAGACCCGGCGTGACGTCGTTGAAGAACGTCTCGAGGGTCTGGTCGACCTGGTCGAGGATCTGTTCGCCACCCGACTGAGCGCCGACGAAGTCCCGGACCTGTGTGTCGAGGGCCGGGGCCGTCTCGGTAGTGAACGACTGAACCGCGTCGACCACGGTCGCACCCACCGGATCCTGGGACCACTGATCTAAGGTGGTGTCCACCTGCTCGGCGATCTGGTCCTCTTCGACGTCCGGGACCGTCGTCTCGATCGGGGTGGCACCCTCGCCGGCTCCGTAGGCGGTACCAGCCGCAAGGCCTGCGGCGCCACCAATTCCGGCACCGACCGCACCACCGGCAACGCAGCCTGCTGCAGCGCCGATCGCGGCGCCACCGGCAGTGCCCGCGACACCGGTGGTGATCGGTGCGGTTCCGGGGATCGGAGAGGGAACCCATCCGCCCAGGACAGCCCCACCGATTCCACCGATCGTGCCGCCGATGAGCCCTGCCGGAACTGCTGTAGCCGCACAACCGGTCGCGAACCCGCTCACCGCGCCAAGCGCGGTTCCTGCCACCTGCCCGGAGGCGACCTTTTCGGCTTCGGTGGTTTCCAGACCAACCGAGCGCCACGCGTCGGTGACCTGGGCTTCGATGACAGCCGTGGTGTTGTTGGTGCGCTTGGCATCGATGTCCGAGACCCAGTTCGGCTGATCGAAGATCACCCGTCCGACGCGGATCTTGTCCTTGGGAGCTTCGATCGGGAGCGTCGGATCGATCACCGGCGTGGGTGCATGCAGATTGCTCCAGTCGACCTGGGGCGAGGTGTTCTCGGAGTAGTTGGTACCACCCGAGTAATCGTCGCCTCTGGAGTAGTTGTTGCCCCCGGAGTAGTCGTTGCCGGACCAGACCGTCTGCGTCACGCCACCGCCGGTTTCCGGGTTGTACGCCCGCGTGCCGCGGTTGTACTGGGGCGGCGGAGCGACCCAGAACGACTCCTCGGGCTCAGGAGCACTCTGCACGGGCGCTGGTTCCGGAGTTGCCGGCGTCGGGTTCGGGTTCGACCACCCGGACTCCGGTGCGCTGTCCGAAGGATCCGGGTTCGACCACCCCGACTCCGGGGCGGCAGTGGCGATACCCGCGCCGGTGATGGCGGTCATGCCGATACCAGCGGCGACCGCCGTCGGGGCAATCCACGAGCTTCGTGGCTTGCGGTGCTTCTTGGCCATCTGTTGTTCCTCCTGTGCTGCAGCCAGAGCTGATACCGAGTTCCCGGCGGCTCCGGGACCGGTGAGCCTGTGCGACGCGGGGCCCCGCACGTTGTCGCAAAGGTCGCGCCGACCGTAGAGCGGCGCTTCTCCACTCCCACCCGACGCCGAGTGAAAAGCGTTCGCATGCAGGGCAAACAAGCGATGACCTGCGTGGAGAAGCATGGGGCTACGGTTCTGCGCACCGACCACCAGACCGACCCGATACGAGGAACGCCATGGCACGCGGACGCGTAGAACCCGACACACAGCCAATGCCCGGGAACGACGAGTGGGACAGCGACGACCCATGGGCTGAGGAACCAGTCACCGACGGACAGAGCTTCACTCCCGGGTACGACCAGGGGTTCGGCGACGAGTACGTCGCGGACGAATTCGGCGGGGACACCGACGGCTTCGACGACGCCTCGGAGGTGACCGCTGCGTTCCCCGCGGTGACCCCTGCCCCTTTACCCGACTACGAGCCCTGGGATCCGCGCGCCGAGTCCGAATACCGTGGTGCCGATCACTACGAGAGATCCGACTATGACCACCACTCTTCCGACGCCCGCACAGCAGATCCCTACGGGGGCACGCCCGAAGGGGACTTCGACACCGACGCGTTTCTTCGGACTCCCCAGAAACCGACCCGAACCCCCGCGGGAAAGCGTCGTCGCGTCGGCGTGGTCGCTGTCGTCGCCGGGGTTGTGGTCCTCGGCGCCGTTGCCGTCGGCACTTTCCGGGGCGGCTTCACAGATCAGGAATCCTCGGCGGCGGTAGGTACAACCGCTGCCGTCACGACGACCGCGCCGGCGACGCCGAGCACCGTCGCTTCCGCTCCTGCTCCCGGGGACACCACCAGCGGCCCCGGGGTGATCCTCGGCTTCGACAACGCGTACTACGAGCAGCGCAACGGTGCCGCCGCTGCCGGATACCTCGTCGCCAGCCAGAACACTCCCGCCACCGCGCAGGCAATCCAAACCGACATCGACCGACTCGACCCGCTGACGACCCACAACATCGTGATCACCAGCACCGAGACCGAGAACGTCTACAACGTGCGACTGACGGTCACCACCCCTGACGGCGTGAGCCACGAGTACCACCAGCAGTACACGGTGGTCTCAGCCGGAGGACGGTTCTACATCGCGAACAAGCTGAGCTGCGACTCGGTCTGCCCGACCCCCTGACAGTGCGACAGCCGGGGACTGAAACATCCGCCGCCCGAGGAGGTTCTGTGGAGGCGTCCCCGACAACCCGGTCCTGCGGACCGATCCCCACAGAGGAGGATTCATGCCCACGCTGTCGCCGCTCCACGCCATCCTCAGTCCCGTTGCACTGCACGCATCATGGAGGAACTGGCAAGACCGCACAGAAAACACGGTGGTCGCGGGAGTCATTCGCGTCGATCGACCCTCCCCCGATCTGACGCAACGCATCCGGCCGCACACAGCCGTTGTGACATATCAAGGCATAGATGGCCACACCACGACAGTCCCCTTCGAACGTGACCACACGCAGCGCGCCGAAGCGGTAGTACTCGATGCGTTCGAGCACTTCTATGCGCTCGCGGAACAATCCATCATCCGCCCCGCCTTGTACATCGACCATTCGGGAGTTCGCGCCGAGACACGACGATGCGCTGCGAGCTTCCCCGCAGTCGTCCTCACAGCGAGTCCGCTCGGCTGCCTTTCCGAACTCTTCCATGCCGCCGGACGCGCTCTACCCGAGGTACCGAAATCGTTGAAGAACCCCGACCCGACCCGCAGCGGCAAACGGGAGTCGATTCTGCAGGTCGCCACCGACGCGTCGAAGCGTCGCGGCCGCGCCGGTGTCGGCATCAGCGCAGTGGACGCCGCCGGCAGGGTCTACGTCGACTACCTACCCGACGTGGAGAGCATCAACTTGGGTGAGTGCCTCGCGATCGAGATGGCGGTGCGCCGACACACTGGCCAGCTGGAGATCCTCACCGACAGTCTGCACGTCGCTACCTACCTGCAGAGCAACGATCCCGACATCCCCCGTTGGCTCATTTCGAGTCACGCCGGCCGAGTCCGGGCGCTGCGGGAGAAGCTGCAACGGACCGGAAGCACGGTGCGCTGGGTCCGTGGTCACGATGGGCATCCACTGAACGAGGCGGCCCACCGGGCAGCGATTGCGGTGCGCCGCAACAACGAGTTCGACGTTTCTCCAACCGTCGCGTCGGACATGTACCGGAGGATCGGTGGTGACGCAGTTCAGTTGGTCGCTGCATGAACCGTGACTACAGGTCTGCGGCGTCCAACGCCGGGGCGGTTGCGGCAGGCTGGACCACGGAGTGTGCGCGAGGTGCCCGTGAGGGTGCCGTGGGAGTCGGCTCCGGAGCGACGACGGGCGCCGCAGCGGGTGCTTCCGGATCCTCGACAACCGCCTCGTCTGCTGGATAGAACGCGACCGCAGGCAGCTTCAACCCCATCTTCTGACTCAGGTACGCCGCCAGGTCCGCCAGCTCCGGTGCGGCCGCATCGGACCCGGCGGCCGCCGCGAACACCGCCGCTAACAGCTCGTACATCCCCGGATCGGCACCGACGAGAAGGCGAAAATCCTCCTGCCGCGCAATTCCGAATGCGAGGTGCTGCTCCCCGCCATCGGGAGCGTCCACGCAGCGCAAAGCGCCAGGTACGGCCTTCGATCGGAGATAAGGCCCCGGGGTGGCGCGCCCGGCGACACTCCGCAGCCGGGTCGCGGCCATCTCGAATACGGACTCAGCGTTGGTCATCTGCGCTCCTTCCAATCGGTGGTGCGGCAAAAGCTATCGGTCCGGTTCACCAGCTGCCGGTCGGAGCTGATGACCAGTGGGCACGAGGCTCGGGCACCGCGCCGATCCCCCATCGCGGTTGGCCTCACCGAGAATGTCTACTACTATTGGACGTGCTGGCGGCTGGTTCATCCACGTCGTGCGGCCGCGTCTCCCAGAGAGTCGCGCTACCTATGCACCCCTCCCTCGCGGCGGGTGTGTGTGGGCAGATCCGATAGAGCGTAGTGAGCGTCGGCCTTGCCGGCGCTCCTCCTTTTTGTTCAGGTAGATAGCCTTTTTCATCAGAGTGGAGAAGGCGTTTGCCAGGGTGTCCGCGTCCACACCCAGCGGATCCGGGGACAGCGAGACCGGCCAATCACACCGGCCATCGACGTCGATCCGGGCCCACACCTGACTCGGAGATGCCCGATGACGCCCCGCGCATCCATGCTCACACGCGCCGCCACCGCTGCACTCACCACAGCCGTCGCAGGCGCAACCAGCCTCGGCGTCGGCGCGCTGGCCGGCCCCCCGGCATACGCCGCTCCCGGCGACTGCTCCCCCGCCGAAATCATCGCCGTCCCAGGCACCTGGGAGACCAACAAGAACGCAGACCCGAGTACGCCCGTGGGGATGCTCAAGACTGTCACCGACAAGGCCGCCGCCAAGTCCGGCGGCACCATCAGCTCTCTCTTCCCCGCCTACGAAGCCACCGCCTTCGACCAAGGCGTCGGCTACGCCGACAGCAAGGCCGACGGCGTCGCCGCCGTCAGCACCGCACTCAAGCAGCGCGCCGCTCGCTGCCCGTCCACCCTGTTCGGACTCACCGGATACAGCCAAGGCGCTGACATCGCCGGCGACATCGCAGAACAGATCGCACAAGGCAACGGCCCGATCCCCGCATCCAGACTGCGCGCCACCGTCCTGATCGCAGACCCACGCCGCGGCACCCCCGGGGAAACTGTCGTCGGCCCGAATCCGCCCGGCCACGGCATCGCCGGTCCGCGTACCGACGGGTTCTCCGGCATGAAGGTCATGACCATCTGCGATCCCGCCCCCGACCTTTACTGCGCCACCCCGGGCGACGACGGTCTCCTCAGTGGCATCGGATCGGTGCTCGGCAACGTCGGGCTGGCAAGCAGCGCCGACGACGCCCCCACCAACCCTGCCGACACCGCCACGGCCACCGATCTCGCCCATCTCAACATCGACGGCCTCAAGACCGCATCTACTCGCATCCAGACCGCACTCTCCTCCGGGGACACCGCTGGCGCGCGCACGATCGCGACCCAAACACGCAAGGACAGCCAGCTGGTCCGCAGCCTCGCGCAGAACATCAGCAACGGATACGCCGCCGCCACCCTTACTGACTTCTCCCAGGACACGGCCCAGTACCGCGCCAGCACCGTCCTCAACACGGTCCGCAGTGTCGACATCGACAACCTCTCGAGGATCCTCGACAGCCTCGCCGACGGAGCCGAGAGCCTCGGCGCAAATCAACTCATGGGTTCCGCCGCCGACCTCGCCGAAGTTCTCGGCCCGCTCGCAGGACTCGGCGGTAGCGATGTCACCGCGGCCGCACGCATCGTGCGTGGCATCCAACCGGTCTCTCTGCTCCGCCAAGCCTCGGTCACCTCGGGCAAGGTCGCACGCATCGACTTCCAAGGCATCGTCAACGACCTGACCACCTTGGGCTCGCTCGCCGCCGTCGGCGACTTCCCCGCCATGCCCAACATCGTCAACGCCCTCAACGCCAAGCTCGTCGGCATCGTCGAAGCTGTCGACTCGGTCGATCTCGACCCGCTCATTGCGATCCTGCAGACCATGCCCACCGGGTCACCCGAAAGGCTGGCCGGGGATGTCCTCAAGGTCATCAACCGCCTCGACCTGACCGCACTCGCTCAGAACGTCGCTCTGATCGTGAAGTACGTGATGAGCGGTGACCTGCTCGCGATCCCACCGCTGATCCTCGACACCCTCGCCACCGCGGCCGACACCAGCGGGATCCTCGACGGCGTCGACCTTGGCGCGGTGTCGAACCTCGCCTCCTCGTTCAACGTCGCCTCCGTCACTCGCTCCGCGACCCGAGCCATCTCCTTCTATTCCGGTGGTGCGCACCAGAACTACGGCCAGCTCGTCGTCGACTCGCGAGGCCGCGACGCATTGGCCTGGACCGCGGACTACTTCACCAGTGAACTCGGAGGCCGCAATTCGGCCGTGACCACCACCAAGAAGGCTCCGGCAACGACATCTGCAACACCGTCGCAGCCGACCTTTACCGTCGAGGGTGAGCCCGCAGCCGCGGGTAACTGACCGAAGAGAAAGGCGCCGGCCATGTCCGCGATACTTCACGCGGGCGCGTTCGTGCTCGCAATACTCATCAGCATTGCCCTGATCCGGGTCGCGTTCGCTGTCCCCGCATGGTGGGCGGCGCTAACGGTCTCCGCACTGATGAACATCCCGGTTGCACTTCTCGTATGGGCGGGGGCCCCACGATGGGTCATACCGCTCCCGCTCGTGGCGATACTCGGGGTGCTCGCCTTCATGCTGTCCGTCGTTGCGGTCGAACAGCATCGGAGGTTGCAGCACCTTCGCCACGAGCGGGACAACGCCCGCCAAGCCCTCCGCCGACCCGAGTCGGTCAAGACGTCTCCATCGGCCGCGCCCGGCACGCCAACACCAGCAGGCTGGTGGGATGCACCGGTGGTCGTGGAACCTCCTGCAGTCCATGCGGTAGCGGAGACCACCGGGGTAGGCTCAGGCGACCTGATGCCTGACCAAATCAGTAGAAACCAAAGCGCAGACCAAGATCGCTTAGAGTTCGACGAGCTGATACGCCGAAACTTCTCTACTTAATTCAGCTTTGTGGGCATTCGAAAATCATTGGTCGAGACGACCGAATCAAATCCGCTGGCACGGAGGAAATCAGCAGACTCCCAGCCTGGGGCGATTGATCGTGAGTCTTGCTGGTAGTTAGCGTCCGCACTCGGTCAGGTCGCGGTTGTCCGGGAGCTCCACGTCAGTTGGAAGATTCCGCGGCGGCCGGTCACCGTATTTGCAGATGCGCGACAGCTGTAGTGAGGTGATACGGGTGCCGAGGAGGTTGGCATCGGACAGATTGGCCCCCTCGAAGGAGGCAGAATCGACCATGGCTTCGGTCAAGTCTGCACCGGTGAGTACGGCCTGGTCCAAAATGGCCTCGGTGAAATCCGTGCCGACGAGATTAGCGCCGGAGAGGTCGGTGCCGGAAAGGTCGGCTCTGGCGAGTACGGCTCGCAAGAGATTGGCGTCGGGCAGAGCAGCAAGTGCGATGTCGGCGTCGTAAAGGAAGAGACCTGCCATATTCTGCCCAGTTAAGTCCATTCCGTTGAACGGACGGGGTGTCTCCAGTTTTTCGTCGGAACGCTCTCGGATGAACCGAAGGTTCTCAAGTCGCTCTGCCTGTTCCGCCCGGCGATCGTCGGTGATAGTCGTGTACGCAACTCCAAGGAAGGCGATCAAGGCTGCTGCACCGACACCTATGAGGACTTCACGAATTCCCGATTTCCATTCTCGATCTCCGGGCTTCTTGTGCCACCAGCTAAAGGGACGTTCTGCTGGAGGGTTCGGTTCGTCTGCTGGAGTGGGTGCCGGCGACGGGTTGAGGTCCGGAGTACTCGTTTCGGTTTGGTCGTCCGGAGTACTTGTGACATCGTCTGTGTCGCCGGTTCCGGGCTGGGTTTCCTCTACCTGATTCGTCGACACAGGCCATCCTTCGCTAGGGGGCATAAACAGTTGTGCCGGTCATCATGGACTAAGCGTTGTGGGGGTTTCGGTGGAGGCTGCAGTTTCCGGTCACTGTGGCACCGGCACGAACACGTGCTCGCATACCGCCGCGAGGTCGCGAACGTAGCGCCGCTGTGCGCGCTCCTCAACCTGCTGAGGGGTCAGTGATTCTCGTCTTCCAGTGGCGCGTTCGTGCTTCGTCGGCGTGGTGAACCGTCGGGCCGGCAACGATGTCAGGTAGTCGACCAGGTGGGTCGCGTCGACGAGCGTGACGAGCCGGGTGCCGACCATCGGCGCCTCGGAGTCATCGTCAACTGGGTCACCGAGCAGCTCGATCGTCCACTCCCCCCAGGGCACATTCATGCGGGCGCCGTGGATGGCGAGGACGATCGGGACCGCTTGGCGATCGAGGCCATCGGCGTGGAAGGCCCACGCGATGCGGTCAGCTTCGAAGATCGCCGACTGCGCGAGGCTGGCGTCGAGCACCTGGCCGTTGTAGAACCAGTCGCTGCCGGCGGTGCCATCTTCGGTAACCCAGGGGCGGGCTTCGAAGTGCCCTGACCGGTACTTGCTGTCGATGAGCAGGACACCAGCTGGGCCGATCACGATGTGGTCCGCATCCGCCGCAGTGTAGTGCAGTGCCCGAGAGTGCAGCACGTGCCAGCGGTCATCGAGGCCGGTCAACATGTGAGCGGTGATGCGTTCGGCGTCAGCGCCGACCTCGAGGTACTCCTCGGCCATCCACCGGCCGTCCCCGTCCGGGCGCTCGGCAAGCGGTGCGCCAGTGCGGTACCGGATCTTCGAGCGCCAACCCGCGCGGCGTGCCCGCCAGGTGATCGGCCACGCAGCGCGCCACCCGACAGCCACCAGGCTCGTGACGAGGGCGGGTGCTACCCACAGCCAACGCGGTAGACCGAGGGCGGCCGTCGCCCAGAAGGCCGTGACGATGACGGTCAAGACTGCGACGGTGGGGAGGTACGGGGTTCGGGTGGTGCGACGGGTCGAGAACACGGCCACCGAGGTGACTGCGCATGCAAGGGCGGCGGCCCAGGATGCAGCGGCCCCGAGCTCGTAGATCTGACCAATAGTGAAGACCAGCGCGGCTGCGACGAACGCGCAGCCGACTGCTGCGGCGCGGCGTGGGAAGGTGATGAGTGCGTAGGCGGCGGCGAGTGCCGCGGCGCTGTAGGTGCCCACGGCGAGGGCGTCCATGAGCGGGAGCACGAACAGCAGAGCGATGGTGGTGACCGTCGCGGTGATCGCGCTGGCGGTGACTATGAGCTGACCGGTCATGGTGCGCAGGGCGCGGCGTTGCGCGCGCGAGCGGTTGCGGAGGGACTGCCCGGCGAGGGCGGGGTTGTCGCCGCCGACGGAGTGGGCGTCTGGTGTGCTCATGTCGGTGAAGGTACGGAGACGCTTCGCCGGGTGTTTCAGCCGTAACTGTTACAAGTGCGGCGTGTCGTGCAACTCCGTAACAGTTATGCGTGTTTAATGACCGCCATGGCTCAACCACACCTCGGCGAACGAACGCAGATTCGTTTCCACGCGCCCCAGGCCGTCGTCGATGCTCTCGCTACCTATGCGGAGCGACGTGGTCTGCCTGTAAGCAGAGCAGTCGCTGACTTGCTCTCCGAAACCGCCGGTCGCCCTGACCTCGTTCTTCACGGTGAGCCGATGTTCGACTTCGCAGAAGTCATCCCATCGGTGGCCCATGAATCGGAGGGGACAGGGACACTCGCGATTCGCGTGCCCAAGGAACTCGTCCCGGTCCTTGACGAGTTCGCGGCCGAGGCAGCTCTTCGTCGCCCCGACGTCGTCGCCTCTCTGCTTGCCCACCGCGTAGGCCTAGGGCACCTGATGCCCGAGAGGAGCCAGCTGCTGATGACCGGCTAACGCCACACGCCGGGCCGGCCTTACCAGCCAACCGGCGTCAGGCCCATGAACAACTTCATCAGCCGTGGACGTACATGTCTAGGAACTAACCACCCCTAGAAACAGCTAAACCCCGCATAAGCGGGGCTTCTGTAGCTGCTCGGTGAGCGCCAACTCACCGAACCAGTGTTCATGTGCGGGGCAGAGTTACCAGCTCTGCTGATCCGCGGCTCCGAACCAATGAGGAGCTTTCCTGTGCTAGCAGGACAGTTCGATGGTAGCGCACATCTATGCGCTGATCCATCGGCAACACACAACGACGCTGTCACAACTGTCACGGACCACAACTGGCGCCACACCTACTACCAGGCGTTTCACGAATGGTCCCCGCGGCCCTCCGCCCGAGTCGACACCGCGCGCACCCACACCTACACCGACGCGCCATTTCCGGCCGACCTACCGGACTTCCCCGTCGCGATGTACCTCGCCGACCCTCACGGCACCTACCGATTCCTCGCGTTCGACTTCGACTCGACCCAAGCACCATCGATCGGACTCGCCGACTCCATTGCTGACGCACTCGCCTTCACCTCGACACTGCGGTCGCTGAACATCCCACACTTGGTGACAGCCTCCGGCAGCCAATGGGGCCGCCACGTCTGGATCCGCATGGCCGAGCCGGTAGCCGCCGGAGCGGTGCGCTCCCTCGCCCGCCTGACCAAACAGCTCCACAGCAGCCTCGACCTGTCGCCCCTGACCAACCCGCGAACCGGCTGCGTCCGTCTCCCGGCCTCCGCTCACCGCAGCGGCACATGCTCCACCCCCGTACTGCCCGATCCCGACGGTGACCCCAACGAAGCGCTCGCCGCACTGTCCCTCGGCGCGACCATGCTCGACCTGCGCCGGCTCTCCAAGCATCTGACCATGATGCTGACGGTCCTCAACACCGCCGGCACCACCGAGCCGACGCCGCAGCCGAAGCCCCGTACACCCCGCAAGTCCCCGCGCCTGGAAGTCCTCACCGGCCCGACCATCGTCGAAACCCGGGCCCCCGCCATCCGCTGCAACCTCGAAGACGACCCCCGCCACGCCGCGCTCCACGCCGCGCTGTCGACCCCCATCCGCCCACGAGACGACCACAGTGGCCCTGCGTTCTCTGCCCTGTTGCGCATGGCCGCCAACGGATGGCGCACCGACGATGTCCTCTCCGCCGCGCGTACCGCACCCGCCCTCGAATATCTCCGCACCGGTCGCTACGGCGGTACCGGCCGCGTTCAACGCCCCGACATCGATCGGTTCGCGCTGCGCCAGTGGGACCGTGCCTTGGCAGCCTGGAACCGATGGACCCAGAAGCATCCCTGTCGCGGTCGCGCGGAGACAACCACCGACAAGGGCGGCAGGTTTCGCGCCCACCAGATTCAGCACGCCGCCGGTACCGACCCCACACAGTGGAGCGGCAACGCCGGAGTCCACAGACGATGTGTTCTCGATGCACTGTGCCTGATTGCGTGGGAGACCGGACGGACAGAGTTCGACATCGATCAGCGACGTCTGGCCCTGACTGCGGGGGTCACGCAGCCGACTGCATCGAGGGCGCTGAGTTGGCTGCGGGAGAACGGATGGATCACCCGAGTAGATACCTGCCGGGGAACGCGATCCGATCGGTATCGGTTGGACCTTCCTGCCGTTGAGGTTAGAACTGAATCACAAGGGGTACCCGCCCCCGATCCCCTCCTGGGCACCCGCCTCCACCAGACCCTGCTCCACGCCCGCCACGACCTCTGGACCAGTGCCGGCCTCGGCGGCGCCTGCGGTGCCACCCACCGTGCCCTCCTGTCGGGCCACCACAGCACCTCCTCACTCTCTCAGGCGACGGGCCTCCCCGCAGCGACGGTCACTCGGCATCTGCGGCTCCTGCAGGACCTCGGACTTGTCACTCGGTGCGGTCGGGCTGTGAAGAAGGTGGTCTCGGCTATGGCTGCTGCCGCTGTGAAGCTGGGCGTGGCGGGCGTGATCGAAGCACGTCAGAGGCTGTACACCGCAGAATCGCTGATGTGGGAGTGGTGGCAACGAGAGTTGGCGTGGCGACGAGCACCGCGGAGCCGGAAGCCGGTCCGTGCCGAGCACCCGCTCCCTCTGCTCCGTGGCCGTTTCCCGACGGGCAAGGATGGTCGGGCGGACTTTGCTGGAGCACTCGGTCGGGTGCTGGCGTCTTTGTCCCGTGCTGTGGCCCTGGCTGCATAAGCTGCGAGCGGATGACCGGAGTGGAGGGAAGCAGCGATGACAAGCGGCTTTGAGTTGGCGCGGCTGACCTCGGTTGCGCCCCGTACCGTGTGGCCGGACGAGGCATTGCACTTCACACCTTGGTTGCTGGAGAACGCGGATGTTCTCGCGGAGCTGCTCGGTATTGACGATCTCGTTCTCGAAGCAGCAGAGCACCGAGTCGGGGGGTTCCGCCTGGACTTGATCGGCCGGGATCAGGGAACGGACCGGAAGGTGATCGTCGAAAACCAGCTCGGGCGTTCGGATCACCAGCATCTCGGCCAGATCATCACGTACGCGGCCGGCACGAACCCAAGCACAATTGTGTGGGTGACCACGGGGTTCCGTGAGGAGCACCGGGCGGCACTGGAATGGCTCAATCATCGCACCGACGAGGACACCAGATTCTTCGGTGTAGAGATCCGTGTGGTGCGGATCGGCGACTCCCCCGTCGCCCCGAACTTCGAACTGGTCGTCAAACCGAACGACTGGGAGAAGACAGTGAAGAAGGCGGCGACCTCGACAGGTGAGTCCGCGTCGGCTGTGGTGTACCGCGAATTCTGGGCGGTTGTCCTCGACCGGATTCGGGACCGGTATCCGTCTTGGACGAACGCCACCGGCTTGAACAAACCCTGGCAACCCATAGGCACGGGTATCAGCAACGTTCAGCTGCTGATGAGTTGGTTCAACGGAGTCCTTACACATCAGGTGTACTTCTCGGCCAACGCCGAGGAGAACGAGCGCCGGTACGCCATCCTGGTCGAGCATCGCCACATCGTCGACTCGCTGGTCAACGCCGAGGTGACATGGGATCCGATGCCGGACAACAAGGCCGCTCGGATCATCGTTTCCTCGCCGTTCAACGACATCAACGACCGCGACCGGTGGGACGAGATGGCCGAATGGCTCATCACCAATCAAGAGCGCCTCCGAGAAGTCCTGACACGCGTGGATCTGAGGTAACAGCTCAGAGCTGGGTCAGACGCGAGACTTTCCACTCGCCGTCGATGTTGACCAGGGTCAACAGCAGCACTAGCTGTCGTCGCGCAATGAACCGCGTCGAGTTCTCCACCGTCTGCGTCACCCGCACCATCCGGTACGCCTCGAGAGCAGTCTGCGGCGGCACCTCTTGCGTGTCGATCGCCGCAGTGGCATCCACCATCGCACCCGCCTGCGCCCACCGGTTCCACTCGTACCCCGGCGAGGAACGCCCGACCTGGCCGCGGATGTCCTCGGCGAGCTTCGGATCCAGGACCGCTGCAGCACGGACCATTCCAGCGTTCATGTCCGGATCGGCCCCCGGTAACAGCGTGTACGACGTCTCAGCGAACGCGATGGCCACGGCATCCGGGTCGCTGGTGTCGATGGTCGACGCGTCGAGTGCAGGCAAGGACGATGGCATCACCTTCGTTGGCGCGGTCTTGGTTGGCTGCGGTGCTGGCTCCTCGCTCGACGAGGAGCAGCCGGCGAGTACGGCGGCGACCAACGAGAACGCAGCGACACTGGTCAGTGCACGGCGGATCATCCGAACCTCCTGATGTTTTCGGCGTTGTTCAGGTCGAATGGGTGGACGCCGACGGGCACCCCGAAAGTCTGCGCCTCGAGGACCAGCCCGTCACCGAGCCAGATGGCCACATGCGCGGTGCCGTTGGAATACACCGCATCACCAGGCTGAATGTTCTCCTTGGACACCGCGGTGCCGGTCTCGACCTGCCCCCAGGTGGTGCGAGGAAGGATCGTCCGCTGTCCGGATGCCTGCGCGACGGCGTACAGCACCAGCCCAGAACAGTCGAAGCCGAGCTCGTCGCCGCCCTGACCGGCAGTGGGGCCGTCAGCTCCACCGCCACCCCACACATACGGCAGACCCTGCTGACGTGACGCGGCTTCGATCATCGCGCGCGCGAAGGGGCTGCCAGCGACGGTGATGGCCGGGCCTCCCCCCGAGACTTCCGGGGATGACCCGATGTTGGCCTCGTACTTCGCCATCCGGGCGCGAATGCCCGGAACGTACGCCTGGGTCTGCCCGAACGGCGGGATCCCCCCGTACTCGATCACCGCACCCTCGCCCGCGTTGTAGCCGGCCAACGCCAGATCGACGATGTCGCCCTTGACCTTTCCGCTGGCCACGTGAGGTTTGAGCTGATCGACGATGTAGCACATGTACTTGCCCTGGGCGGCGATCGCGTCGAACGGATTGAACGGGTCCGGCGCGTTCGGGCCCTCGGGCCGTCCGCTCCTATCCAGGCCGGAGTCGACGCCCATCGTCGCCCACGTGCCGGGCATGAACTGCGCCATACCCTGGGCGCCACCGGAGTTGACACCGTCGCCTGCGCTGGTGACTCCCTCCTGCCAGCCAGATTCCTGCTCGAGCTGCCCGGCGATCAGCGGGGGTTTGATCTCCGGACACATCGAGCCCGCGGCGATGACTGCGGCCCGGTACTTCTCGGGCACCGAGCCATCGGCGAGACCGCCGCCACCGCTGGTCTGGGGCTTGATGCAGTCGACAGTGGAGGTAGACGTGTCGGCCGCGAGGACCGCGGGTGGCGAGTTCGGAGAGACGCCCGGCGCGGTGCCGTAGCGGGTGTCGCCGTTCGGGGTCCCGCCACCGGCGACGCTGACGTGGACGTGATCGAAGTGATTCTCGGTGTCCGATCCTCGGTCTTCCATCGCAGACCAGGATCCGTTCTGCCACAGTCGTTGCTGCCAGATCAGGTAGTCGATGTGGAAGGCGTCGGCGTTCGCCTGGAAGTAGGCGACGATGTCGTCGCCGAGCTTGGTCCCCTCGGGGCTCTTGTAGTCCGGGACCATGATGTCGACGGCTCGACCGGACCCGTGGTCGCCCGTGTCCCCGGGCCGTAGGCCACCGATCGTCGTGACGGCGGGGAACTTCGCTGACGCGGCACGCATGACGCGCACACCGTCGACCTGCATGCCGGACTCGGTGCCCTTCTCGGTCGGCAAGGCGACCATCTCGGCGGCCGGGGCGGTGAGGGCATCGAATGGGTTGGCGCTGGTCGACGTGCTGGGGTCGATCGGCGTGTACTCGGGTCGCGCAGCTGCCAGCGATGAGGCTGCGGGCAGGTCTTGCGTGAGCCACGGCATCGGATCGACACCGGAGTTGTAGTTGACGTAGCCGCCAGGATGCAGGGAGAAGTGCAGGTGGGGGCCGGAGCTGTCGCCGTCGTTGCCGACGTTGGCGATGTGCTGTCCACCGCGGACCAGGTCACCGGCCTTCACCAGCACGCCGTCGCCAAACATGTGCCCGTAGAGCGTGGCGACCCGTTGGCCGTTGAGGTTGTGCTCGACGATGATCGCGTTGCCGTATCCGGAGACGGGACCGGCGACGGTCACCTCGCCGTCGGCGGCGGCGTAGATCGGTGTGCCGACGGGGGCGGCGAAGTCGCTGCCGTTGTGCATGCCACCGTCACGCATCCCCCATCCGGAGGAGATCGTGTAGGTACCCGAGGCCATGGGGATGGCCAGTGATCCGGCACGGACACCGGACAACGATCCACCGGCGGCACCGAACGCGGACACCCGCCCTCGGTCGACACCGCAGTCAGTCGAGACGACTGTGGTGGTTCCGGCGATCGCCGCGACGAATGCGGTGATCATGTTCCCGACCAACAGCAACAGGACTGCGAAGAACGCGGCGATCGCACCGAGAATCGACAGGTAGAGCGGCCACCGTTTCTTCTTCGGAGCCTGCCCTCCGGCGGCCTTCTTCGCGACCGCCTTGGTGGCCGCCTTCGCGGCGACCTTGCCTGCTACAACCCACATCTGTCAGGCACCACGCATCTCGACGCGGTACACCGCCAGACCGGAGTCGGCCTCCCCGACAGTCCTCGGCCCGACGACGACCTCGAAATGCAGGTTCTCCCAATGCCCGTCCTCCACGTGCTGCGCGAGGAGCCCGAGCACGTAGCGGCGGGCCGGGATGCGGACGGTCACCGTCCCAAAGTCTGCGTCGAGTTGAACGGGCCCGGCCGGCAACACGTCCTGCGCCTGAACCTGCTGGTCCCAGGTCCACCCCCAGATGCTGTCGAATTCCGCCTCGGCCCGACTGGATACTTCCGGCATGGCAAGCGACCGCCACGACGACATCCACGTCCGCCCTGGCGCCGGGTTGGCGGGGCTGAACGTGCCGTACAGCTTGATGAAGTCGATAGCGAATGCCTCAGCGTCGGCTGCCGGCACTTCTGCGTAGGTGTGCTTCGGGGTGACCTCGATGTTTCCCGGGTCGTCGGGGAGCACAGTCGGCGTTGCCGGGGCAGATGGGCTGTCACCGCCGCATCCCGCGAGGGCGACCGCTGCTGCGAGCAGTATCGCGGCCAGCGCGGTCCGCGTGCTGGCCGTACTCATCGGCCGCTCCGGACAGCGTGACGCGCACGCCGCTGCTTGAACCGGCGCCACAGCCAGCGGACCGCCGCAACCGTGAGCTCGAGGGCGATCACCGCGAGCATCAGGGCGGCCATGCGCACGCCACCGTCGCCGAGTCGCTGTGATCCGGTCTCGGACAACGACGCCGAGAGAACGAGAACGACTCCCCAGAGGACCAGGCGACCGCGGGTGGTGGTGAGCCTGGCCCCGACCTCGTTGATGGCCTGTCCAGCCCACCGCCGTGTGCGGTCAGCAAGATCCATGACGGGTCCTTCCTGCGTCGACGTCGATCGGTCGGACAGACGATTGCGTACGGGTTCTCCACCAGCTGCTGACCAGCGGAAACGCGAAGCGGCCCCCACCGTCGGGTGGGGGCCGCTTCGTGGAGAGGCAGATAGAGTCAGAGCAGGATCATCAGCAGGAACGAGATGATGAGCACTCCGATCAGGATGTACGCGATCATCTTGTTCGACTGCACTCCGAAGATCGTCGGCGGCAGGTCATCTGGTGTCAGCCCGCCGATCCCAGCCGGATCCACCATTCGTCGGATCGCTGACCGCTTCGGCGCTTCACCGGGAGCATCGATCTCCTCGGCCAGCGGGTGACGTGCCGGCGCCGACATGCGCGGTTGGACGCCGCGCGCTTCCGCGAGCCCGTTGACGACGGCGACCATCCCCTCGTCGTCGAGTGGAATGTGGATCGGCTGCTCGCCACCGCCCTCCACGGGAACGACGACGATGATCCGAACCTCACCGGTCTCGTTGTCGTACAGCACCTGAGGGTCGTAGCCGTACAACACCTCATCCCCATATCCGGCGGCGTCGAACGCGTCGAGCGCCTCGGCGAGGTCATCGGCGGGATGGTGGTTGCCGTTGGCCGTGGTTTCCATGCGCTGTCCTTGAGTCGTCGTACTGAGATCGGTCGAAGTCGGGTCGGAGAATGTCACTACGCTTCTCCTCCCCCGTTGCTGCCCGCTCCCTGCTTCGCGTTCTTCCCGCGTCGCTGATCGGGGAGCTTGCGTGCCGGATTGAGCCTGTTGCCCACCGCTTCCTGTGCGCGCAGCGCCGAGTACTGGGCCAGGAACTGGGCCTCCTTGGTCACCTTGGCCGTGGACTTCGCGCCGCGAGCCAGGGAGTCGACAGCCCGGTTCGTTCCCTCACCGGCGTAGGCCGGGGTGCGGCCCCGCGCTCCCTGGTAGGCGCCGCGGACCGCGCCGGCGGTGCCTGTGACTGGGGCGGTCACCAGACGCCGCGCCATCACGCGGGTCCCGCTGCGGCCCATGGCCCGGGACGCGGCGAGGTTGGACTTGTGCTCACCACCGAGCGCGTTGACCGATCCCACCGCGGCGCCCCTGACCATCCGGCCGCCGGTGAGGACCGCGGACTTCGCGGAGCGGCCGCCGGCCTGCACCGCAGCGCCCGTGCCGCGGCCGACCGCGCCGGGCGCGCGCGAAAGGCGCTGCGCACCCTTGTATCCGGCGTACGCGGTCATGGCCTTTGTCGTAGTCATACCGCGGCGAGCCTGGTCGGCCATGTTCACGTTCATCGAGCCCTGCTGTGGGCGGATCTTCTCGTCGATCTTGCGGATCAGCTTGAAGAACCCGAACAGCACCATTCCGACGATGATGATCTTCATACCGGTGTAGATGCTGTCGGAGCGGAATACCAGGCAGATCAGCCAGATGATCAGGGTCATGATCAGGCCGTAGGCGAAGCGTGCGCTGAATGTGTGCAGCACATTCCACACCCATTCCTTAGCGCCGTTGGTCTTACCGGTGAATGTCGCTCCTGCGAGGACCAGGGGGCCGATCATGAAGAGCGCGAACAGCAGCACGTGCCAGAGCATCGTGATGATCGACAGCGACGTGAGTGCGATCGCAATGACCAGCGTCGCGACGAGAGACGACGCGGCCTGAGTGAGCCGCTGCAGGCCATTGGTGCCGGTGAACGCCGAGTACATCGTGCTCGCGTCAACTCCAGCCAGTGCGGGAGAACCGCCTGTTTGCCCCGTATCACCGTCAGACGCGTCTGTAACGGCGGTGACCCGATCAGCCAGAACCTTCCCTGCAGCGAAATAGGGAACGCACTGCTGCGCATCGGCGAGGTTCTTCGGATTGTTGGCATTCAGGCAGGTCGTGACCAGATCGCCGATGGCCGGTCCGCCCTGCTGCACGATCAGGTAGGTCCGCAGGTCACGGCACATGTCAAGGTTGACGTAGCACGGCAGTCCATCGCCCTTGGTCGCTGCGTCCTGGCCGTATCGGACACCTTCCACAGCCTGCCCGGATCCGGCATCGGGCTTGCCTTCATCGACGTTGATCGCACGTCCACCCGAAGGCCCGAACTGTCCGAGCGCCCACGGCCGGTACGCCAAGGTTTCCGCGAGCACACACGAGGACACCCGCTGCCCAAGAGCCTCGGTGTTCCCCGGCGGGACGTGGCAGAACTCTTCGCCATTGTCATCGTTGAGATCGGACAAGATCGCCGTCGTCAGCGCCGAATTCAACTGCCCGATCATCGAATCGAGCGTGTTTGCCACGACGTAGAAGCCCGCGCCCTGCGGCTCATCGAGGGACTGGTCGCTGTTCTTGTCGGCAATGATGCCGCCGAACATGGCCCCGGCGAGAATCATGACGCCAATCGATGCGACCGCCTTCCCGATCGCGTCGCGGCCCCCGCCCCGCACCGCTGCCATTCCGATCGCGATCGCACCCAGAGCCATCGCGATACCCATCAGCGGCAGCGCAAGGTTGGTGAAGACGTTCGCGACCACCGAGTTCGACTTATCGTACAGCCAGGCGACCGGGTTCTTCGCCTGCGCGAGTTCCTTGAGCGCGATGGTCGCCTGCAGGATGTAGAGGTTGACGGTGAAGATGGCGTTGCCCGACATCGTCCACATCCATGCCGGAATCGAGCACTGGTCGGGCTTCGCCTCCCCGTCGGCGTCCGGCGAGTACTGCCAGTTCACCCAGTCCAAGCCGCGCAGACCCGAGATCTCGTAGAGGGTGTACTGCGTCATGTCGCCGCCGGCCGCGAGACGGATGTCCTTCGCGTTGTCCGAACGCTGACCCGTTTCCGCATCGACCGCACCAGCCAGGTTCAGGTTCGAGAACCATGCCTCAGGGCCGGAACCCACCGGCTGCTGTTCGAGGTTGGGTGCGGTCATACCGCACATGGCTTCCTTGACGGGCTCCGTGATCGCGTTCGTGATCGACGAGAAACCCCACGCTCCCGCCGGCGCGGCCGAGCCGAGCATCACCGTGGCCGCGACCAGCAACGTCACCACCACCGCGGTCACCACCTGCCACGTTCGACCCGCGAGGTGGCGGACCCGCTGATCCGTCTGCGCACGTCGTGGCGCGAGACGCTGCCGCCACCACACAACCGCGGCCCCGAGGATCAGCCCGCCGATCGCAGCGGAGGCAGACGAGAGCCACAGCTGGAGCGGGAGGGTGGCCATCAGTGCGGTCTGAGCCAGGAAGGTGGTGAGTGCCGGCGAGGGGCCGATTCGTCGCGAACGCAGTACCAGCACCGCGAGCGCCAGCAGCCCGGTCAGGTAGGCGGTGAAGTACGCATACCCGCCCTCGATCATCGTCAGCCACGACGATGCCGCACCGAGCGCGACGACTACGCCCGCGTACACCAGCGTTGAGACGGCCGCCAGGACGTGTGCCGGGCTACGCCGCCATGCGACGACCAGACCGGCAACCCCGGCCAGCATCGAGGCAACCACGAGGGTCGACACGACGCCGATCTCCTGCACGAGGCCGGCAGCTAGGAACAGCGCCGACACCACCGCGACGCCGCGGAACATCAGACGAGGCTGGGTGAGCACATCCATGAACTTGCGGCCCCACCGCGAGCGGCGGCCGGTCCAGAGCTGTTGAGGGGCAAGGGTAGCCATCAGTGCGCATCCTCCAATCCGGATTCGGTGTACAGGCGCTCGGCAGTCACTGCCGCCGCGGCATTGGCCGCTTCGAGCTCGTCGATGTTGCGAGCGATGAAGTCGTGCCAGTCCTCGTCGAGTTCGAGGTCGTCGGTGTAGTCACCGCGCATGTTGGCTTCGCTGATTCCCGTGCGGACTTCGAGCATCGTGGTCGGGTCGATCTCCCAGTCCCGTCCACTGCCACTGATCGGAATGCTCTGGGATCGAGGACGGTCATTCGGGTTCGTCTCGGTAGCCCGGGCGAGCTCGGCGAACATCTGGTCCACCGAAACCGTGGCCACGCGGTTATCGACATCGCGCATCACACACCGACCACCACGAAGCTGACCGCCAGCGCTCTTGCCTTCCTCGAGGAGCTTGCGTGCCAGCGCGACCGTTTCGGTCGTGGTCCCTCCGCTGGTATCCCGCAGCAGCTCCAGCGCACGGGCCGCCTCGACCGGGGACTTCTGCCGGAACATGAAGATGGTGCCGAACTGGTTCGAGTCGGCCTCGCCGGCGTCCTTGGCCTGCTGTTCAATCTCCTGCACGTCGCGGGGCTGCTGGGAGATGAACACGATCACCAGGTTGAGCGAGCGGCCCTGACGCAGGCCACGGGAGAGGATGCCCTGCCCAGTCGGCTGCCGGGCGATCATGTACCCCTCGTCGACGAACAGTGCACGCGGCGGCGTCTTCATCTCACCGGTCACCGGATTCGGCTTCGGACGATCGTCGAAGAGCTTCTGCACCAGATCGAGCACCGTGAACATCGCGGCTGCCGCATTGCGCTCGGACTCCGACCACGTCTCGGGCTGGTCCGGCTTCTTCGGCGGCGCAAACCCGTGGAGCGTGAAGATGACCCGCCGACGGGTCATGTCACCGAGGTCGACTCGCTGGCCGTTACCGACGAGCAGCTTGGCGTAGCGAGTGTCACGAGCACGCTTGAACCGGTTGATCACTCGATCGAGCTGTTCGAGCTTCTCGGTCGCGTTGAAGGCATTCGCGTTGTCCGCATCTTCTGCCATCGGCCGGTACTTCTCACGGCTCTGCTCGAGGAACCGAACCACTGTCCCCATCGACGGCACGATCGGGTCGCCGTGAATGGGTTCGCCGGCCTGTTCGGCGTCGTAGGCCTCCTTCATCACAGCCAACGCCTGCTCGACGATCGTGCGATCGTCCTTGTCGGTGAACAGCACCTCGACCTGGCCGCGGGCGAGTTCGTCAGCCTCGGCGTACGAGTCGGTCAGCGACCACGCATCCAACTGGCCAGCGGCGCCGCGGGCGAGACTGACGATCGTGGTCTCGGCCCAGAACTCCGGGTTGACCGGCTGGAACTGGGACTCCTCGGTACCGAGAATCCCGGCTTCCGCGTCGGCGGAGAATCCCGGCTGCATCACCTGTTCGCCGAATGCGATGTAGTACGTGAACTTCTCGAAGTCGTTCTTCGGGTCGAGCACCATGCACTGCGTGCCGGACTCGGATTCCCAGAAGTACAGCAGCAGGGCGAGAGTCGACTTGCCGCCGCCCGAGGCGCCGATGATCGCGATGCCTGCGCCGCGGTCCCGCGCAACCTGCACGTGCAGCCCGAAGTGGACCGGCGCGCCATTGGTGTAGGTGTAGCCGACCGGGAAGCCGCGCCAGCCTCGGGTCCTCCCCCGGTTCGCCTCGACTGCGTCGCCGACCTGGTCATCGGAATCGAGGCGAGCCACCGCCGGCGCCCACACATCGGTGGTGCGCTCGCCGATCTTCACCCCGCCACCCTGCGCAGCGACGAGGCCGCCGAAGATCTTGCCCGTGTAGTCCCCCGGCAGCTGCTCTTTGAGCAGGTGGGACTGGGCACGGGGAACGCGCACCATCTCCAGGTCGCCCATCATCGCTCGGACGTCTTCTTCGGCGGCGACGAGTTCCTTGGGCGTCGGCGCCGAGAGCACCAGCCGCAACCGGCCGATCATCGCGGGCTGCGGAGCGGTACTCGCCTCTTCGAACAAGGCCTGCGCCCGGTCGTACTTGTTCTCGAATCGCGGATCCTCCGAGGCCTGGACCTTGTCGCGGTCGGCGGCCTCATCCTTGATGTTCTTGGCGACCTTGAGGGCTCGGTCCTTGAACTCGGCCGCCGAGATCAGCTCGTAGCGCCACGACAGCTCGACCGGCCGCGGAAGCTGCGCGAGGGCCGGACCCCACGCCATGACCGGGTTGAACTCGAGGATCGGTGCGGACGACGCAACGACGAGGGTTGCGGTGTAGGTCGATCGCTCGTCCCCGGTATCCGGGTCGGTGTCGATGATCTCGACATAGTCCTGCCCATTGCGACCACGGAAGTTCACGGCCATGTCGAAGAAACTTGTCCGCAGCGGCTTCGACGTCAGGATCGGCTGTTCGGACGGGAAGCGGTGCCCGGACAGTGTCTTTCGGATCAGCCAGATCAGGTCGCCGCGGGTGCACGGTGTTGCGCGGAACGTGGCGAGCTGGAGGTGCACCCGGATCGCGAGATCGCGGAACGGCTCGAGATCCGATGCTCGGAACTGTTCGTCGGCGACGGCGGTGACCCGATTCGCGATGGCGCTGAGTGGGTCGGGGACGGTCTCGCCGGTGAACTCGCCGAGCCGCACCATCAGGTAGCGCTGGCGCTCCGGTGTGGATTCGGACAGCAACGCCGACACGTGGCGCAGAAGCTGGCGCATCAGTCGCGACGGATTCCAGGACGTCTTGAGGTAGCCCCGGGCCCACTCCTCCGCCGACGTCGGCCGGTACCGGATGATCTCGTGGCACTGCACCGACTTGCCGTTGAAGACGGCCAGCAGCGTGTTGTAGGTCTGCGCCACCAACTCGGCAGCTGACTGCTTCTCGTCGGCCGTGAGGAACTCGTCGGTCGTGCCGGCGAGCCGCAGCGCGGTCCACACTGAGTCTCCGGAGATGAAGATCAGGTCGTCCGCGTATCGGTACGGCAGCCGTTCCCGGTCCGCCACTGTCGTCAGCTTCTTCTGCCGAGCGCGCCCCGTGGGGGCGGAGGTTTTGCGCGCTTGGACTTTCCGAGCACCGAAGTAGACGACGCAAATGACGAGGACGCCAAGGAAGATGTATGTCACGGGAAGCTACTTCCGGTAGGTGCCGTAAGGCGCGGGTGTGGGAAAGCTGTCGCTGTAATCCGGCATGTCCTCGGGGCGGTAGAGGATGACCTGCCAGTGCAGATCGGTCGGGTACTCGTCCTTGCCTGTGCCCTGCAGCATTGCGGGCTGGAACAGGTGGTAGTCGATCCACAGGGTGGTCGATTCGAGGGGCGTGACCCGCCCCTCGGTGTCCTTGGCCACCACGGGGTAGACCGCACCACCGGCTACGATGCCGACCAGCAGTCCGATCCACCACCAGCCGATTCCGAGCAGCCACAGCAGCAGCGTGGTGCCGATCCCGATGGATAGCGCGGCTCCGCCTGCGACACCTGCTCCGACCCAGTCCACGCCAGGGAGGCGGAACTCGTCCATCGAGAACTGACGGGACCGGTGCCGGAACAGGTTGGTCCAGTCATGGGAGATGATTCGGGAAGAGTTGTCGCCGGCGGACATCGCGAGGCTCTACTGTCCGTCGACCACGGATACCCCGCCACCAGTGGTGCCGGACTGGACAGTCTCCTTGCCGAGCGAGGTGGCGAGGCCCGGGATGAAGGTGACCAGCCCAGCGAAGACCCCGGCGAAGACCCACACGCCGACGTCACCGATGCGCTCGCGCATCTTGCCCTTGCCGGAGCCACCGATCTTCACGGCGAGGATGGACCCGAAGACGGTCAGCAGAGTGCTGCCGATGAGGAGGAGATTGTCGCGGACACTCTCTGCGATTTCGTTGACCGTGCCCCACCCCTGCTGCGCGACGACAGCGGTCGAAGGGTCTCCCGTCAATGCCAGAACCTGATCCCACATGCTGTGCTTCCTTTCTCGTAAGGGCCGCACCCGCCTTGCGGGCCAGTCGCGGCGACTGCACGATCTCGCATGGGTTCTCCACCCGAACCCGACCGACGCCGAAATTGGCGTTCTACGAGGGACTTCCCCGGGGACTACGCGCTGGGGACCCCTGCAGGATCGAATGGACCGGACGCGGCCTGCGTCGGCTCCTGCGGCTGCACAGGCGTTGTCGGCGACGAGGGCGACGACGATCCACTGCGTGACGAACTGTCGGGCGCACCCGATGACGACGCGGCTGCGCCGCTGTTCGGAACCGGTCCCCCAGACGGATCCAAGGCGGACCCCGTGACGTCGAGAACCGCCCACTTCCCCTGCACGTACCGCAACCGGATCTGGTACGTGCCAGCCTGCTTCGACGTGCTCATCGCACTGGTCCACTCGACAGTCGTCTCCGCGACAACCTCGTCGCCGGACTGGTAGTGGATCGTTCCGCCGGACTCTGTCCGGGCGGTGTACACGGTCACCTTCTCCACGGTGGGGTTGACCAACAAGCCGCGCAGGCCAGCGCGAGCCGCAAACGATGCGTCTTCGGTCAACGTCAGATTGAGCTGCTGGGCATCCGATGATCCCCACGCCTGCAGGAACGGAGAGAGCACCTGATCGCGCAGCTGCGTCGCCAGCTGGGCGTCCTTGGCTCGCGTCTCGGCGTAGGCGGGAGGCGCACCCAACCGGGGTGCCGGCATGAAGCCGACATTGCCGACGACCCGCATCAGCGTCGGGTCTGCACGATCGTTGACCCACACCGGAACGACCGCTTCCAAGGTCTTTTCCGAGTCGTAGGCCACCTGGTACGTCAAATACGCGGCGGCCCCTTCGGTGTAGCCTTCGCGCACCGAGCTGATCTGTCCGGTGAAGACGATGCTCTCCGGTTTCTCTGCCTCCGCAGTCGAAGTACCGGAATAGCCACACCCTGACTCCGTGCCGCTCGTCGCCATCCGAGCCAGCACCTCGCCGCGGGTGCGGACCGCGGCAGTGTTCGACGCGGCCGGACGGGTCAGGCAGACGTTGAGGTACTGCTGACCGAACACCGCTGCCTGCTCGACGGGATACGACGACAGGCGGAACCGCAGCGCCTCGTTCTGCGAGATCGCGCCCTGCGCCGGGACACGCGACGACCCGATGTTCACCCCCACTGCGAACGTGGTGCCGGCCGCCAACAGCAGGACACCCACCGGGATACCCAGCCGCACCGCCCACTGGCGGCTCTTCGTGTGGGACGGATGCCCACCGATCGGCGGGACATCGAAGTCGTCATTGGTGGAGCCGTCGTACTTCGGCGCCGGCTCGTGCTCTCCGCGTACGGCCGAGAACGCGGCCGTTGCTCGCCCGCGCAGGCTGTTACCGGTCTTCTTGTCTTTCGCAGGCGGGGTGTCCGGCGTAGCGGCGTAGGCAGGCTCGGGTTGCGCCTCAGCCGGGGCCCGAGACGGCGCTGGGCGCGGCCGGGTCGGACGTTCCTGCATGCGAGGGGCAGCCCCAGCCGTCCCGGGGGCAACGACCGGTGCGGGCGGCATCGCCCGGCGCGGCGGCCTGCGATCTGGGACCGGAGGAGCGGTCGGTGTGCCAGCAGACGGAGCCGACGCTGCGGGCGGATCGGCCGGCGCGGGCGTGTAACCCGGAGCCGGCGGAAGCGGGTGCACGGGCCGATACCCGGGCGGCGGGGTGGGAGCTGACATTCAAGGCCTCACAGATCGGTGGCGTCGGGCGGCGTGGTCAATTCACTGCGCGGGCACATTCAACTTCCGTACTTCTCCACCGCTGCCTGGCCACGATCGGCGTCGCTATCCCAGGGATCGATCCCCCACTCGGTGTCCGTCTCGTCCCACGGGTCCGGGCCGGGATCTGGTCGCAATGGCACGTCGGAATCGACCGGACGCACGGAGACGGGCTCGCGGAGTTGCTCTCTCGCCGGCAGAGGCGCAGCGACGGCCCACGGATCCTCGGCGTCGGCCAGCACGGGCGCAGACGCGGCCTCGTGCGTCGGTTCCTCGACCGAAGCGGCATCCGCCGACAGCACGTGAGCGAGCACCGCGTCCGACCGCACCCGCTCCGATGTCTTGTCGAGCACCTCGTCACGGAGAGCCTCGGCCTGCTCCACCGCAGCCGGATCGCCGAAGAAATCGTGCCGGTTCGGAGGTTCGAGCACGGTCACCAACCGCAGCGGCTCGAACCACATGTTCGGCCCCTCGTCGACGGTGTGCACCGCGCTCAGCGTGGGTGTCTTCGCGATCCAGATGAACTCGCGAGTGTCGGTCGCGTCGTCCTTGGTCAGCTCCTGCAGCGTTCCCAGGGGGATGCGAGTCTCCCGGACAGAATCGGTCATGCCCGAGTTCATCGACCGGGCGCCGGACCACAGCCGCCACCTGCCGCCGATGTCGATCTCGTGCTTCATCCGCGGCTTGCGTTTGTCGACCTGTCCCGAGAACCCGCAGACGGCCTGATCGTCGGCGTCGGATCCGAGCTGAAAACAGAAGAGGTTGTAGACCTGCTCGAGCACCTGGTTCGCCCACACACCGGTGCCGTCGACGGCGACGAAATCACCCCAGCCCTGCGAGGAGAGCGTAACGCGAATGCCTTCGTTCGAGGACTTGTTGAGCAGCCCGAGCAACGCGGCCGCGGCCGCCGTCGACTTCGCGGAGCCGAGCTCTTCGACCTGCACCACGAACGGCTTCCACGGCGTCGCGTCAGCTTTGCGGGAGGTATCCCCGGTCAGCCTCCGGACATCCGCGATGTTCTTCCGCAGCGTCGAGGTCGTGTTCTGCAGATCGAGCAGCACCATCGTCGACACCAGAATGGACAGGCTTCGGTAGTCGTTCGACGGCAGCGAGAACACGACGATCTCGCCCTGCAGCACCGCCCGGACGAGGTCGATCGTGTCGGTCGCGTCGCGTCCCGGGCGCAGTCGACCTCCCAGTGCCGACGAGTTCGCGAACTTCGAGATCAGCGTCTGGCTGTCCCCGATCGCGCCGGCCAGCAGATTGCCTGCACCGCGGGTCTTCTGCCCCATCTCCGCGACCCGCTGCTGTAGATCGTTGACGCGGCGGCGGGCATCGACGTCGGCCATCGAGGGATGCGCACGAAGGACCGCGTCGACCGTCAGCTGGTTGGCTGCCTTGTCGAGGGCGGCCGGGTCGAGGATCGCGGTGAGCGTCTCGAGCCCGCCCTTGCCGGCGGAGAACCCCGTCAGGTCGGCGATGTCGAACGCCAACATCACGACGTCCTCGGCTGTCCTCAAGTACGCCGCGGCGTCGCCGTCACGGTCCACCGAATTGAGGAGCATCGCGGTCTTGCTGTCACCGTTGCCGCGCACCAGCGGGTCGTAGAACGAGGGCTGGGTGCGCGCGTACGGGTGTGGGCGCCGGTAGGCGCCGGAGGACTTCTCGTTCAGCGTGAAGTGATGGAACGCCCGATTCTCTTGCTGCGCCACCTCCGCCCAGTACGAGGGAATGTCGTCGCCGCCCTTGAAATCGATGATGCACGCGCCGCCACCGGTCACCCGGACCTGCTGAGCATTCATCGAATTCGCGAGTCGTGTCTTACCGGTACGGGGGCCGCCGAGCACGAGCGCCGGCAGTTTCAACGCGTCGAGGTCGCAGACGGCTGGGAAGCCGTAGCGGCCGATGCCGACGGCGACCTGCCCCGCATCGTGGCCGCGTCGGCGAAACAGCGTGGTCTTGGCAGAGATCGGATTCAGTGTCATGAGGTCGCCTCGATAGGTGCGATGGTGTGATGGCCGGCGCGGATCTGTTCGGTGACGCGGCGCGCACGCATCCGATCGAGGACACCGACGGGCCGCCAGTTCGAGAACTCGGGTCCTTCGATCTCGCCGAGCTTCTCCCGCTTGAATCGGCGCACCCGGGTGAACACCGCGGTGACCGCGAAGCCGACAGGCAACGCGAACAGCAGCTGCCCGAGTACCGCAGCCCCGGCCGTCGACGTCGCGACGTCCCGCAGCGCGGCGCCGACGTCACCGTCGACACCGGAGGCAGCGTCGGCTGGCGAGGCGCCAGCCAGAGATGTGATGAGCCACGCGGGAAGTTGGAGGGGCTGGAGCACCCAGGCAAGCAACGAACCGGAGATGAGGACGCCGAGTAGGAAACTCAGGGCTGCCCAGGTTGCCCACCACCGCCCGCGGACTCGTCGCCGTTCGACGATGAGCAATGACACCGCAGTCACTGCGATGGTCGCCGGCACCGTGACGATCGGAACGAGCACCGCCAGGACGCGGGCCGCGATCGGTAGTCCTGCAGAGGTTTCGTTGGATCGCCCTGGCGACCTGGGGTCCTCGTCGTAGCCGTCCTCGTCGGACATCGTGCTCCCTTCACCGGAATTCGGTCGGAAGCAGTCTCGGAAACGCCTTCTCCAGGTCCCGGCACGTGCGAGTTGGCCGGCGTTGGCTGCAGTCGGGAGTCGTGTTGCAGCCGAGAGGCCGCATCGCTCGTCCGGTAGTTTTCGAACAAAGACCGCCGAAGTACGGCGGGCGGAAGGTTGGGGAAACGCTCGTGACCCGGATGAAGACGTACGCAGGAACGGCGCTCGCTGCGCTGTGCTTGATCGGTGTCTCGGCATGCGGTTCATCTGACGATGACGGCAGCGAAGCGGCGGCTGGGACCGGGGCGTCGACCGCCGCCTCCGCGACGCGTTCTGGCTCAGTGAGTCAGGTCGACGGGCGCGTCATGTTGGAAGTGAACTGGAACAAGGAGCAGAAGAAGATCGGGTTCGACAACGTCTCCCCTGCGCTCGCGTCCGTCACGTGTGAGGGGACGGGGCCGTCGTTGAATGCGGATGTTGCCTTCCCCAATGACATTCAGGTCAAGATCGACGGTGCCGCCAAGACTGTTGTACTGACGGCGCCGGAGATACAGCCCGTCACGAATCCGATACGCGCGGAGTCTGTGACGTGGGGGATGAACGGAGTGGAGATCGACGGCACCGGCGACGTGCAGTTGAAGTTGGCGGGTGAGGATTCCCCGCGGAACGCCAACGCGATCTTCTCCTTCTTGGTGACTTGCTGACGGACGACTGTCCGTCCGTCTCGCTCGGGCCCGAGGTGTTGAGACATCTCGGGCCCGAGGTGTATCTGAACCGTCCACGTGGCTGGCAGGAAGCGGCAACCGCTCTGCGTCATGGTCCAGTTCGCAGGGGGTAGAGCGGGTCGGCCGGCTCCCGTAGAGCGTCCCTCGTGAGGCGAGTCGACAAGATTCTCAGCAATTCGAGCAAGACTCCCTGGAGTCGGGAGCGGGTTTCGCATGTTTTCTGTAGGTTCTCGCCGAACTTGTCAGTAGTGCAGCGCGTGGACCTGCGGTGTTCCGAGTTCGTGTCAGCCAGGGATTCTCACGATCTTGTCAGAATCCTCGGCCATCCCGGGCGGCGTGAGACAACCCTAGGGGCCTGAGCTGGGGAAAGCAGGATGGGGTGACACGAAACGCGGAAAAATGACATGCGAGTGACACGGAATCTGGAAAGTGACACGTCCTTGTGGAACCCTACATTTTCGCAGGTCAGCGGCAGTATGATTGCTTCGCAGCCTGCTAAAAAACCGCGGATTCTGTTAATTCTCGCTGCATCTCAAGTAGTCGTGACCTGGGGTTTTGTGGCGGAACAGGGGTGTATTTCAAGTAGGGTCCCGTTTTGATGGTGCGAGCAGCGCTAATGACAGTTAGCGCCAACACTGATGCGATGACCAGGAATGTGGCGATCACCGACTTTGAGGCGGTCCGCCTATCCGCACGCCGAGGGAATCCGGTCATTTCGGACGTCAGGTGACCGACGCCGACGGGCGCTGAATCCCCCCTCGCCACGGCCCATTGCGACTCATCGACCCGCTGCGGAAACCCCAAGATGAGGGTTCGGCCACCTCATGGCGCAACCCGTTATGTCACGTGACGGAACGGGCCGGTGAGGCCGCCCAACTACCCGCCCGACCAGGACATTCCCCTCCGCCAGCCAACGCCCAGCGGCAACTGAAACACCCCGAACATCGGCCCGACAGTATCCCAACGACCTGATCGCCAGACGCTTGGAGCCGCCGATGACCTACCGCAACCGCCCCTCCCGCATCGCCGTCGCAACGCTGCTCGCCGCCACCACCACATTGACCCTCGCCGCCTGCACCCCCACCAGCGACAATGCCCCGAAAGTCACCCGAATCGAAGGCGACCCCAAGACCTGGGTTCGCGTCCACACCATCGAGCTCTCCGACGGAACGTCCGTCCTGTGCCTTTGGGAGCAGAGCACCGGCTATGACGCCGGCGGCCTCAGCTGCGACTGGGCGAACAAGACCACCCCCAGCGAGTAGCCACTCCCCTCCCTCAACCTCAAGGACATCTCGATGCCGCCGAACTTCCGCCTCACATACGACTACGACGACCCCGACCTGACCCCACCCTCCCCCGGGGTCGACCTGATCATGCAGGTCGGACTCGTGGAATCGCTGCCCGGAATCGGTCCCGCCACCGGCGGACAGTACATCGGAATCCCCCGCGCGATCGGTCCGCTGCACACCCGTCTCTGGAGACCCCACGACCAGGTCGAGATGACCCTCCCCAACACCGATCTGCAGCTCTGGCACGCCCCGTTCCACGTCGCTGGCCATAGCCACGGCGAGTTCAAGCTCTCGGAACGGCGCGGCTGGCACTGGCTACGGTGGACGGTCGCCGACCATGTCGCACACGACCTCCGCCAGCTCCGGACTGAAGCGGACCTCGGGGTCACTCCGGTCTACTCCGAGACGGCGAGCGATCCGCTGGTCATCGTTCCCTGTGGAGCCGCCAAAGCGCCCTTTCCCTGCCCGGCCGGAGAGCTGTACACCGGCAGCTACCACCGACTCACCCGCCGCGCCGCCGATGCCCTCACCAGCAGCGACAACATCCGCATCATCAGCGCCCTCCACGGCCTACTACCCCTGGACCAGGTCATCGCACCGTACGATCTGCGCTTCGGCCGACCGGGATCCGTCACCGCCGAGCAGCTCCAGGAGCAGGCCGATCAGCAGGGACTCCTCGGACACCCCAATGTCGTCATCCTGGCCGGACGTGACTACACCAGGCTCGCGCAGCAGGTGTGGCCACACGCCCGCACCCCACTCGCTGGCACCCGCAGCATCGGAGAACAGCAGCATCGCCTCGCACGCATGGCAATGCACCGATCGCAAGCCTTCCGATGAACTGGCTGATTTCCGCAGTGGGGTCGATACAGTGGGGCAAATCTATGGGAAGGCACGTGATGGCGTTCATTTGTGTATGCGGTGTGCGGTATCCATCAGCTAGTGCTGCTGTCGGATGCCCGCGGTGCGGTGCACGGAAGATCGTGCGTCAGCAGGTGCAAAACGCTGTGGTTCCTCCCCGTCCGCGATCCAAGCCTGGCAAGAAAAAGCAGGTAAAGCCGCTCGCGATTGGCGGTGAGTCGGTCAAGAATGCCGTTCATCTAGCGGTTCAGAGCCACATAGCCCGAATCGGACTTCCCGACAGGGAAGTTCTTGAATCCGGGTCACCAGTCAGCACGGTGATGCAGCACATTGCAGACTCATGTTCGCCTGCGGAACTGGCGCGTCTACGCAATGAAGCCCTTGAGCTCCAACAGTCCTTAAGCGCTCTCATAGAACTGGAGTTCACCGAGCAAGCGAAAGAGCGACGGACGAAGAACCGCCGTAAGCCGACGCAGGTCCGTACCGTCGTTGGCGGTGGCCTCCCCGGTATGGGACATCGCGGATAGGCCGGCCATATGACAGACTCCAGATCACTCCTCCGGGCACTGTGCCTGGCCCGGTTCCAATAGCGATTCAACTGAACCGCGGTCCCACCGAGGCGTCGGTGCTCCTCGGTAGGCTCCCTCCAGACAGGAGAGGAGCGGCGTTGACCACAGAGCACTTGCTGGGAGAAACCATCCTTGCCGCACCGGCCCCGGTGGCCGCGGGTAACCCGGAGCTGTCCACAGCCCCCGTCCTCTCCGCTGAATCCAAAGCTCGCATCGTCGCCGTTCTCGAACAGCGCCACTCCCCCTCCACTGCCCGCAACTACCGGCAGGACTGGGAGAAGTTCACCGCCTGGTGCAGCGCCCACGGCCACATCTCGATACCGGCCCACCCCGCCGTCGTCGCCGACTACCTCACCGAATGCGCGGACCTGCGTACCGAGACCGGCGAGCGCGCCTACTCGATGAACACCCTCGCCCGGTGGGTCGCCTCGATCAACTACTGGCACCGCGCCGTCGACCACCGCGCACCCGGCGAATACCAGCTCGTCAAGGACACCATCTCCGGTCTGCGCCGTACCTACGCCGCGGCCGGCGACCGTCCCGTCAAACGCGTCGCGCCGCTCGAGCTCGCCGAGATCGAGCACATCGTCACGACTCTCCGCGGCGAGGCCAAGACCTGGCAATCCCGAACGCGCGAGCGCCGCGACTCCGCACTGCTCCTCCTTGGGTTCCTCGGTGCGTTCCGCCGGTCAGAGCTGTCCGACCTGCAGATCCGCGACGTCACCATCCACTCCAGCGATGGCCTCCACATGCGGGTCCGCCGCTCGAAGACCGACCAAACCGGCCACGGCCTGATCAAGGCCGCCCCTGTCGCCCTCACCCACACCGTGTGCGGCCCCTGCGCCTACCGCCGCTGGCTCGACGTGATCGCCGCCCACCAAGCTGCCGGCCGACCCGGCATCATCCGACTGCTCCGCACCGACGACGAGCCAACCGGTCACGTCTGCCATCTCCCCCACCCCCAGCTCACCGACATCGACGTGCCGGTGTTCCGGCCGATCCGCGTCAACGGCAACCTCGGCGACACCGCACTGTCCGGGCAGGCCATCCACGCCGTCTACCGCAGGGCAGCCCACGCCGGCGGCCTCTCCCCCGCGAAGATCGCCCAACTCGGCGGCCACTCCGTCCGCGCCGGGTTCGTCACCGAAGCACTCCGCAACGGCGCACAACCCCACGAAATCCAGCGGCAGACCGGGCACGCCTCCCCCACCACCGTCGGGATCTACGCCCGCGAGCACAACCCGCTGACGGGCAACGCTGTCACCCGTTTCGCTCGCTGACCGAAAGTTGTTCGCGAGCTGCTCGACGCGGACCAGCACCGATCAGATACGAACGGCGGCGGCCTGCCCGTTGTCTCGGGACAGCCCACCGCCGTTTCGCTATTCGGTCTTACCGGCTGCGGCTATGTCCCGTACGCCAGGGCCGCGACTGCTACGGCCGCCGCCACCGGGGAGAGGAACAGCAGCGGGAACTCCTCGGCGATCCGCAGCCGGATGACGCCGCGGTACGAGGCGAACGCAATCCCGAACACGACGATCGCGGCGATCAGCAGCAGCCACCACACCGGGTCAAACGCGCCGACCAGGTCGGGGACAAACGGCGGCGCCTCCGGCTTGACCTCGGGAATCTGAGCGAACGCAGGGGGGACGGACACGAAGCCTCCTATGTGGTGCGGATCGCTCGATCGGGGTGCCGAGCGTGAACCGAGAATCTCCCATCGGGCACCGACGTGTTTCACCGTCACAGGCAGGGATCAGTGAGTGCGTCACTGTCTGTGGCACCACCACCAGGCGGCACGACCACCAGGCGGCACTCCCTGGCTCGATGTTCGCGTAAGTGATGTCCTCGGGGGAGATATGGCGCCCCACCACTCCAGCGCCCCCAGACCGGCTACGCCTCCCCGCCACCGTCGAGATCTTCGCCCGCGAGCACAACCTGCTAACCGGCAATGGCGTCACCATCAACACTGTCGGAGCGGTGGGGCGACTCCTGCCGGGAAGAAGTCGAGGCGGATCGCTTCCGACCGCGGTACCTCGTGTGAATCGATGATGCTCCGTGCACAGGCAGGGTCGCATGACTATGCGAATACTCGAATTGTTCGCTGCCTTCCTCGCACACCGGTGCTCGAGACCAGCCGGCGTCCACCAAGTCTCGAACTCAACCGCGCACGCTTTCCCCGCATATCCCCGGCGCTTCACCACAGACCAGGGACGATCAGCGCAGGTGGAGACCCATCACCACATCGACATCTGCTGGTCATCGACCGAACGGCGCCGCCGCGATCGGTTGTCCGACGTCCCTTCCACCGGCTGGTCCGTTGACCACCTCGTCCTCGCCGGACTTGCACCGATCCCGGTCGCGTCGCCGATCTGCTCCCACGTCATCCCAACGCGCAGCGCGCGCTGCACGTCCAGCACCGGATCGACACCGGCGCGATGTGCGATCGCGATCCGCGTCAGCAGCCGCGCCTCGCTGTCGTCCCGTAGTTGGTCTGCCGAGTGGGCGCGGGCAGGGCCGATCGCGCTGTCCACGACTCGGTCGAGCAGCACGTCGACCTTCTCCGCGAACAGGTTAGCGGCGTCAGCGAGTCGCTCGCGGTCGACCCAGGGCTCACCCATGTCGGCAGTGTAAGCAGTGGAAACGGCCCCTCGCATGCGATAACGACCGAGGACAACCGGCGGCTATCCGAGGAGGAAGCTGCGCGCAGTCTCCAACGTTGGCTCGACGACATCCATCGCGTAGACGTTCCGGTGCGAGCTGCCCCAGTTGTACGGGGCGTGAGCGGCGGGGTGACTGAAGTTCGCGATCGCGGTGGCGACGCCGGCGAACTCGGCGTACTCGAGCTGCTCGTTCGCCGGATCGATCCGCTCAACATGCTTGAGGTGCGGCGCGATCAGCGACCGAAGTGCCTTGCTCTGCAGGATCACCATGGTGGGCTCGAGGATCCGGATCGTCGCCGCAAGGTGCGGGAGGCATGCCCGGTCCATCGCCGGCACCTGCGCGGCCTGAAATCGGCGGCCCTTCGCCGAGTCGACCGGCCGCACCGCCGAGCACAATCGCTTGTTCACCAGGGCATAGCACTGCATGACGTGCTGCGGCACCGGGTCATTCGCCAGCGGCAACAACTCCCCAGCACGGTCATCGCCCAGGCCGCGGCCGAACGCGGCGCGCAGTGCGCTGGTGGTGCCGAGCATGTGTGCATGGCGGGCGCCGAACCTCATCCCGATCGCTTCGTCCTGTTGCAGTCGCCGCGTCTCGAGGGAGATGTGCCGGTCCGGGCGCCCCATCTCCATGCCCAGCACCAGCACTCGCAGGGGGACGCCGTCTTCGAATAGGTCGTAGTGCAGGCCCACGTGAGAGAGCTGTCCTTCGTAGAAGTCGGCAGCCTTCTTCGCGGCCGCACTGCCACAGCTGGCACTGGATCGGCAGACGAAACCGCCCGCACCGAACACCGACCTGGACATGTACTCGTCGAGCTCAGCGATCCGCTGACGGGTCCGCACCGGGTCACTCGTGAACTGAGCCATCTGCGCAACCTACCGGCGGCCGCCCAGCACCCAGCCCGACTCACGGATTGCCGTGCTGAAACACCTGGACCGGCCCACTCCTACGTTTGCCCCAGACCAGCACCGACGACCAGGAGAACACCATGACGACCCACTCCGACAGCCCCGCCACCGTCGCGCACATCGAGATTGCGCCAGGCGAGCTCACCCACATCACCGGCGCCGTGATCGTCGGCGCCCACGACGGCCACGTCCGCGTCACCGGCACCGTCGAACTGTCGGACGTCATGCCCAGAATGGTCAGCGTCGAGACCGAGGCCGGAACCCTCTACCTCGACCAGGATTTGCCGGTCACGATCGTCAACCCGACCCTCCAGTCGAGCGAGGACCGCGACGACATCGAGGGCCTGGCTCACACCGTCGGCCTGCTCAAGGCGTCTTGACCCCCACGACCAGCACATCGACTCGCCCCGGAAGGAAACAAGGACCGCAGTGACCACTACCGCTCACATCAACGAGGCCGTCTACATCGACCCGCGCGCCGGGAACGACAAGTTCTACCGGACCTTCACCTTCGGCTCCGCATGGGTTTCCCAGTACGGCCGAAACGGCACCCTGGGCACCTTCACCAAGATCGTCGAGACCGCCAGCCCCGAGGCGGCAGTGAAGGCCGCCGCCGCCAAGTTCGCCGGCAAGGTGAAGAAGGGCTACGAGCCCGTGCGCTCGGGTGGCGTCGAAACCAGCACCGTCATCACCGCGGACAACCTCGCGGTGCTCGATACGCTCGTGGAGAGTCTGCAGAAGGGCGACGCCGTCGGCATCGTCACCGAGCCGGTCGCCGCCGTCGAGATGGATACCCGTCGTGAAGACTTCACCGCTGCCGCTGTCGAGGCACTGACCGCCACCTCGTTCCTCGGGGAGCCCGCGGTCGCCGAGGACACCATGCCCTCGCTGCCGGTGCGACCGATGCTCGCCTCCGTGCAGCCCGCCGAGATCGTGGCGGACGCGATGGACTCCGACGACTGGTGCGCCCAGTTCAAGTACGACGGCGACCGCGTCGTCATCGAAATCGACAACGGCGAGATTCGCGTCCTCAACCGCCAGGGGCAGGCGAAGGTCCGCAACGTCGGACCGTCGCACCTGCATCCGTTCAGCGCCTTGCACTCCGGGCGCTGGGTTTTCGACGGTGAGGTAGTGGGACGCACCCTGGTGCTCTTTGACCTCATCGTCGCCACCGACGGCATCAACACCTGGGCGCGCGAGTCCATGGGGTTCCCGGTCCGCCACCACACGCTCACCATTCTCACCGAGGTGTTGGGCATCCCCGCCGTCGACAAGGCCACGGAGGGCAGCCCGGTGGTGCTCGCGCCCGTCGCGGTGACCGCGCAGCACAAGGCTGACATGCTCGAATCCGCTGTGGCCGAGCAGCGCGAAGGCATCATCCTGCGCCACTACTGCGGGACATACGAGTCCGGTCGCCGCTCGACCATGCTGGTCAAGCACAAGCTCATCAAGGACGTCGACGTCGTCGTCACCGCCCTGCACCCGGTGAAGGACTCCGCGGAGCTCGCCGTCCACGACGCCGAGGGGAACCTCGTCCAGGTCGGTACCGCGTCCACCATCGGCAAGGGCGCAGTCGAGGTCGGTCAGGTCTGGGTGGTGACGTTCCTGTACGTCGCCAACCCCGAGCACCCGCGGATGGTTCAGCCGCGCCTGATCCGCCAGCGCCACGACAAGGCCCCCACGGAGTGCCTGCTCGACCAGTTCGCCGACGCAGGCACCAACAAGGCCGTCTGACCAGCACCCGATCGGCGTCAGAAGCCCCCGACACCACCCGGTGCCGGGGGCTTCCTGGTGCTGGCGGGGTGCGCGCCCCCCTCAGCGAACCGGCCGCAGCTGCCCGATCTCGGCCCGCCGAGTCCCGTCCGGATCGGCCACCATGAGGTAGCGAGGTGACCAGCGCAGACACGGTCGGCCGCTCAAAGTGTCCTGACACCCCGCACGACCTGCGCATCGGCCCGTCCCCTGGCATTCCGCGGGAGGCGGGCCGACCCGGTGCTCACCCTGGCTAGCCTTCCCAGGTGACCGACGCACCCATCCTCATGCCGGACCAGGGCGATGCGAGCATGACGCCATGACGAGCTCCTACCCCCTCGGCGACCTCGTGCCGGCCATCGCGATCGGCGCGCGGTACAGGTACGACTGGCAGCTGTTCGCGGACTGGTGCACCGCCGTCGAGGCGTCCGCATTGCCGGCGGATCCGCTGACGATCGCGCTGTTCCTTGACGAACACCCCGCCGCCACGAGCACTCACCGCCGCCGCGTGACCGCGATCAACACCGTCCACACCCGTTGCGGCTACCCCGCTCCAGGGACCGCTCAGGCACTGCGGGAACGCTTGACCCGCCGGACCCGGCCCCGCCCGGACCTGCGGGACGCTGCCACCGACGTGATTCGGCGGCTGCCCACCTCAGGTTGGCCCGGAGGTCTCTTCGGCCGACGCGACGCCCTCCTGCTCACCCTGACCTGCCGCATGGGCCTCTCGCCCATCCAGGTCGGACGCCTCCAACGCAGCGACATCACGTTCGACGGCCGCACCCTCCGCATCCCCAGCCACGGCATCTTCATCCCCCACGACCCCCACGAATCACCCCGCACCGAACAGGTCGCCGTGTACCTGCGGTGGGCCAGACTGCAGGCCTTCACCGACCGCACCCCCTCCAACCGGTGGCTCGGCGAGTCCCTCACCAACGCCACCCCGGTCACCGACGACTCCGTTACCGGCCTCCAACTGCTCCCAGCAATCCGGCACAACGGACCGCTGCTGCCCTCGTTCGACAAATGGGGCCACGCCAGTCTGAGCCGCGTCGGCCTGTCCCGCCGCGCCATCACCCGCATCCTCACCGCGCACCTGAGCGGCACCACCAGCACTCGGGAACAACGGCAGGTGAAGTTCTTCGACGACGGCTGGGCCGACGCCGTCGAGGACGTCGTCGAAGCCATCAGCGAAGACGACGAAGACAACGACGAAGACAACACCGAACCTGTCGAACCCCCAGAGCTGTCCAGCCAGGAACTCGCGGCACGCTACGAAGCAGGTCTCGCCGCGCGCCGCGGCACTGCGAAAGCGATGGCCGACCTCGAGCCGGCCTTCGAAGAACTCGACGACCGCACCGACGAACTCCTCGCCCGCATCCAAGCGTTGATGGAGGCCATGGAGCAATAGTCCCAACGAGCATGCCCAGGGCAGCTCCGGCCCGCGATCATCTACCTTTCGGGGGAGAGATGAGGGAGGACCAAGGTGGTGCAGTGGTGTTCAGATGTGTCCTACGTCGAGGACCTGAAGGGTAGATGTCTCACAGCGCCCCACGTTCGACCCCTAAACCGTCTGATCGTTGAGCTGCGCGCTGTTCATCCGGACCGCTTCATTCCGTACATCGCTCCCACGTTCGGCGGTACGAACGCACGCGTATTAGCCCTGTTCCCCACCCCCGGGCCGGGAACCTTTCCTGACACCGGCGGGTCAGGGATGCTCTGTATCGAGAACGACGACGCAATGTCAGCACGACACAAGGCCTTCTTGTCTGAGTACAAAATCGATGTCTGTGACGTAGTCACCTGGAATGCGTACCCCTGGTTCGGATCGCAATGGTTCGAGGACAAAAGCGTCCGTACTAAGCAAAACGAGATTGCTGCAAGGCGCGCGCTGTCACGATTTCTATCCCTCTTACCGAACCTCGAGGTCGTCATGCTCCACGGGACCGTCGCCCGCAAGGCTTGGGAGAAACTGGCCGAGTACACCCCGGTCGACCTCTTTTTCGCGCCGAAGGTCGAACCCGGTGCCATACACACCAGCAGGCTGCCTGCGATTGGGACATGGCACACGAGCCCGGCCGTGGTGGACCCGAAGCATCGCACGCCGGAAGAGATTGTCCGGTTCACTCGGGAGCTACACGAAGCCTTCGCGGAAGCAGCCGCCATCCTTCGCAAGCCGCGTCCAGACGAGGTTCCATTTTGATCGCGAACCCCGTTGGAACAGCGCGCTCTGTTTCCGCAGTGGTGATGGCCGGCGACAACCGGAGGGGGTGGAGAAGCGGCGTCTTACTGTCTGCCCGCATGAGGGAGAAGCGGTTCGAGACGGGTCTGTCGCACCTTCGTACCTACGTCGAACACCACGGCAATGGGCACGTTCCCAGGTCCTGGGTGTGCCCGGACTGCGGGTTCGCTCTGGGTAGCTGGGTTGCCCATAAGCGGGCCGCGATCCGCGCCGGCGACACCTCGCTGGGTCCGGAACGGATCGCTCAGCTCCACGCCGTCGGCTTCGAGACCACGAGCCCTCGCGGTGTACGCGGCCCCACCTCACTGCACCAGCAGCAGTGGGATCACGGGCTGAACCATCTGCGGGCGTACGTCGCCATCCATGGCAACGCCGATGTCCCCCGCCGCCACGTCACCGAGGATGGCTTCGCACTCGGCATGTGGGTGCAGTCGCGCCGCAAGGAACTGCGATCCGGAAAGCTCACCGCCTCGGACCGCCTGGAGGCACTGTCCAAGCTCGGGTTCATGGAGCACTCCGACCGCCGCGGAGGGTTCGCCGCACCCGGCCGGAATGCCGCCGCTGAAACAGGTGGAGAAGCGGTAGGCAATCATGGAGACACGTCGAGGCAGAACTTGGCGTAACAGACAACGGCACTGTTTTCCTCCCCTCGAAACAGTGCCCCGCCGGTCACCGCGCTCCTCCCCTCACCGCGGTGACCAACACGGCCCGGGCTCGCGTCTCCCTCTCCTCGACGCGAGCCCGGGCCGCACTCATCTCGACGCTCGGAGGGGCCGCTTCCCCTACTTGGCGCCTGGCTGATAGACCCGGGCAAGCACCAGCCCCAGCACAGACAGCGCAAGGAATCCAAGCCACACCGGGGCAGCGGACGGGACCGTCAAGACAGAAATGAACAGCCCGCAGATCGACACAACCAGCAGGCTCGACCACACCACCGTGCGGACCGTAACCATGAACGCGGCCCTTGCGGCACGAGCCGCGCGGACCTGATCGATACCCGCCGCGAAGTCCTTCGCGTGCTGGTTGAGAGGGAACAAATTGCCGTCGGAGGTATAGGCGAACAAGCCGATCCCGTGCTCGTCTGCGTACTCGACGGCGTCCTGCGTGTACGGCGAAGGGGACAGCAGCTCCGCGAAGAACAGCATGTCCTTGGAATGTTCTGCGCCCCGCGCCCCGTACAGGCGTTGCAGATCCGGCCGCCCCACCTTCGAGTGCATCCACTTCACTTGAGCGACTGCACGGCGGGCAACGACGTCGACGCCCCCGTCAGCGCCGCGCCCGGTCACCCTCGCATCCGGGAAGCCCATATCCCTCATCTGTGACGCCGCGAACTGCTCGGCGTCCTCTGGAGTGGTGATGTATCGGGACCGAGAATCCATGGCGCGACCTCCGGATCTGCCGACACTGTAGCCACTCGTAGCACGCATTCAGGTCAGATCAGGAGCCCAAACTCTGCAGGCGTTGCAGCGTTCGCGGACGCATCAACCACTCCTCGAACTCCAACGCAGAGTCATCCCGCTCCCACACCTGCAGCCACTGCCGCCACACCCGATACGAGCACCGCAGCGACGGCGGCAGCGTCTTCTGCGACAGCGCGTACCGCACCCCGTCATCACGGCCCTGCGCCGGCCGCACCACCATCGGCCGACCCTTCACAGACCAGTCCGGAGCCTGTCCGGACTCAAGGAAACCAAGGTCCGCGAGCAACCCGTCATCCCACCCGCCGACACTGCGCCGACCCTCCAACTGCATCTGCACATCCGGGGTGACCTCCCACAGCACCTGCGCGATATGACCGGCCTCGATCGACATCTTGTAGCCCCGCAGCACCTGCAGCATCCGCCACCGCTCCTTGTGCGTGATCTCCATTTCCACGGCCACAATCCGCCCACCGACAATCGCCGTGAAGTCCGGCCAATGCAGCTCCCCCGCCACCCCGACCGGCACCCCGAACCACCGCGCACGCCCCGCCCCATCCATCGTCGGCGAGACCGCCATTCCGAACTCATCCGCCGCCGACGACCCCGCCACCGCCACACCCACGAACCGTGCGAACGCCTCCGCCGCCTGCCCACTGTCATTCGCGCGTTCCACCGCCCGCATCTGCCGCTCGGACACCACCGGCACCCCACGGGCACGCATCCGCAGCGCCGCCTCCGCCACCAACAACCGGTGCAGCATCCGCTCCTCCGACGGCACCAACGCCCGCAGCTCCGGGAACCCCGGGGCCGCCGCGGCCGCCATCCCCGCCGCCGTCGGATACAACACTGTCCCCGCCCACCGAAGATTGTCGGACCGCTCCAACAGCCCTGCCTCCCGCATGTACTGCACCCGCTTGCGCGCCGTCTCCCACACCCCGCCATAAAAGTGTTCGGCGGCGTGCCGAAGCGTGATCGCACCGAACGCACCGGCGAACTCCAACAACTGCTCATCCCCCGGCGTCCGACGCCACCCGTGCCGCCGCACCGTCCCCGACGACATCCCCTGATTCCCCCGCCGCGCCGCCGCCGCCCGCCGCTTCCGCGTCATCGGAACCCGGTACCCCGCCCCCAAATCAGACGCCTTCTCCACGTACTCCGGCACCAACACCACTCCTCACATCACGTCCAACGCGCCAGCCCCAGACCCCGCAGCCACACCAGCCACAAGGCCCCCACCAACGCGCCCCCCACCCGGGGGCTTACCGCGCACACCCCATCACCCGCCTTCTCCACCTGAAACACCTGCGAAAAGCCCCCACCCCACCCCCGCCGACCACCACCACTCACCTCCACCCGGGGGTGTCGCGGGTTCCACTGGTCTCGTGCCTCGCCGGTGGTGCCCCTGCTGCCCCCTCTTGGGGTGTCGGTGCCCGCGCGGTGCGTGGGGGTCACCCCTTTTGGGCGGCCTTGGTGTGAACCCCTTGGTTCCTCGCTCGCTCGGAACGCTGCGTGGTTCACGGGCCGCCCAGGGGTGAGGACCCCCTCGCATCGCGTGGGTGTGTGGTGGTCGCCTTGGACGAGGGTGTTGCCCCTGGGTCAGCGCGGGTTGCCCTTGTCGGGTCAACCTGCTGCGGCGGCCGCGCAGGGGTGGTGACTGTTCGGGTTCGCGCCGGAGGCGCTGCCGGGCACGGCCTCGGGTGTCCTCCCGGTTGGTGGCTTCTGGGTGGTTGCGGTGATCGCCGTCCTGCCGGGTGGGCCTCCGGCCCGAACGTGCGCACCTCACCGGAGGCGCCGTCCCCGACTGGGGTTGTTGCGGCGGTGGCGTAGGTCTTCCCTCGGGCCGCCCCTTGTGGGTGACAGTCGGGTCGTCGGGCTGCCCCCGGGTGGACGCCGAGTCGTCCCGACGGGCAACCCGCGAGGGGCGGGTCGCACGCGTCGAACGCTCGGACCGCCGGCCAACCACGATCTGAGCGGAGCGAACCTGCCGCCGAACCCCTTCCCAGCCACACGCCACCGGTGCGCCGCTCCCCCGAACCACACCCTCCCGACCCGGCACACGAGGATGTGCCGCCGAAATCAGGAACCCCGCCCCGTCACCAACGGCGCGTTGCAGCGACCGCGCCGAACCCCTCGGAGCTCCGTCGCCCCGCCGGTGCTGTGTCGACCCGAAGTGACCTCACGGGTCAGCACAGGGCCAACCCCGCCACCGGCCAACCCATCCACGTCGCACGCCACCCACGTCGCAGGCCCACAAGCCACCCCCGGAAGCCGACCCCCGCCCAACCCGCAGCCGACAACGATCCGGCCGGAGGCCACCCCCCAGTCACCCCACCAGCCCGGCACACGAGGATGTGCCGCCGAAATCAGGAACCCCACCCCGTCACCAACGGCGCGTTGCAGCGACCGCGCCGAACGACACCCACCGACCCGTGCGGCACCGAAGGCGCACCGCCCCCGGGAACGAACCACCCACCAACACCGCGCAGGTCAACCCCCCGGCCCCCTACCGGCGGCCGGGAGCCTGGGGAACCGGCGCCCTCAACCCAGCCCCAGGGGCTGGGTTGCCCGGCCACCCTCCGGGTGACCGGGCCGGGCACCGGCACCCCAGGACGAACACCCCCAACGACGACGACCCTTTGTCGCCTGCCATGAGAATGGGACCACTTTGACCTGATTCTTGCCAGGTAGATGGGACCACCCGGATTGCCAGTCATGGGACCACCCGGCGCGTCGCGCCGAGGTCCCGACGAACAGCTCGTTTGATACCTCGTGTCGGAGTTCTCCGAACACGAAGGCAGGCGAGCATGGCGTTTCGGGAGGTCAACGTGAACGAAGTCAAAGAAGTACTCCGGATCTGGCTCACCGGCCCCGGCGACAGACCCGCAGGACTGCGCACCATCGCAGCGCACTGCGGCGTCGACCGCAAAACGGTCCGCCGCTACATCGAGGCCGCTCGAGCCGCCGGCCTGGCTCGCACCGACAGCATCGAGGCACTCGACGACACACTGATCGGTGCGGTGATCGACGCGGTGCGCCCGGCACGCCCGCACGGCCACGGCGCAGCCTGGGAAACACTGCTGCCTTTCGAGAACCAGATCCGCGAATGGGTGACCGGCGGCAAGGATCATCCGCCCCTGACGATCACCAAGATCGAAACCCTGCTGGCGCGGCAGGGATGTGTGGTGCCGTATCGCACCCTGCACCGATTCGCCACGCAGCGATGCGGATTCGGCCGCACCGACACCACCGTGCGGATCCTCGACGGCGAACCCGGCAGCGAATGCCAGATCGACTTCGGCTACCTGGGGATGCTCACCGACCCCGAGACCGGCCGCCGGCGCAAGGTCCACGCGTTGATCTTCACCGCCGTGTACTCGCGGCACATGTTCGTCTGGCTCACCTACTCCCAGACCTTGACGGCGATCATCGCCGGCTGCGACGCGGCGTGGACCTTCTTCGGCGGTGTGTTCAAGGTCCTGATCCCCGACAACATGAAAGCCGTCGTCACCGACCCGGACGCGGTCAATCCGCGCCTGTCCCAAGGCTGGCTGGACTACACCCAGCACGTCGGATTCGTCACCGACCCGGCTCGGGTACGCTCCCCGAAGGACAAACCCCGCGTCGAACGCGCCGTGCAATACGTGCGTGGAAACTTCTGGGCCGGTGAAACATTCACCGACCTGACCGAGGCGCAGGACCATGCCGAGAAGTGGTGTCGTGAGGTGGCGGGCCACCGGATACACGGAACCACCGCGGCCCGCCCGTCCGAGGCGTTCGACACCGACGAAGCGCCGATGCTGCTGGCGGTTCCGCAACCCTATGATGTGCCGATCTTCAAACGGATCAAGGTGCACCGCGACTTCCATGCCGAGATCGCCCGGGCGTTGTATTCGCTTCCGCAGCAGTGGATCGGGACTGTGCTCGATGCCCGCGCCGATTCCGAACTGGTGAAGTTCTACTCCCGCGGCACCCTGGTCAAGGTGCACCCCCGCCAGCCTCCCGGTGGGCGCAGCACCGATCCGGAGGATCTGCCCACCGAGAAGGTCGGATATGCGATGCGGGATCTGGATCGGTTGATCGCCACCTGCACCGAGCACGGTCGGTGCATCGGGATCTACGCCCAGCGTCTGCTCGACGACCGACTGCCGTGGACCCGGATGCGAGCGGTTTACCGACTGCTCGGGTTGGTGCGTCGCTACGGGCCCGACCCGGTCGACACGGCGTGCAGCCTCGCGCTGGACCTCGATGTCGTGTCGGTGTCGAAGATCGCCTCGATGCTCGAACGTGGCACCGAAACCACCCCACCTGTCCTGCCGGCGGCCGGTGCCGCCGCCCCTGCTCGTTTCGCCCGGGACCCGTCGGAGTTCGCCACCGCCAGGACCTGCATCGCCACCGGCGGGACCACCGTTGCCGGTGAGAGGACCGCTTCTGCCACCGACAGGACCCCCCATTTGACGGTCGTCCCCGACGACGGCACCGACGCGAAGGAGCCCCGATGACCACCACAACCACCGGCCCGGTCGATCCGATCGGCGCCGACCTGATCGCGATCCTCAAGGCCCTCAAACTCGGCGCATTGAAAGACACTCTGCCGCAGCGACTCGCGTTGGCCCGCCAGCATCAACTCAGCCACCTCGCCTTCCTGGAACTGTTGTTGGCCGACGAGGTATCACGCCGCGAATCACGGTCGGCAGCCCTCCGTTCGGCCAAGGCCGGGCTGGATCCGAACATGCGCATCGACACCTGGGATGCACTCGAGGACCTGCACTACGACCGGGCGTTGTTGTCGGATCTGGTGTCGTTGCGGTTCGCCGACGCCGGCCACTGCGTCCTGGTCCTCGGCGCCGTGGGCGTGGGTAAAACGCATCTGGCCACCGCATTGGGTCACATCGCGATCCGGCAACGACGCAGCGTGCTCTGCGCCCGCGCCGACAAACTCTTCGCCCGCCTGCGCGCCGCCCGCCTCGACAATTCCCTCGACGCGGAGATGCGGCGGATCACCGCCGTCGACGTGTTGATCCTCGACGATTTCGCGTTGCGGCCGCTCGATGCAACCGAAACGAACGACTTCTACGAGCTTGTCGTCGAGCGGCACAAACGCAAATCTACGATCGTCAGTTCCAATCGTGAGCCCTCGGAGTGGTTGTCGATGACCACCGATGCGCTGCTGGCGCAGTCCGCCGTCGATCGGCTCACTTCCGCGGCGCACACCCTGGTGATCGAGGGTCCGTCCTACCGGCAACGCAGCCGTCCCGGACGGACCGTGGTTGACAGTTCAGAAAGCGAGGCCGATGCTCGATGAGCACTCTCGGGTGGTCCCATGCTCATGGCAACGAGGTGGTCCCATCACCCTGGCAAGCGACACCCTTCGCCCCGGGACACCCACACACCCCGGCCACCACCGGCAGGCGCCCACCCCACCCACTACAGGTGGCTGGGTTTTGGGCGCGCGGTGCGGGCGTGGGCGGTGGGGTGTGTGGTTCGGGCACCCGGGCGGTGCGTCTATGTATTGTGGACGTAGACATATATTCGGGAGTCGAGAAGGCGGTGCTGTCCGTGAACGCGGTGGTCACAGACTCGGTGCGGGAGCAGGCTGCTGCCTTGGATGCGTTGCGTAGCGCTCATGCCCGCGAGAGCGACGAGCGTGGCCGGCTCGCGATGGCCACCGCGGTGACCGGTGCCGCGTTGGTGCGGGCTCGGGAGATGGACGTGCCGTGGCGGCAGTGCCAGGAGGCTCTCGGCGGGATCAACCGGGCCGCTGCGAACGTGCGGTGGAAGAACGCGCGGCAGCGAGCCGCCACCGGGGTGGATGCGGACTCCTCCCCCGATGCGCTGTCCGAGTTCGCGGACCGCTGGGGTGGCGACCGTCCGCTGCGTGAGCTCCAGGCCCTCGAGGTCGCTGCAGAGTGCGGTGCCCGCCAGGCCGGCGAAGTGGAGCGAGCGGCGTGTGAGGCGGAGCCGGGCCGCCGGGACTACGAGATCGACGACCTCGTCGGTCGCACGGTCGAGGATGCGGTCGAGGCCGGGCGCCTGGCGCTGGTACGCGCGGCTCGCAGCGGTCCGGTCCCCACGCTTGAGGCATGGCGGATCGTGTCGGAAGCAGCTGCAGCGTTCCGCCCGCTGTGGCGGCACACCGACCGGTGAGCAGCCCGGGGGCGCGTTGACACGCCGACGGGCCGGTGGCGGGTTCGCCGGTGGTCACCGCGTGTTCCCCGTACGCTGAGATCGGTCACGCCGCCCTCCGTGGTGGTAGCGGAATCCGATCGATCGAGGAATCCGACCCTGTCCGCCCGCGTGGACAGCGGTCGCGGGGTTGTCGTCCACGTGCCTCTGGTGGTCGCATGGACGCGAGCGTGACGACGGGGCCGGCTCCTTTTCGGGGAGCCGGCCCCGAGGCGTTTCCGGACCCGACGCGGGTGTCTCCCTCCGCCGCCTCGTGTCTCCCCGGGAGACCGCTGTCCAGCCAGGTCGCAGGGCATCGCCGGCGGTATGTCCCGTCGCCGGACTCTCGGGTCTGCAACAGGCGGTGAACCGGCTCGGTCCACTCGTGGCCATGAGCACTCGAACAGGCACCAGCGACCTCGCCTTCGCGTTCGCGGCCGCACCGCTTCCGGCAGTTCTCGGGATCGGCGCGCTTGCGCTCCTCGGTCTCCTCGCGCTGGGTGTCGCGCTGCACCAGCCGCGGTACGCGAACCTCGGCGCTAGAAGCTGCCTCTGGCGCCCGCTGACGGGCTCCGCCGCAGTCCTCGCTGCCACCGTGGCGGTCGCGTACTGGCTGTTCCCGTGAGAGCTTCCCGCTCCCGCCTGAGCGGAGGGCTCGACGAGGCTCACCTGCTCTCGCCGGACCCCGGTCGGCGAGGGGTGTCTCCTCGGCTCGGTCGTGTGGCCTCCGAGACCGCTGTTCGGCCCGCAGGCGGCCCGGAGGACGCGAAACGCGGCACGCCCTCTGAGCGCTCCGCTCCCCCTTTCTGGCACAGGAACCCCAGATTGGCTTTTTCGTCCGCGAGCGTGGCTCTCAGGCGGCAAAACGGGGGTCTCCCGTTCGCGTTCGGGACCCCAGATCTCCGATTGACCCGGAAACGCGTCAGCGAGCCGCTGACGCGTCGAGGACGCAAATCGGGCCCCCGGGTCCGTCCGACGCCGTTTCGGGCGCCAGCGGGCCGCGCAGGCATCCGCAGGCCCCATCCGGCGCAGCCCGCCAGCCGACCAATCGCGGCCAAGACGATTCGACGCCACCCGAGCCGCCCCGGTCGCCGACCTCGGGCCCGACGAGTCGCCCGTCGCCCGTGCCGCACGACTCCTCCGCGCCGCACGACTCCCCCGCTCCACACGACTCCCATGAGCCGTGCATCGCAGGGGAAACCCCCGCGCCGCACGAAACCAGGGTGACCCCTGGGATACACGCAACACGCCAGACACGCGATACACGCAATACCCGGGTAATACACGAAACACGCGACACCCAATGGGCACGAGACCGGCACGAATGCAGGGATACGCGCGAAACACGAGAACCGAGCGCCACACGTGGGCCACGCGCAAAACGCGAAACACGGGATACACATGAAACCCGCGCACTCCCCAAATCGCGCGAACTACCCGACACCCAAGACACACATGCCACACGCCAGAAACCGGTATCCCACGACACACGAGATACCCGTTCAACCCGAGTACGCCGGGCCGCACTGGAAATGCGTGACACCCGCGATACCCGCCTACAACTCCCCTCCCCCGCCCCACCCGGATCCCGCGAAACACGCGCCCCCCGCCATTGCCCGGACTCCCCCGAGACCCGGGACACCCGCTTCACCCGCGCACGCCCGGACTCCCCAGCTCCACTCGACTCCCGCGATACCCGACAACACCGGCTTTCACTGGAGACGCGCGAGACCCGCGATACCCGTCCGCACCCCCGCTCCCCCGCCCCACCCGACTCGCGCGATACCCGTCTACACCCCGACTCCCTAGGCCCACCCGACTCCCGCGATACCCCTGAAGCCCGCGACTCCCGCGAGTCACATAACTCCCCCACTCCCATGACCCCCGCGAGACCCCACCAACACAAGACACCCGCGAAACCCCAAGTACCCGCGAACCCCATGTGACACGCGATTCCCCCGATGCACGCGTTCCGTGCAATACCCGGGCAATAGGGGTACTGCGTGAAACACGAGAGTCACACGAAACCCCACGTCAACCGGTAAAACGGGAACAACTGGAGACACACTCAACCGGGACAACACGCGAAACGCACGACCAACGCGACACCCACGAATCACGCGGAGCCTGGGAACAGTGGGACACCCACGCCACACGCGATACCGGTGCATCCCAACACACACACGAATCGCCGGTCACCCGCTATACCCCTCGAATACGAGATACCCGGAACCCACTGGTATAGCGGAATACCCGGCCAACACGTGCCACACCGGTCCCCCAACGAACACACCTCACACGCGATACCCGAACCTGACGGGAAGAGGGGGTAACACGAGACACCCGCGTTACCCGGAGAGGGCGTGCCACCCACGAATCGTGGGTCACACGTGACCCCCGCAGTACCCGACTGACCCATGCCACACGGGTTATCCACGGCACCCTTGTCACCCGCGAAACCCGGGAAGCGAGGGCGACACGCGAGACACGAGATACACGTGGCATACCCGACACCAGTGGTATGCGTGATACCCGTGACCAGCATGGAACCAGAGAAATGGGGGAGACACTCTAAACACGCGCATCACTAGAAACCGGGTGGACACACGAGACACGCTGTCCACGCGTTACCCTTCAACCACGCGAACCTCTCCAGTCACGGGAGTCACGCGCTACCACCGGACCCTGTGACACACGCGGATCGCGTGGAGAACCCGCCACCTACGGTTCTCGCACCACATCAACCACCAGAACACGAGGAGCTGCCGTGCAGCCTACGAATCTCGTCGCCCCCTCGCGTCGACACAGCGGGGGAGGGGTCCGATGAGCCTGACCCCTGCGGAACTCAACGCCGCACTCGACAAGTCCTGCTCGATGACCTCTCAGAAGGGTGGAGTCGCCAAGACCACCACCACCGCCCAGTACGCGAAGTTCCTCGCGAACGTCGGTGTGAAGGTCCTGATCGTCGACGCCGATACCAACCGCAGCATGACGGTCCTTACCGGCACGGGGCCGACTGTCGAGGACCCCGTCTCGATCGCCGACCTGATCAAGTACCCGACCGAGCCCAGCATCGTCGCTCGCGCTGCGCACCTGGCTACCGAACCGTGGCAGCCCGACACAACCCGGCCCTGGAAGCTCGGGGGAGCGCTCGTACCCGGAGGATCGGTTCATGTTGTGCCCTCACCGGGCGCAGCGCTGCAGGAGATCGCGGACGAGAAGCCCGCAGCCGCGCACTTGCGATTGTGGAAGGGGTTGCACGAGTCCGGACTGTCCTCGGACTACGACGTCGTGTTGATCGACTGCCCACCCTCGGTGGGGTCGACCACGGAACTCGCGATTCTCGCCTCCGGATGGGCCATCTTCCCGGCCCACCCGGAACTGCTCGGCACGGTCGGGTTCGCTGACGGCGTCCGAGCGGTCCAGCACTTCGCGGAGGCCTGGCGTCATCCGCTCGCAGTGGCAGGCGTCGTGGTCACCAAGGTCAACCGCACCACCGAGCACCGCATCGGAGTCGAAGGCACGGTCCAGTTCGTGAATGGGACCTGGCCTGACTCCGGCTTCGACGCCGACGATCCGCGGGACGCGTTCGCATCCGGGGTGTGGGCGCCGGCTATCAACGAAGCCGCGTTCGTCGCTGCTGCCAACGGTCGTGGCGAGTCCGTCGCCGACGCTCTGCCCTCGATGTTCACTGCAGCGGGGGAGCCGAAGATCAATACCGACTCGCAGTTGCGCCTGGTGTCCGCCTACATGCGGCACGCACTCAACCTTCTCGCGCTGCTCGCCCCGGAGCGGTACGAGGACACCATCGAGAAGCTCCAGAACGAACAGCTTCCTCAGGTGATGCGTGAGGTCCTGTTCGAGAGCCCGCTCAAGTTCACCGTCGAACCCGACGAAGACGACCATGTGCCGGCCGCAGACGCCGGTGGAGATGAAGGTGCGGCGGTTGCCGTGGCCGTCGCAGAAGGAGTTCAGTAATGGCGAAGATGACGTCAGGTCGACCCGATCGCTTCGGCGGCGGCACTCTGCCTCCGGCGTTCGTTGGCGCAACGGCACCTGCAGCAACGGCACCTGCAGCTGTCGAGCCCTCGCTCACTGCCGTCCCGGAGACGACGCCGGTGGCCGAGACTCCCGCACCCGCGCCGTCGGAGGTCGAGGAAGCTCCGGAACCGAAGGCCGCTCCGGAACCGACGAAGAAAAAGAGCACCACGTCGCGCAGCAAGCGGGTCGTCGAATCCACTAACAGCGAGGTCCGTCGCAAGTACGTCGAGTGGGACCAGTCGATCGAGGACGAGTTCCAGGACGGCTGCGACGACTGGTACGGCGACCGCGACCGTCGTGAGCGCAAGCGTCGCCTTGGCCGCCGTCCGTCGGACAACGCTATGGTCATCGCGTTGATGCGCCTCGGTCTCGAGACAATCGCCAAGGACCCGAAGGCCAACGATCGGCTTGAGGATCTGCTGCCGGTCGACGCACGGCGCCGCCGAAAGTCCTGAGCGCCCTATATATACAGAGAGAGCCGTATCCCCGGGACGACCACGTGTCTCCCGGGGATACCGCTGTCCGGGGTAGGGGAGTGGTGCCCTACCACCCACACCCATCTCTGCATCGAGCTCTGTATTGAGCGAGGCCTATCTCTATAGGGCGCTGAAGGTGGGAGCGGTTGATTCCTCTAGTTGAGGTCACGCATCGGATCTGCGCAGGTCACAGCGCCGTCGAAGGTAATCCACGTGACGCGATCGAGCTCACCCGAGCCTGCGAGCAACGGTGTCGCCAAGGCATACCCGTTGAAACGGATCGATCGACGGTCGGGACTGACGATCACATTCGGCCCCCGGCCCCCATGGCCCAGGAGGCGTGAGCCTTCCATCCAGTCCCCGTTTCATCTACCCACCCGAGGAGCACGGATGGACTGTAGGGCGGTCGATTGCTTCGCGGTTTCGGCACTTCATACTCGGCCTGCAAACCGACGTTGAGCGACTCGAAGACACCATCTTCGTTGGCGGAGTAGCCCCAACCCGTCCCGCTTATAGGCGGCGGATCTCCAACGGTCTCGCAGTGCACGCTGGTCGGCACCACAACGCCTTGCCAGCCACCAGCTACTTGTACGTGCGCTCCCACCGTTTCCATGAACTCCGCCGGTGGCATCGGTAAGGCGGCAGGTTCGTCGATCGTGCCCCCGAACCTGACCTGCGGCTTCTCATGTGGAACGGCTGCGGGCGTAGGAGAGGGAATGGTCGAAGTCTGGGTGGCCGTGCTGCTGGTGGGCGGGGAGGCTACTGGTGCGGTGGTGGATGCCCAGCTCGGTGTGGCGACGGTGGATGGAGCCGACGGCGCATCGGCGGTTTCCTCCGGGGACACCGAAACCTCTGGTCCGCACGCCGCGGCCATCACCGTCAGAGCTGCCAGAGCCAGCATCCGTCGCATCGCACAGTCCAATCGGAGGTGGGGAAGGAGTCTCATTCTCACCCGGCACAGTCACCGGGGCGGTTTCTACGCTGGGTGAGAGTCGGAGCATTCGCATCGTTGGTGGAGCCGAGAGGACGCGGCCTTACGAATCTCCCCGTCTCCCCGGGAGACGCCTGTCCGCCTCCGTGGTCGCAGGAGAGAAACCCGCCGGCGGGGGACACGTGCCCGAAGGTTCGTCGAATTCCTCCAGGTCAGCGCCGGTGGAGAAGCGACATGGTCCTATGTCGCGACCACCACGCCCAACCACCCAGGAGGACCGCGATGACCGAGACGATGCCCGCGCGATGGGACCGCGCAACGGCGACCACGCTCGCCCGTCTCCGCGAGACGACCGGCCGCCCGGTGAGCTTCCTGGTGACTCAAGCGGTCCTCCACGCGACCAATGACGGAGCCAATCTGACCAATTACTTCGCCACCCCCGCCCGTGGTGACACCGTCCGCACGACCGTCACCCTGCACGGCGACGTCGCCAGCAAGCTCGACTCGATCGCCGCAGCACATCCGTCGGCAAGAGGAGTGCGCAGTAGATACGCCGTGGTTCGGGCCTGCGTGCGATGGTGGCTCGACACCGACCTCGATGACCTGTCCGCTCGCCTGGGCGGGCAGTGGCTCCGAGTGGAGGCGCGTCGTGCCTGAACCCCGTCAACTGCGGAGACCGCGCCGGACTACCAGCGGCCCCGGCTTCGTCCAGATCCCCAAGACGTTCGAGAAGCAGTGCCTGGCCGACGAACTCACCCTCGAAGAGATCGGACTGCTCACCCTCGCGAACACCCATCCCGAGACCAAACACGTCGGCGTCCTCTACCGCCCGAACGAATGGAACGACGTGTTCGGCGGAACCAGTCACGTCGGGCGACTCCTCGATAACCTGCAGGCCAAAGGAAAGCTCGCCCTCGATGGGTACTGGGTCCTCATCCGCGGCTGGATGCCCACTCGCGGGTTTCGTCAGCCGAAGTACTTCTCCTCTGGTCTGTACAGCCTTGTGCACCAAGTCGACTCACCGCTGCTCCGGATGGTGATCGGATCCGAACTCCTCGGCCTGCGACTGTGCGACCAGACGCCCGCGGACCTGGAGAAGAACCGGATGTACCAGTACGCCTCGGAGTACTGGGAGGAAATCACCGGCTGCCCTTTAATTCCCGCCAGTTCGATGACCGGCGACCTCCTGCGGCCCCCGGAGGAGATGCTCGATCACCTTGCTGTGATGCCCGGCGCGGAAACGGCATTCAAAGGCCTCACCTCGCGGTCGTGGTCCGTGATCGACGAGCCGCTGCGTGCCCCACTGCAGCGCTCACTGTTGTCCCGGTTCGGAGACAATCGGTTCGGGCATCTCAACAGCACCCGGCTCGGTTGACCGGCTCTGTCCGCTGCACCGTTGCATGAACGGCGGGTCCGCCACTGGTGGGCCCGCCGAGCTATATCCACGGCCGGTGGCTCCCAACAACTCCCGAGCGTCCGGTCAGCGCAGCCCACCACCGCCGCAGCCGCCGGCCGATTTCAAGGGAGTTGCCCATGCCTGCCACTCGTTCCGCAGAACGCACTGAGTTCCTCACCGATGTCTTCACTACCGCGATGGAAGGCGGGGTCTCGTACTGGGCATCAGTGCTCGAGTACAGGCACACCGAGTCGCCGCGGGCGGTGCTCGTTCACACCGAGGAGCTCATTCTCGGTCACGAGACCATGAGCTGGGTTCCCGGTCCGGACGCGGAGGAACTTATCGTCGATCTCGATGTCGTAGCGCGAGGGATCAGTCGAATCGTCAAGGGAGAGGTCGACTACTTGCCCGAGACGCATCGCGCGCGGATCGCCGCCGCCAGCCGGGAGAACGACATGATGCCGGCGGATGGCCGACACGGTGACATCGACGCGGGGATCGCCGAGCACGTCGTGCAGGCAGCACTGTTCGGTGCGATCGTGCACGGTTGAGCATTTGGCTACGACAGGAACAAGCCCGTCCCGATCACGTCGGGGCGGGCTTCGTCGTGGGTCGGAACTACCTTCGCAGGACGGGATTTCGAGCTGTCCACGAAAGGGCTCGGCGGGGCATTTGTCCGGTATTTCCGGTGGTGTAGGGGTGGTGTAGGTCTGCCATAGGGTATGCCGATTTCCGTCGGCCCCAATCTGGCATAGCCCTGCCATATCCAATGCCGATTCAGATAATTCGGACAGTCATGGGGTATGCCATCCGCGCGATGAACGATGGGTTCCGGAATCATCACCGCAGGTCAAGCCACACGCTCTGGAACGACGCTTGTGTGGCGTAGGGTATGCCGCCCAATCGGTCTGGCATAGACGTGGCATAGGGGTGGCATACCCATGGCATACCGCCTATCGCGCGAATAAGAACTGAGATATAAGAACTACTAGTGGTCACCTTGGGTAGGTGGGGGGTGTGGGGGGAGGGGCAAATTCGCGACGCACGGTCGCCACACGAACGCGACCTGCAGCCGGCTCGACGCTGCGGACCCAACGAACCGTCGCCAGGCTGCAGGCCCGCTGTCCCGGCTGACGCCGAGACGCCCAGATCGATCCGCCTCTCAGACGTTCTGAAACCCCCGACCGGGCACAGGAACCCACCCCACACTCTTCAGGCGCCCCACGGCCCGCACAGCCGTACAAAACATCGACCGGAGAACAGCCGCCCGGCCGCCTCTCGACGCCAGCTCACCCGCGTAACCCTCTGCCCGTCCATCGGATGCGCCCCTTCCCGGGCGCCGGCCCCGCCCGCTTCCGTTCGATGCACCCTCACCGAACAGGCACACCCGGTCGCGGTCGAACCAAGGCGCCACCTCGATAGGGACACCGAAACTGCTGGACACACGACCATTTCGTCTTCCGACCGGACTGGAGAAGCGAAACCGTAGCCTTTCGCGCACCACCACGACCACCAATCGAAAGGCCCCGGTATGCCCCTCCGCGCAGCCGCGGACACCGAACTCGCCACAGTCGTCTCGGACGCGGTCGCAGCCGCCCTGCCCGCCTTCATCGACGCTGTTACCGCAGCCGTGCTGTCCGACCCTCGCCTCACCGTCCAGCAGAGCTTCATCGCCGACACACCCGCACCGGCCGGTGCCACTGCCGGGCTTCAAGCGGTGCTCGCCGCGAACCCGAAGCACCGGCCGACCGACCCGGACGCGTGGATCGCCGCGGTCGCCGAGCACTACCCGGCCGCTGCGCCGGCGCTGGAGTGGGCATGGTCCGATCAGTGCCCTACCGACTACTGGCGACGCCTCCGCGGTGCACCGAGCATCGCCAGGAGGCAAGGGCGCAGTACCCGAAGCGAACTCGACCAGCTGCTGTCCGAGCACTCTCTTGCCACCACTCGAGATCGCGCCGACCTCGTCATCGACCTCAGCGCTGCCGTCGAGACTGTGCGGGCCGCGATCGCCGAACGGCACACCGCAAAGGCGACCTACACCTGGCGGCGCAACCTTCTCGCCGCCGCGCACGTCACCGGCGGCAACCTTCATCAGGCCGTCACCGTGATCTGCTGGTGCCTGCGCTCACGGCCCCACTGGCAGCGCACCATCACCCAGGCCCCGTCGAAGTCCACCTTCGAGAAGATGCTCGGCGACTGGCGCGCCGATGGACAGGACTGGACCATCGCCGATGTCGCCGAACCCGAGATGGCTGAGCAACTGCGCGACCTCGGACGGACATGGACGCGGTACCAGAGCAAGCACGGGGGAGGGGCGTCTCCGTCGGTGCCCCGCACCGGCCGCAACCTCCACCGCGCCCTCGCAGGCGACGGCATCGAGGCGGTTCCGGCCGCCGAGCTCGGTGCGCTGATGCGGTGGTGGTTCGAGGAGGGCAATGCCCGCTTCTACATCCGGGACGCCGATTTCCCCACCCCTGACGTTGTGTCGCGCGCGCTGCTCGCGATGCGGACCTCCCGTACCGCAGGTCCGTCGAACGGCGTCGCCGCCACCAACACCGCCGCCTCGGGGGTGCGCGCCCATACCGATCTGAGCGAACTCGAGGGACTTGCATGAGCACACCCAACAGCCCCCGCCGCATCTTTGCGGTCCTCGGACAGGTCACCACGATCGAGGTGCCCTGCCGCGATTGCGGCGCTCTCGTCGCTCGTCCCGCACAGCTTCCCGGCCGCCCGGAAGGCTGGCGCGACGCTGTCCGGTGTCGGGTGCATGCCGCCGCAGCAGGCGTCGACGCCGCCTCTGCCCGCGCCGCGTCCGCCCGAGATCGCGACCGTCAGACGTGGTTCGACACTGTCCGCGCATTCGACGCGGTCGCCGGATACGAGCACGCGAGTGTCGACGAGATCGACTCGACCAAGACTGCTGCCGCATGCCGTCGCCTCATCGATACCCACACCGCGGCCGATCCGCACGGCGGTCATCGCGGTGGCATCGCGCTCATCGGACCCACCGGGATCGGCAAGACCCGCGCCATGTTCTCAGTCGTCAATGCGCTCGCCCCCGGCCGCCGCGCGCTCGTCGGCAGCGAAGACACCATCCTCGCCGTCGACGTGCCGCCGTGGGAACTCACCGCCGCGATCACCGCGCGGATCACCGGAGTCGAAGTCCTCGGCATCGACGACGTCGGAGTGTCCCTACGCCGGCCCGACGAGCGAATGCTCGCCTGGAAGGCATTGGCCGACGCAGTAGCCCGTGCCCCTCACCCAGTGACAGTCGTGATCACCACGAACTTGCAGGGGTGGACGGCGTTGACCGGTTGGGTTGGCGCGCAGGCTGCATCGCGATTGTCCGGATGGATGCCGCTGGCGTCCCCGGGGTGGACCGACCGCCGCACCGGCAGAAAGCATGAGCAGTGGCGCAACGACCTGCTCGCCGCCCAACGACCCGAGGAGCGAAACCGATGAGCCAGAACGACATCGAACTCCCCGAGGCGCTCGAGATCCCGGCCCGCGGATGGCTGCGGGGCCTGTTCGATCGCAGTGCACCGGACCTTGCTGGCCAGATGGACGCCGCGGTCGCCGCGGTGCGTTCGAGTCGTCGACCCGAGTACGTGGCGGTGTTCGGAGGCAAGGGGGGAGCGGGCAAGACGACCACCTCCACCGGGATCGGGTCGATGCTCGCCGCGGTGATGCGTGACCGGGTGGCAGTTGTCGACTCCAACCCGGACAAGGGCACGCTGCGACTCAAGTTCCCGAAAGGGCAGTCCGCGCTCCCGCTGCAGCAGCTCGCCGGCCGTACCGAGGTGCTCCATAGTTACTCGGACCTGCGGCCGTATCTGCTGTCCAACGACCTCGGCCTCGACGCGCTCACCTCGACGCGGCACCGGGACACGACCTCGGACGGTCCGGTGTACGCCGAGATCCTCGACTTCCTCACCGCCGACTACCGCGTGGTCGTCGCCGACTGCGGCACCAGCGCAACGTCCGATGTGGCCCGTGAGGTCCTGGCCCGTGCCACGCAGTTGGTGGTCGTCACGCCGGCCCAGATCGACGGGTTCTACGCGCTGCTGGAGACACTCGATGAGCTGGTCGACATGCGGCGTTCCAAGCTGCTCGGCGATGCGGTGGCGGTGATCAACGGGATCCACGAGTCGACCTCGGTGGACGTCGACAAGATCCACGCTGATCTCAAGCGGCGTGTGCGGGCGGTGCGGCGGATCCCGCACGATCCGCTCTTGGCAGCAGGTGCGGCGTTCGACTTCGGCCAGCTTCAGCCGGGGACGAAGGTGGCCTACGCGGAACTGGCGGCGACGGTGACAGCCAGATTCCGGTAGCCGGCCGCGTCGTCGGCGCTGCAACAGTGTCGGTCCCGGTGGGCAGGGTTTGTGATGCGTGAGCGATTCGCCACGTGAAGTCGTGGGGAGGGGTAGGCGATGTCGGGGGAGTTGAATCGACAGTTCAAGGAAGGGCTACCGCGGCGGCGTCGACCGTGCGTGGAGTGCCCGTGGCGCCGTGATGTCGCGGCGGGGAAGTTCGGGCGGGACCGTTTCGATGCGCTGGCGGGCACCGCGGGAGGCCCGGGGTGTGAGGTGGGCGTCGGCGCTCCGATGTTCGCGTGCCACAAGTCGCGGGAAGGCTCCGACAAGGCGTGCGCGGGGTGGCTCGCCACCGTCGGGGCCGACCATCTCGGCGTCCGGATCGCGGTGGTACGCGGGGATCTCGACCCGGCGGCGCTGCAGCCCGGTGAGGGGTGGCCGCTGCTGTTCGACAGCTTCGAAGAGATGGCCGCCGTGCAGGCCGCGGCCGATGGTGCGTTGTGTGAGACCGGAACCGGTAGCGGTACACCGATGATCGAGGCCAGGGAAGGGTGACACGAGCGATGAGCAGGCTTGTTGGCGAGAGTGCGGTCACGCAGCGGTATGCGTTCTGTGAGCCCGTCACCGCTGCGGCGATGGGCAAGACCCACCTTCGGTCAACCGAGGGGCACCCTGGTTCGCCCGCGGGTTGCCTGCCGGAACGGCGGCGCTGTGTGGCCGTGACCTTCGGTCCGGGTGGGATCTCGAGCTGATGGCCACCGAGGAGTCCATCGCAGAGGCTGGACGACCGCGCGCCAGCGACGGCCATGTGTGGTTGTGCAGCCTGTGCGCTGAGCAGTACGCGAGGGAGGAGCATGGCGATGTCGCCGACGTCTGACGTGTTGGGTCCGGGAGTTCCGGAGGTGCCGGGTATCGCGCCGAGTGTGACGTTCGGGTGGGTTCCGGGGCTGATCGGCAACGAGCCGGGCGTCGTAGTCGAAGGAATTCCTGGGTTGGTGGGCGACGGTCCGGGCATCGTTGTCGGTGGGGTGATCGGATTCCCAGAGTCGGCGAGCGCCATCCCGGGGATGACGGTCGGCCTGCCGCCGGGGCCGATCGGTGTGGGCCTCGGTGACGTGGGCCCTGTGGTGAGCGACTCGTCGGATTCGGTGGCCATGTTGTTGCTGCTGTCCTCGGTGGCATCGGGGTGTGCGGCTGTCGGTTTGGTGTTGATCGTCGTGACCTTGCTGGGCCGTCGTTCGCGGACTCGGTCTTGAACGTGCGTCGGATGCCGGGTGGCTCGGAGCCAGACCTGTCCGGTGCCGGTTCGCGTTCTTGGGCGGTGCATAGCTGGCCGGCCGATCGTCGACCGCGTCTTGCGGCACGCCGAGATGGGCGAGCGCGTGGCGATTTTCGTCTCGGCAGTTCAGCGCCGTGCACCAGTAGCGAAGTCTGCAACACACGCTGTACGCCGGCGGCATCGTCGGTTGCAGCAGTTCTCACCGACACTCTGGAGTACACGTGAACGCAGACAATCGAATCCCCGCCAGCTCCCCGTGGGGTGCTGTGCAGTACGGCAGCGTCGTCGCCGACGGCATCATCACCGTCTCCACGGCCGGACACGGGGGTGTGCGGATCAGCCCGGAGCGGTTCAAGCAGATGCCCGCCGCACTTCGAATCGGACGACGGCGCTGGTTCGAGGAGGACTGCGAGGCCGCTCTTGTGGGACTCGCATTCGCCGATGACCTTGGGCTCGACGATCGTCGCCGGGCTCAGGTTGCGCAGTCGGTGGCCGACTGGTTCCCGACGAAGTGGGAAGCGCACTTCGGTCGCACGCTCGAGCCGGGGGAGTCGTACCTGCGGGACAAGGAGACCTTCGAGGTGGCCACGGCCGACCAGTTCGTCGCCGACAGCGCGTTGGGGGACTGGCACGAGGACGTCCCGGAGGGGATGGTCGGGGTGACCGCGCTCCGCCGCGGCGACGGCGCCCGCGGCAGGTTCCTGGTCGCCCACGACCGGTACTCCCAGCGCGGCAAGTTCGGGTACGTGCTCGACGAGGCGGTCGACGTGGTGTGGTCGTCCGCACCGAAGCTCGCGGCGTAGTCACCGGACATGGGTCGGCCCTCGGGGGAAGTCACTCCCCGGGGGCCGACCCGTGTTGTCTCCATGAAGACCCGGCTGTCCGCCCGCTCCGTTGATCTCCGCCTGCGGTGCTGCGCTGCAACACCCGCGATCCCCGCTCGCGAACCTTGCGTCGCCCGATAGGCCCCGACAGTGAGGAACCGAATTATGGGAACCGACGTCTACTCATCCGCCCGACTGACCATCACTGAAGAGCAGTCGACCGCGCCGACGTTCAAGGAGATCGTCGACCGGCTGCTGGAGATCCCCGAGCTCGACGAGGTCGACGCGTCCGACACGCCCTTCGACACCGTCGTGTCGGCGCTGATGTCGACGATGTACGAAGCGACCGGCACGGACGAAATCGAGAAGGACGGCGACACGTTCGTGCTCTCCGTTTCCGGGTGGGGGCGCCTCCGAGGAATGGAGGAAACCCTGCGGGTGCTCGCCGATGCTGGCTTCGTGGGCGAGATCGAATGTGAGGACGAGCACAGCGACCGGTGGCGGTACCGGATCGACGACGCCGGGCTCGTTCACCGTGATGCAGGCGAAACCATCTACACGGGGGGCCCGATCACAGGGGTCTGGCTTGTGCAGATGCAGCACCCAGATGACAGCGATCTCGACCACGTCGCCGTCGTCGGCGCCGAACAGGACGCCGAGCCGATTCTCGCCGGCTGGGCGCGCAGGGACGCCCGCGAACTCATCGAGCGCGGCGAGCTGGCCGCCTCGCGTATCGACCTCGATGTGGACGATTCGGCGTTCCTTGACAGGTGGGCCGAGGTCGGCGGCGTGAAGTGGGACGTCTACCAGCCGAAGTGACTACCGCGGACGTGGGTGTCGGGGTGAAACACCCCGACACCACGCCACGCACGGTGGTGGACATCCCGCTCCCACCGAAAGGACCGACTGTGCAGATCTTCGACCTCCCGACCAACCTGGCCTGCATCCAGCCTGATTCGGCGGGAAGCGAGAACTGGGTCGCCCTCACCCGCGGACTGCCTGGCTCGGGCAAGAGCTCCCTCGCACGGCTGTGGGTGCAGCAGGACCCAGAGCGTCGGGTTCGAATCAGCCGTGACGATCTCCGCGCCGAACTGTTCGCGGCAGCCGGAAGGCTCACCGAGGAACAGGAAGAGGTCATCACCGCGACCCAACGAGCGCGGACCGCAGTCGCGCTCAGGCAGGGCTGTTCGGTTGTATGCGACGACACCTTGCTCGACCCGGCGCACCTCACGGCATGGGAGGAGTTCCTCGCCCCGTTCGGCGTCCCCGTCGTCGTGGTCGACGTACCGACCCCAGTCGACGAGTGCATCCGTCGCGACCGCGAACGCGGCGCCGCAGGAGGACGACAGGTCGTGGAGGCGGTCATCCGCATGCTCGCCGACCGCTACGGATACCCGGGTGGACAGTGCTGACCGGCAGACTCGTCGGGCAGGGCGAGCCGGACAAGGGGGCTCGTACCGTGCCCGCCATGAACAATGCTGTCCGCCAATCAGAACCGCTGCCCGTGTGGGTTGTCGTGGCCGACACGACAGGACGGCTCGCCGCGCCCTGCCAGGCCGTGGGCATCACGGCGCACCGAGCGTTGCTGGTCGCCGCGACAGACGACGTCGACGCATTCGTCGCGGCGGTCGCACGGTTCGGCGTGACTGTTCCGTCGCGGCGTCGCGGTGACCTCCTGCCGGCGGGGGTGGTGCAGGCGGTATTCGACCCGATTGTCGGTACGACTCGCGAGCGTCCTGGCCGGTTGCTCGCTCGATGTGGTGATGGCCGGGACGGTGCTGTCCTCGTCGACGGTGACCTGGTGGTGCCCTGGGCCGACCTCGGAGACCTGACCGCGCTCGCTGCCGAAGCCGCACGCACCGCGGCATAGCCGGGGACGTGCACGACCGCCGGGACAGTCACAGCAGTAGCGGCAGCCAGGGCGTGCATCGTCCGCCGGCCCGGTCTGGCTGAAACACGCAGGGCACCGGCTTCATAGCGTCCATCCTCGACAGCTTCCCGTAGATGCCCCGAGGAGAACCCATGACGGCGACCGACGCGCCCGATGCCTACCTGACCGCGGCGCTCGCCGACCATGGTGACCCGCTGACCGGCGACCAGTACGTCGAGCGCGTGCTGCTCGCGCGGCAGGCGGCGTGGGCGGATCAGCACCGCGCCGTGGGAGAGGCGAAGGGCCTCAAGCTGTCACGGATCATCACGCCGCTGCTGCCGGACTTCGTGCTGGAGGCGGACATCGCGCACGTACAGCTTCCGCAGGCGACGCCCAAGCACCGGCCGCGGCCGCGGCGCTACCGTCCCGCGTCGTACTGGCAGGACCGCGTGAACAAGGTCGGCGCGCAGATGGAGACGCTGGCGGAGCCGATCATCACCGACCGCGCCGCGGCGGGAGGCGCCGCGCTGGGCCCGCGGCGAACCCGCAGGGTCCAACAGCAGGAGGACACACGGCTGGCCCGCTACACCCAGCTCCAGCGGCAGCACGGCCACGCGCAACAGATGCTGCGGGCCGCGCAGGCGCGGGAGGCGTGTCACACCCAGGGGTGACGATCACCCACAGAGACTGCGGCCGCCGCGTCGGCCGAAACCGGTGCGGCGGCGGCGAACGACTCACGTAGCGTGCGCCGCCGCACCATCCGAGAGAAGAGGGAGAAACCAGATGAGCGTGGATGGGTTCGTATTCGTCGACCTCGAAACCACCGGCACCAGAGCAGCCGAACACGAGATCCTCGAGATCGGCTTCGCGCTGTACTCCGTGGACCTCGAGCCGGTCGAGCGGTTCGAGATGCTCGCGGTCACCACCGGCACCGCAGTCCTGATCGAGCGGGTCCGAAACGACCCGGCCTACGACTTCATTACCCGGATGCACACCAAGAACGGCCTGTTCGCGGAGCTCGAAAAGCAACTCGTCACCCTCGGCGACAAGGTCCCTACGGACCTGTCGGGGTACGAATCCGAGATCGTCGACATCCTCGCCCGGTGGGGAGTGGACGAATCCACCCCGCTGTGCGGGTGCTCGCACCGCATGGATCGTGAGTTCCTCGACCGGTGGTTGCCGAAGGTCGAGGCGATGTTCTCGTACCGCATGATCGACGCGCGGTCGTTCTGCGAAGCCGGAGCGATCCTCGACGCCGGGCGTACCGCCGAACGCCTCCAGCTCGTCGACGAGTACGGCACCGCAAACCATCGGGTGGCCGAGGACATCCACTACGCCGCGAACCTGCTGCGCGTCTTCCACGATCGGGCCCCGATTCCATTCGGCGCCTGAACCGCATACCAACTCAGGGTCGGCCCGTCCCCTTTCCGGAGGGGCGGGCCGACCCGTATTCGTTGCTCCGCTCGGCTGTCCACACCCCCCACCGCAGCCCACAGGCCTGATGGTCTGCGGCGGACTGCAACACGACCACCGGTGGCACCGGAAGGTCAAGGGCATCAACTTCGATTCGCCGGGAGGCCACCGTGACCGTCACCTTCGACCCGCCGCTGCTGCAGCGCATCGCCGGCTACAACCGCACGCTCCGCGAGGAGATCGCCGAGCGTGCGGCCGCGCAGCGCGCTCTCGCCGCCCGCGCTCTCGCGTTTGCTGCCCACGCGGTGAATCCGGATGCGCACACCGTCACGGTGCACGAGATCGACTCGTGGTTCGCATTCACGGACGTCACCTGCACGGGACCCGACGGCTCGCTGCGCGCGGTAAAGGGCTTGCCTGTCGAGGTGCTCAGCGTCGTCAGCGCCGCGCTGGCGACCCTTTGCCCTGGCGAAGCGTGCGCGCCGTGGAGGCGGGCCCAATCCACCGCTGAGCTGGACATCGCAGCTGCGCTCGTCCCGGCCGCCGGGTGAGGAATTGTCAATACCTGTGGATCTGGGTTTGTCAGGCGACCTCGGACACTGGGGTGTCGGGCGATGGTTCCGGGGTGATGTCGACCGGACGTTCGAGGAGCTTGCCCTGGTGGAACACTGCGCCGGCCCGCACCAACGCCACCAGGTGTGGTGCGTTGACCGCCCGCCACCGCGACTGCGCTGCTTCGATCAGCTTGTAGGCCATCGCCATGCCCGCCGCCCGTGATCCCGGGCCCTTGGTCACCCTGGTCCGAAGCCGAACCGTCGCGAAGGTCGATTCGATCGGGTTCGTGGTGCGTAGATGCACCCAGTGCTCGGCGGGATACCGGAAGTACTCGAGCAGCACGTCGGCGTCATCGACGATTTTCTTCACCGCTTTCGGGTACTTCGCGCTGTAGTCACGTTCGAACGCTGCGATCGCCAACTGCGCCTTGTCGATGTCCTCGGCCCCGATGATCTCCTTCATCGCCGCCAACGCACCCGGATGCGCCGATTTCGGGAGTGCAGCAAGAACGTTGGCTTGTTTGTGGAACCAGCAGCGTTGTTCGCGGGTGGCGGGGAACACCTCCCGCAGTGCCCGCCAGAATCCCAAAGCTCCGTCCCCGACCGCGAGCGCCGGCGCGCGCATCCCGCGGCGGCGGCAATCCCGCAGCAGGTCCGCCCAGGACTCGGTGGACTCTCGGTAGCCGTCGGCCAGGGCGACGAGTTCCTTGCGGCCGTCCGCCCGCACCCCGAGCATCACCAACAGGCAGAGCTTTTCCTGCTCGAGCCGGACCTTCAGGTGGATGCCGTCGACCCACAGGTACACATAGTCGACCTGCGAGAGATCCCGCTTCGCGAACGCGGTCGCCTCGTGCTGCCACTGCGCGGTCAGTCGGGTGATCGAGGCCGGTGACAGGCCGGCACCACTGCCGAGGAACTGCTCCAGAGCGGGCCCGAAGTCGCTGGTCGACAATCCGTGCAGATACAGCAGCGGCAGCACCTCCGACACCTGCGAGGACTTGCGAGCCCACGCCGGCAAGATACGCGACGAGAACCGCCTGCGCTCACCGGTATCCGGGTCGGTGCGCCTGTCGTTGACCCGCGGTGCCTTCACCGCCACGGCACCAGCAGCGGTGATCACCTCGCGCTGCGCGTGGTAGCCGTTGCGCACGACCAGACGGTGGCCGTTGTCGTCGACCTCACCGGCATGCCGGGCGATATAGTCGGCGACCTCGGCCTGCAACGCTGCGGCGAGCATCTGCCGGGCCCCGTCACGGACGATCTCGTCGAGCAGCGACCTTCCCGGATCCGCACCAACACGGGTGTCGTTGGAGTCGTCGTTGTTGTCCACTACCGTGAGCACGGGCGTGCCTTCCCGCCAGCGTTGGCGCGCTGGTCTTGATCAGAATTCAGGTTCCTTGCAGATCATCTTCCGGGAAGGCACGCCCTCCCGGGATCCACAGGTTCTGATCATTGCTCCCGCCGGGTACCCATTCCAGACTGTCGAAGAGCGGGTCCTTGGCGCGCTCGAGAAGCAGACCGGCAAGACGATCCGCAAGGTTGAGATCACCAGCGAGGAGTTCGAAAACGGCTTCTACCCCTCGACCACGGTGGAGGTCGATTTCACCGATGGCGACAGCGAGCACGTGTACTTCGAGGCGTTCGACGATGGGGATTTCCTCTCAGAGTTGCACGAATACCAGGGTCAGTTCGGTCGCAACACCCGCATCGTGATCACCCGGTCCGCACAGGGCATCACGATCGACTGATCACCGCGCACGGCCCGCACCGGGGATGGCGGGCCGTGCGCCTTCCTTTCAGCTCGTCGGTTGTCCGCAGCACCCGCTGACCCATCGTCGACCCATCCACGCCGGTGCTCGTGTGCCGGCGACCGAACCGAACTGGAGACGAACTCATGACCACGAACCCGCACGATCCGACCAACCTCACCGAGGTCGCCAACAAGCGAGGCACCGTCATCCGCGTTGGTCAACAGTGGTGCGACAACAGCCCGACTCGGGATCCGATCCGGCACTTCACTATCGAGGCGATCGAGGAGACCTACGGCCACCATCAGGCCATCTGCCGGATCACCCACGGCACCGACCGCGCCACCGGTGGCCGCGTGCCGATTGATCGGGTGGTGAGCATCGACGTCGACCGGTTACACCCGGTCCGCACCGGCTACCGACAAGTCGACCCCTCCGATCCGACGTGACCCGGGTCGTGAACGGTCTCGGCCATGGGGTCTTCGGAGGACTTCCCAGGACTGTGAAAAGCCACCGGGTGCACCGCACCGTCGTTCGCACTGTCGTCGTGCGACCTGGAACCTGTCCGCCCGCACCAAGTTGGGGGAGGGTGGAGAAGCCGGCCCTCATGCTGCCTGTCACGTGATGACGAGGGGATGGCATGGGATTTCCGGGGATCGACGGTCGCATCGGCGAGGCTGATCGTTTGAAGAATCCGCGTGCCGTTCGAAAGTTGTCCGTATGTCAGACGAGTCGGTGCAGCCGCTCATGGCGGAACACCCGTGCCGTAACGGATGAAACACCTATCGGATGTGTTTCTAGCGTTGCAATTGCCATCACGGAGATTGCAACGCGAGGAGGACACGCCATGCCGCGAAGGATTCGACCCGAATGCACGTGCGGGACCTGGGATCGGCTTCACGAGCCTCACTGCGACCGCCGCACCCGCGACTTCATCGAGAACGACGAATTCGATGACGCGGTCGACGAGTTCAGGGACGACTGGGAACCGACCCCGACCGACTACGTCGCTGCCGGGCTCAACATCGCCTGACACCTCTACCGCGGCTGCCCCGTGCACCTGGCGGGGCAGCCGCCGTATCTGCCTGCCCTCAACACCGAAAGTGAGGACTGATGTCCGAAGCCACCCGTCCCAAGAGCACCATCGCGCAGATCATCACCGCCGTCGCCGCGGTCACCGGCGTCGTTCTGCTGGTGCTCGCGGGCGTCGTCTTTGCACAGATCGCCGAGCAGTCGGCTGTCACCGTCCCCAGCGCCGTCAAACAGTGGGCGTGCCTGCCCTACACCGAGTACGTCCTCGACCAGCACCGCGCCGGTCTGACGCCCGAACAGATCCGGGCGACCCTCGACGTCGTCGAACTCGACCGCGGTTCACAACCAGGAGTCACCCCTGCCACTGTGAACATCGACGAACCACGCCTCGACTCGATCGACACATGCGGTTTGCCCGCCGAGATCATCGACGCGGCCGCGAAGTAGCGACGTCAGCACCGGCCCCGGCCCCGTCCCTCGCGCGAGGGACGGGGCCGTCATCGTCTACCGGGCGACGCGTTCACGCGCGTCGAGTTCCTTGCCGAGCAGGTCGAACTCGGTGAGCATCCGGTACCAGTCCTCGACATGGTGCTCGACGTCGTAACCGGCCTCGAACAGACGTCGGATGAGGTCGAGCTGCTGGTTGTACCGGTCGACCCAGGCAGGCGCCCACACGGTGCCGTTCCAGCGCCGGTAGCCGTACGGCATGTGCTCCCAGCCACGGATGCCGGGGCGGAAACGACTGCGAAGCAGCAGAAGCAGAAACGAACATGAGGCCCTCCTGCGGGGGCTCGGGCGCAGCGGAAGGCCGCGCAGGCGGTGGGCCACCGACGGTGGCCCCGGGTCCTCATGTGGTGTGCAGCGACGGTATCGACCGCAGGCACGTGGTGTTTCAGCTGCCGCTCCACTGGTGAAGCCGGCCGGTACCGTGCCGCTCGCGGCGCACGCCGGAGTTTGTCGGGGTGTCCAGGGAAGATGCGCGCAGAGGCGAGCTGTCCGCCGTTGTCGGGCAGGGAAGGGTGAGGTGAGGTGACCGCAGTCGAGCAGGTCGATACCTTGCGGGCCGCGGTGATTGCGCTTCACCAGTCGGGTTCGGCGACAGCCATTCTGTCGGCCGCCGCACGGTCGGCGCACTGGCACCCCGCCGTCGTCGAGCGCGTTCGAGCTCAGTTGCCGGCCTTCGCCGACCAGCTCGGCGCCCTCGGGTTCGACCTCACCCAGCTCCTCGGTCCCACCGCCCAGAAAGCGAAGCCCCCGCCGCAGCGCGCGCCGCGGCATGGCTTCGGCGCCGGCCCACCGCGTGTCCCACTGGATCCGGCACTGCGCGCTCCACAGCACGCTGCGCCGCGGCGTGGTTTCGGTGCCGGCCCTGCCGCGCCAGCCACCGATCCGGCCCTGCACCAGGGGACACCGAAACCGCAGCACACAACCCGAAACGCTCGCCCCCGCCACGACGTCGAGATCCGCACCATCCCGACGCTGTCGGCCGCAGCCGTCCTCGGGCAGCCCTCCCACAAGCCACCACTCGAGTTCGAAGGCACTCTCGACGGACTGCGCGGCGTCCCCATCGATGACCTCGCCGGCATCCGAGACGACGCCGGCATCGGCGACAAGGAACTCGAACGCCTCACCGCCGCCGGCATCGCCACGGTCTACGACCTGATGATGCGGGTGCCGCTGCGCTACATCGACCGCTCCGAGATCACCCCCATGTCGGCCCTGCGGCCCGGGATGAAGAACGTCGCCACCGTCGGCAAGGTGCTGTCCACCAAAGCCGACTGGGGCAAGAAGTACGCCCGCATCGAGATCGGCGCCGGCGGCTACCGGGTCACCTCGATGCAATTCCAGCAGCCGTGGCTGGCGCAGCGCTTCCGCCGTGACGACCTCGTGCTGATGTGGGGTGACGTCACCGAATGGGAAGGGTTCATCCAGATGGGCGGTGCGCTGATCGCGCCGATGCGCGATGCCACCGCCCCGTTCGTGCCGGTGTACCCGCAGTCCGACAAACACCAGGTCTCGACGTGGACGCTGCACCGCGCCGCCCTCGACGCGCTGCGCCGTCTGCCCACGCTCGACGATCCGCTCCCGGAGCAGATCCGCACCGCCCGGCAGTTGCCGCGTCGGCTCGAGGCGCTGCGCGCCGTGCACGTCCCCGACAATGCCGCAGATGCCACCTCGGGCAGGGACCGTCTCGCGTACGACGAGCTGCTGCGGATGCAGTTGGCGATGGGTGTGCAGCGCAACGCCGCCCGGCAGCGACCCGCTGTCGTGCACGCACCCACCGGCCGACTGACCCGCCCATGGCTCGCTTCGCTGCCGTGGCCCCTCACCGGCGCCCAGACCCGCGTCCTCAAGGAGATCGCCGCCGATCTGCGGGCGCCGTCGCCGATGAAGCGGCTACTGCAGGGCGACGTCGGCTCGGGCAAGACCGCCACGGCGATCGGTGCCATGCTCATGGCCGTCGAAGGCGGCCACCAGGCAGCCCTCATGGCACCCATCGGCGTCCTCGTCCAGCAGCACTACGAGGAGATCGCCGAAACCTGCGAGCAGCTCGGCCTTCGAGCCGTCCTCGTCCCGGGCAAGAACAAGCCCAAGGCCCGACGCGAGGCGCTCGCCGGCCTCGCCTCGGGGGAGATCCACATCGCCGTCGGCACCACCGGCCTGCTGTCCGAGGACGTGCAGTTCAAAAGCCTCGGCCTCGCAGTGATCGACGAGCAACACCGGTTCGGAGTGAACCAGCGTGCAGCGTTGCTCGCCAAGGGCCCCGGCGGTGCGATCGCCGACGAACTCGGCGCCACCGCCACACCCATTCCACGTACCGCAGCGATGACCCAGTTCGGTGACGTCGACATCTCCATCCTCGATGAGCTGCCCCCGGGCCGGACCCCGATCAAGACTCGGTGGGAACCGGTGGTCCCCCTGGACGACCCGGCCCACGAACACTGGGTCTTCGTCCGCTCCCAGATCGCCGAAGGTCGACAGGCGTTCGTGGTCTGCCCGCTTGTTGCCGAGCCGGAAACGAAGGCCGGCCAGGAATCCGAAGCGCAGTCCGCTGCCGCCATGGAAACCGCGACAGCGCTCTCCGACGGTGCACTGTCCGGGCTGCGGATCGCGGTGGTTACCGGCCGGCAGAAGCCAGCGGACCGAGCCGAGATCATGCACGCCTTCAGCATCGGAGAGCTCGACGTGCTCGTCGCGACCACGGTGATCGAAGTCGGTGTGTCGGTACCGAACGCCACCACCATCACCATCCTCGACGCCGGCAACTTCGGTCTCGCGCAGCTCCACCAGCTCCGCGGCCGCGTCGGACGAGGCAAGCACCCCGGGTTCTGCGTCCTCACCGGTGAGGTGTCCGACATCGGACAGGCCCGCATGGACGCGATGTGCGAAACGACGGACGGCTTCAAGCTCGCCAACGTCGACCTCGAGCTCCGCGGACCCGGCGCACTTGCTGGCACCGCCCAGGCCGGACACCGCGCAGGGCTGCTCGTCGCGGACCTGCTCGCCGACGCCGAGCTGATGCACGCCGCCCGCGCCGACGCGCAGCAGATGCTCGCCGCCGACCCACACCTCCTCCGCCGGCCAACCCTGCGCGCCGAAGTCGAACGCGCGCTGGGGGAGGACGCCCACTACCTGCGGCGCAGCTGAGCGGGCAGCGTTACCGTCCACGTGAGTAGCGGCGTACCGCAGTTGAACTGGGGTGGGCAAACCAGCAGGGGTGGTCGCCGTTGACGACCAAATGTGCCGATCGATTCCGTGGCTCGAGTAGGATGAACTCGATGTTGCCGCAGCACCGTTCGGAGGACTATCGCCGGTCGGGAACTTGCTGGTCAGTTTTCTATGGCCAATGATGGGACGGGTGCAGCTAACGCACGCGTACTTCCCGTTGTCAGGGCATACTCGCACGATGTTGAGACACCATTCGCGTGATGCGTGGGGCTCCGGGCAAGGCCGTGAAATCGCTGTCGTTACGGCGCCTCGCGCTGCGGGGGGCTCGTTTTCATTGCGAACAGACTCAGGCCTGGTAAAAGCAGCGCTTCTGTACTCGGACAAGGTCCGGCTCTTCTCTTACGGCGCAGTGATGATGGAACAGCTGATGTGGGCGGGACAAGCCAGTCTTGAACGACTGCTTGAGTTCCTCGCGACTCAAAGCGATCAGGTGTTGAAAGAATTTGGCTTGGATCCGAGCCTGTCAAGCAATATTTCGAATTCGGATAGACGGCGTCTCAGGCGTCGAGCTCGAGCAATAAACCCGAGGTTGACCGACGACCTCACACGCATCCTCTATCTGCTTGAGCAGGCAGGGGATATGGATTCGCGTGCGGTCTACGAGGGGTCTGGATTGGGCGAGCTTGAGGTATTGCTAGAACGCGGATTGATGTCGCTGGCACCCGATGGCTTCGATCTGGGAGATGGCGTCGATGCTCATCCAAAGGTCTATACCGCTGCGCTGCGTGCATTACTTACGGACCACTCAGTGCACCCGTTGTTTGACACCACGATGTCGGAGAGGGTGAGCGCTCTAGTCGAGTCAGGTCGCATTAGGCCGTCCCCGCTCGTCGTCAAACATGCCGGGGTGGCAGCAGCAGGTACGGGCCTCATTCAGAGGCTGCCAGTTTTCCCATATGCAGCACTCGATGATGTTCTCGACGCTCGCGATCAGCTAAGGGAGCCGCTGTCCTCTTACAGGAAGGGAATGGCCGAGTATGCAAAAAAGTTGGGGGCAAGTCCCTTCGACAACGACCGCCTAAGGGCCGAGATCGATGACCTTTGGCATGATGAAGTGGAAATTCATCTGAGGAATTTGTATGAGTCCCTGAGTGCGACCAAGCTTGTTTTCAACGCAGCCAAGGATGCATTGGCGAATACCAGGGCTGTGGTGAGTGGGTCCATTGCCGCCGCTTCCTCCATCTGCATGGGCGTCGCGGATCTCACGGCCCTGACCGTAGCTGCCGTCCCGTCAGTGGCTGGTGTAGCAGCGACAGCATTGAAGTCGAAGGACATTGCGAACGAAACGGCGCGTAATGACCAGTTCTATTACCTCTTGGAGCTCAACAGGCGTTACCGTCCGCGCTGAGCGGATCGAACGTGCCAGCGTGCACGAATGATTCCTCGTGCGGGTGGAGGTGGATCAGCGGGCTACGTTGCAATAACGTCGGCGGTCCAGGACGGGTAGCCGGTGAGGTCGGTACTGCACCACCACCGTCCTTCGCGCCGGTAGCTGTTCGCCGCGAGGATCTCGTCGGCGAACTGCTGGCCCCAGGCCGTCGTCTGATGGTCGTGCACGGGGATCTCCTGCTCCCAGGCAGGAGGATCGCTCGGGTGGCTGTCGGCGCCCACCGCGGTCAGATCGATCGTGTTGCCGCAGGCGTTCGGGTGCATAGCGATGGTGGCGGTGATCAGCAGTGACGTGTCGTGCATGGCGCATCCTCTGGTTCGGATCGGTTGATGCGCAGCACGTTACGGACGGGAGGTGCAGGGTGTTTCAGCCGAACGCTCACGCTGAATCTGGCAGAAGGCACTGCTCGCGCCGAGTCGCACCCGGCAGTGGCGCGGTCATCGAGGTCATGCAGTCACCGGTACAACACCATCAGTCACCCGAGGGAAATTGGAGTCACGGAAACAGGACATCAAGCCCCGGCCATCCGGGTTGGGCCACGACCCTCGAAAGGAGGGGTGCAGCATGCGCACTCGTACTGTTTCCGATTTGCACCTGTGCCCGTCCTGCGGACACGGAATCGTTCGTGCACGCTCGCTCACAGCCCAGGAGCTCGCCGACGGTGCTCCTCAGGACAACCTGGCGGTCATCGGGTGCTGCGCCACCCATAGTGATCCGGCCGTCGTCGCCGTGTACGTTCCGGTCGTGACGGTCGCAGCGGGGCCGACGATCACCGCCGACGTTGCGATCGACTCGTTCTGCCCCGACTGCGGTGACACCGCGACCGGCTGCAAGTACCTGCAGCGCGAGGTCGTCGGACTCGCCGCGCTGGTGGAAGCCCGATTGCAGGCGGAGGGGCTGGTCTGGCAGGACTAGGCCCGACATCGTGGCCAGCGGCCCGAACCCGAGAGGTTCGGGCCGCTGGTCTAGGTCAGGATCCGAAGGATCCAGTGGGTAAGCATGCGGAACCGATGCAGACCGGCTCTGGCCTGGCTGGGACTTCCAGCAACACGGGCTCTGCAGTGCCGTCGAAACCTGTAGTGGCCTCGATCAGTTCGAAATCAACTGTGTAGCAAATCCAGTCGATTGTGTAGGTGCCGGCGGGCACATAGTCGTCGGTCGCGCTAACAGAATTCTCTACCACCGGAGGACTAGCGAAAGCCTGGAGTTCGTACGGGGAGGTCTCGTCGCCAGTCTCGGTGCCAAGGTCCACAAATCGGCAGTAGCCTGCAGCACCGTTCGCGGAGGTGAATGTCCCGGTGACGCTGTTGCCGCCGCTGGGGTTCACGACGGTAGTGAATGTGGCAGCAACGTCTCCGGGTGCTGCGATGGCGGGTGCGGCGAAGCAGAAGGGTATCGCGACTGCGGCGGGCAGGACGGTTCGCTTCGTCCATCTACGCATGATGACGGCTCCGTGTCGTGTCGGTTCGCTGGTGTCGTTTCCAGCCGTGGATACCCCTGGCCAAACACCAGTAACCGGTGGTGTCGTCATCCGCATGATTGTCCTGATCCGTCGCGTTCGTCTGCGGTGGAGAAGCGGCACGACAGGATCTGCTCGCAGTTGCCGTACCCCACGGCGCAACCGAATCACTATCTCGAGGAGAACACCGATGGCTCTTCCCCAGCTGTCCCCGGAAGCGCGCCAGCAGGCGCTCGCGAAGGCCGGCGCGGCTCGACGCACGCGCGCACTGGTCAAGGAGGACCTCAAGAAGGGGCGGGTCGAGCTGCACGAGGTGATGCAGCGCGCTGAAACGGACGAGGTCCTTGCGAAGATGAAGGTCATCGACCTGATCGCAGCTCTTCCGAAGTTCGGGAAGACGAAGGCGTCCGCAGTGATGGTCGATCTCGACATCGCGGAGAACCGGAGCATCCGTGGTCTTGGCCAGAACCAGCGAGGCGCACTGCTGCAGCGGTTCGCCAGCTGACATCTGGCTATCGGCTGCCGGCCCATCATCACGGTGGGTCGGCAGTCGGCGTGCAACACCAGAACGTCGCGTACGAGACCGTGGCGGCATCTTCCATCCAGCAGAAGGAGTCGTCACGATGCTGCAGATCATCCGCAATCCGGAGCAACCCCTCGACGCCGCCGAGGTCGATCACCTGACCCCCGAGCACTTCACTGACCTCGATCAGGTGCGTTACCTGATCCTCACGCACGAGCACGTGTTCGCCTCGATCGTGCCGGAAGTGACGATTGTGCCCTCGGTCCGTGTGGGACTGGTCGGCGACGGCGACCCGATCGCCGAATTGGTCGCATCGATCAGCCGAATCGAACCGGGCAGCGTGGTCACCACCGACCTCATCGTCACCGACCTCGGGGAGTGGACACCCGACACGACCTGCAACGGATACGAGCTGGCCGAGCAAGTCCTCGATGAGGTCGTGGACCTCATCAATGAGGCCCTGTCGAACGCCATGCACCTCGTGGCCATGGTGGGTGCGCCATGAACGTGATGAACCCCGGCAGCGGTGAACCCCGGCCGTATCCTCGACGCACCGATACCGATGCCCCCGCCGATGATGGCGGGCAGGAGGATTTGATGGCCAAGGCCAAAGACACAGTCACCGTGAGGCTACCCGGGGAACACCGTGCGGTCTCCTGGTCCGGAGGAGCATTCGCCGGGGACCCCGAACTCGTCTCGACTGCCCAGGGTCTCGCAGCGATCGCGGCGCAGGTCGAGGTCGCCCCACCCGGGGGGTACGCCACCGCGGGCGCGGACAGCAGGCAAGGGGCGATGGTGGCGATGCTGGGCGCCGCCCGCGGTCGCGGCATCGTGGTTGAGGACGACCCGGAATTGTGGGAAGGCATCATCGACCCCGACGCTGATGATGGCGGCGAAATCATTCATTGAACGGAAGGCGCTTTCGCACATGGACTATCGCAGCACCCACGCAGTCGGCCGTCGACGCGACCCTCGAGACGGCCCCCGCGCGCCGCGCCCGGCGACCACGGACCGCCCTGCCACCGGGCCGAACATGACCGAGATGATCCACCGAGAGCTGTTCTCCGACTACAGGCCGACGGGGCCGAAATAGTCCGGTCTCCGGTCAGTGGGCGGTTCGGGCCTCGGTGATCAATTCCTGGGGCATCGCCCGCTGCCCTTCCTGCGCGCGGACCCACTGCACAGCCTCGGAAGGGGACATCCCCAACACCTGTCCCAGCGCGGAAACCGTGGTGACCAGCGTCCCGTCCGCCGTGCGAACATCCCAGGCCCGCATGTCCCGGAACGTCGGGATCGGGCGCCGCGCTTGCTCAGACACGCTCAACCTCCCACTGTGCACGGCCACCGACCACGATGACCTCTTCCTCGGACAAGCATCCCATTCCCGTTCGGGGCAACGACAGGATCCGCGAGGCATGGACGGTGCCGTGCAGCCGCACCGACACGTACTCATCGTCGTCCCACTCGCGGCGGGCGAAGTAGGACGACACCTCACCGCGAAGGGTGAACGACGCCGCCGGGTTCAACGTCAGATCCGCCGGCTGTCGATCACCTTTCACCGCCGGCACCCACGCAGGAGCAGGGGAGCCGGTCGGAAACCACATCCCACGCGAGATCGACACCTCGGAAATCCCACGCGCGGCGAGATGCCTTTGCGTGAGCGCGTACTGGGCCTGCACCACCGCCCGGGCCCGCCGCGCTTCCACCGACTGGGGAAGGTCGGCGTCGGGATGGACGAATACATCCCGGACCGCGGACTGCATATGCACCGCCGCGGGTGACATGTCGCGCTCTGTGTGCGCAGCCCACGCCGACATCGCCTGCGAGGCGACCGTGCGCCGAGCAAGGACCGCGACAGATCCCGTCTCGCTCGGGGTCACCATGCGGTGATCGACCCGCTCGCCGGTCCCGATCTGCCGCCACGGTTCGTCGTTGGCTGTCCGCCAGCACAACCCGGCCGCAGACTGACCCCATTGCGCTCGATCGGGTGCCGCCAGCGCTGCGCACTCTGCGTCATCGAACAGTTCGCGGTCCTCGACGGCGGCCAGCTCGTCCCCCAGTCGGGCAGCATTGTCACGCTTGACCGGTACCGCGAACGGCTCGAGCGCGCCCTGCGACAGCACGACCGGCACAGGCTCGCCGTCGATGTGGTCGTCCTCGATGCACGCCCGCTGTGCCCGATCGAGTGCCATGTCCCGATGCGCTGCGAACTCGGCGCTGTTTGTATCCAGTGACCCGTCCGCCCGGCGGGGGATCTCCGGCAAGCCCTGGGGGAGTGGCCCGTACCGGTCGTCCCGGCACACGGTGGTGATCGCGTCGGCGTCGGCGGCGGTCAGCGGAATGTCCTGATACAGGCTGGTCGACAGGGATTGCGCAGCAGCGGTTCCGGCTGCGGTGGTCGCTGGTGTCGGGGGCGGAAGGTGGGTGCTGGCGGTAAGGGCGAGGCGGCGGGCGTCGAGGATGACCGATGGGCAACGGTGGGAGGCCGCGGCGAACTGGCCGCACGCGGGACAGCGATCGCCGCCGCCTCGGACCTGCGGAGGTGTCCATCCATCGGCCGCTGCCGGGTTCGCCGCGATGTCGGCAGCTCGGCGGCGCGCGAGCCCACGCGTGACGAGCCGGCGGAGTTCGGCGGCCTGCTCTGGGTGTCCGCACTGTTCGTGGGCGTGGGCCTCGAGCATCAGGTTGTGCACGCCGCGGGCGGTGGACGCAAGGTCGATGCGTTGCTGCTGAAGTTTGCGTCGTGCTTGGTCGAGCTCGCCGGCGGACTGGTCGAGCCATGCCTGGGACGTCGGTTGCCGTGCTGCGGTCGCCAGTCGCGCATCGTGGGTGAGCTGCAGCCGTCGAACCTCCTGCTCGGCGCGGTCGAGGCGATCAGCGGTGTGGGGGAAGCACCGTCTGCCGACACGGCACACTGCGGGTCCTCCTGGTCTGTGGGTGCGGGTCGCGCACACCGTAGAAACGCCGTTCACCACCGCCAGGCGGCCGACTTTCCGGCGCAACACCCGATGGGTGCGGTCGTAGCGTTCTCTGTCATGACCAGTACTGACCCGTCCACCGAACGTGAATCGGTGACCGTCGTGACCATCGACCACCGGCACGGCACCACCGTGTCGACCCACCGCACCGAGGCTGGCGCTCAGCGCGTGCTGCGCGAACACGTGGAGACGTGGTGGCATGAACTCGCAGACGAGCCCGGCCCGGTCCCCGACAGTCCGAGTGCAGCGATCGACGAGTACTTCACCCGGCACCCGAGCGACTTCTACACAACCGAAGTCGTCGAACTCCTGGACTGATACGACGCAGCAATGCACCCGCCCCAGCCCGGGTGCTCTGCCTTCAACCCCGCAGCTGACGAACTGACGCGGCGTCTTCGGCTGGGCTGTCATCCCCGGCCGAGGTCGAGAATTAAAATCGAATGCATGTTCGATCACTGGCCGTCTGGGTTAGGTCCTCCGCCGTACCGCGTCGTGGACCCGCCGACGCCAGTGATCGTGCACATCGCCTCCGCTATCGGCTCCACCGACGGACGCCGTGCCAACGAGCTGCCACTTCGAGTGCGCGCGGAAGGACTCGCCCTGGACCTCCAGGTACCGGGGGCCTTGTCGGCGTGGGCGCGGGTGAATACGGGGGGCTGGATCTGTCGCGTTTCGTTCCAGATCCCGACCGGCAACGGCCGCGGCTACCTCGAAGTCGACCAATGGTGCCCCGCCTCAGCTGTCCGACCGTGCAAGTGAGACCGGTTCCGCCGATGGCGATCGCCTCAGAGCTGCAGGATCGAGCAGTCGTAGAACCACCAGGCCTCGATCCGATCCCTGTCGGTCCTGATCGTGATGTCAACAGGGCCGGTGCCGCCGGCCGGTACGACGAACGCGAAGGTCGGGACGTGCGGTGCGTCGTTGAACGAAGCGGCGATTCCCGGCCCAGATACATGGCAGAAGCCCGGGAAATTCGGACCGACAGAAAGTGAGTTGACCCGGCAGGTCAGCAAGGAATCGTTCAGGCGCTGCGGGCACTTCTCGTAGCGTCACTCCTTCTCGTTTAGCGAAGGCAGCCATTTCCGAGAGTGAGATTTTCACCTATTCAGCGTGAACCTGCGAAAGGGAGTGTCTACCCAGCGACCGGGTGAGAGCTCTCCAGAGCGAGGCAAAGGGGCTGTACTGGGCGGCAGCACCTCAGGGACCACTCGATGTGACATCCACGGACGCCAGAAAACGCGCTGGTCCGACGGTCGATCGCTCTGTCCGCGAAGGGTGGAGAACGTTCATGGTCCTATTCGGCCCATGAATCGTCGACGCCCGCCGCGCCGGAAGCAGGGCTGTGCCCCACGCTGCCGGAACCTTGTGGGCGCCGGCGGGGATGGGCTACCCGCAGAACTGCGCCGCCCGCGCGCGCAGCAACTCCGGGTCGCGCTCGATGAGCTCGACAGGGGTATGCCCGTCGACTGTGGTCATCCACCAACGGGCAACCGCCCATCCATCGCCGTGCTCGGTGACCTGCCGGTTTACTTCCGCCACCACCGGGTGGACCCGCGCCCGGGCGAGATCGAACTGGAACGCCGGGAACAGAAATCGGCCCTGTACCTCCACACCGACGATCTCGCCGCGCGAACGCAGGCGCGACGCGACAGCCCGGTTGCTCGATCCGCGCGCACCGACCGCTTCGGCGACGTCCACCGCGGTGAGCATGGGTTGGCCGAGCACGACGTTCTGTTCCGCGATCGCGGCGCGGGCGGCTGCAAGGGCCTGCTCGACGAGCTGTCCGACGCCGGCCTCGGTGACGGCGGTCAGCGTCGGGCCCATCGCCAGCAGAGTCGCGAGCTGGTCGCGGACGGCCGCGAAGGCTGGGCGGCGGTCGAGTTCGGTGAGTATTGCGCGCACGAACTCCGAATCGCTGAGGTCGGCGAGCTGGTCGCGCGGCGGCATGCGGTCCTTTCGTCGACGGCTCGTAGCGGTGGTTACGCAATCTTGCACCGTTGCGCGCGTTGCACCTACTCCATCACCTCGCGACCTCCTCCCGCAGACGGTGGGGACACCGAAAGCACAGGTAGAGCCGGTCGGGAAACAGGGAGAGACATTCGTGTGTGACGGGATCAACGATCCGGGCGGGCCACGTCGATGCCCCTCACAGCGCGGCGAACGGCGCCGCGAATACCGGCGTGCGCTCTACGCGGCGCAGAAGGCCGCGACCATCGCCGATCCCGCCGGACCCGAACCCACACATGGCGACCACTCGGCGATCGCGACAGACGAGCAAGTGCGCGAGGCATGCGCCGCAGCGAGCGCCCTGTTCGACGCGTTCGCTGGCAACCAGAACGTCGAGACGCTCCGCCGGTATGAATCTGCTGTCCGCTACGCCGGCGAGCTCGTGGCCACCCAGGTCGACGCCGAGATCGCCGCCCGCCTCGACCCGACCGAACTCGACCGACTCGACGCCGACGCCGCCGCGCTCGAGGCAGCCGTCATCGAGCACGCCCGGGAGAAACGTGCCGTAGAGCAGCGAGTGCATGACCTCACGGCCAAGCTACGACGACTACCGCCGCCGGAACGCGTCCAGTACCTCGACGAGATCGACGAGCTCGTCAATGACTTCAACCAGCGAAGCCGAACACTGCAGGCCACTGCCGCGGAGATCGAACGGCGTCGGCTCGCACACGGTGCCGCCGAAGGCCGCGTCGCTGCAGAAGTGCTCGGCCGCTACCGCGAGTACGGCACCGTCGTACCCGATGTCCACCAGAGCACCACGAAACGGGCACAGCAGGTCACCGCCGCAGCCTCCACCGTCTTCCCAGCAGACTGGATGACCGCGTCCAACAACAGCCGCCGAATGATCGTCAAGGAGTCCAAGGACCGCGCGTACTACCAGCACCAATCGAGAGTGCGTGTCTCCGAGAACACCGACTACGACTACAGCGACGACCCGACGTCCGAGCAGACCTGGGCAACCCGCAAGGAGATGCCGCCGGCACCGGAGAAGTCGACCGTCGACCGGATGCGTGAACTCGATTGGCCCGACGGCGACCCGAAGTGGGTCGCTGTCCGGGACCCGGAAACGCGTCGCTGGGGATGGAAGCTGCGCATGACCTACAAGGGCACCGTGACGATGTCGGAGCTGCGGGTTCCCAGCTCCGCATCGAGCGCCGAGGACACCCACCGCACGGCGATCCACGAGATGTCACACCGCGTCGAGACATTCAACGTTGCGGCGACCGCTGCGTGCCTGAGCTTCCGGGAACGCCGCACGACCTCAGTAGACGGGATCCCGCATACGTTGCAGCAGTACGCGAAGGGGGAGTACGTGCGCCCCGATGACTTCGTCGACGTCTACGTCGGAAAGCAGTACCAGTCGTCGGTACACACCGAGGTGCTGTCGATGGGGATGGAATCGGTGTTCGGGGGCTCCCATGGGGGACTCAAGGGCCGCCACGGTTACCGCGCCGATCCCGAGCACCGGCACCTGATCTTGGGTCTTTGCGCCACCGCCTAAACCCGGCTGTTGCAGCTGCAACACCGCGGATTCCCGTTTCTAACGTCTCAATCGACCGAGATCGACTGAGCCCAAAGGGGAATCCACGATGGCGCACCTGCCCTACACCGCAACCCGCCGACCTGCCGAGCTCGCCGTACACCGCCGAACTCACATCAACGTGGTGAGGCCCGCGGTGGCTCCCCGGCCCACGCTCGAAGAGGAGCTGCTCGCGCGTCTGGATAAGTGGATGGCGCACCACCCGACTTCGGCGAGCATTGTCGCCGGCGTCAGCGTCGTCGCCCTGATGTTCCTGGCGGCCTATGCCGTGGTCGCGTCGAGCGTCTGACACAACTACGCCCGCGTGAGAACAGGGCGGCACCTGCACCGATACACGTGAATCCACGTAGCCTCCGGTATCTTCACACCACCACCACCACCGCGGGGACCATCGCAGCGTCCACCGAGACCAAAAGAGCCGCCAACGATGACGGTTGCCCGCATCCAAGAGGCAGGTACCCCGAGGTGAACCTGCTTGTCAGCGTGCGTATCCCGACCGTAGTGCGGTCAATCCCGACTGCAACACTCTCCACCCTGGTCGGCAAAGTCGTTCCTGTCAGCACCGAGAACGACCGAAAGAAGTTGCCCGCCATGCCTGCTCCCGTGATCCCCACCAAGTCTGACTTCGCTGAAATTCACGGCATCGACACCGAGACGGGCTACCTCGTCGACGTCGACGGTGCGTTCCTCGGGGTTGACCCGGCCATCACCGCCTCCAAGCACAAGCTGTTCATCGCCGCGGCGACCGCCGCCGCCCGTCTGCTGCGCGCCCGCCCCTCCGCTGGCACCGCCACCGTGTGGAGCGGCAGCCACCAGCGCCTGTGGGACGCGATGAACATCGATCTCCGGCAGCTCCGCGGCCACGTCCATCACGACGCCACCCGCCGGCTGCGTGACGCGATCGACCAGGCCCGCGTCGAGCGTCGCCTCCGCGGGAACGGTCAGCCCTTGCCTGCGCGCAACGCCGTCTACCTCAAGGCCCTGGCCAGCGAAATCCGCCTCGCCGAGCGTTCCGTCGCCGCTCTGGCCGCCTGACCCCGCTGCGCCTCGCCCGGCCCCCCCGGGGCGGGGCGCAGCGGCCTCCAACCACCCGTCTCGCTTCACCCGCCCAGGAGTCCGCATGAGCGATCGGCCACTGATCCGCGTCACCATCACCGAGACTGTCGTCTACAAGCGCGACTACACACCCGAGGAGATCGTCGAGGTCGACCGCGGGTTGGCCGGCCGCCCTCCCGACGCGATCACCACCCTCATTAACGAGCACGGTGACAGTGAGGGGCGCTTGTACGAGGACATGGAGCGCCACAACGAGGTCATCAGCGCAATCGTTGAGGCGGTGCTCATCGACGAGTGACCGGCGCTGCCGCCCGTCGCAGGGAACTGCTGCATGGGCACGGCCGGCCAGGCGCTGTCCGTCGGTTCCCGAGGCGTCGTCTTGCCTGGAACGAGCACAAGCTTCGGCGTCTGTGGCTGTGCAACATTTGGAGAGGGGCGGCCCTACATTTTGTGCATCGGATCTGCTCACACCCCCGCATTGAACGGAGAGTCACGGTGCACACACCTACCGACAAAACCGAACTTGATCTTGTTACTGCGGTGCTGCTCGTCGTACCCGAAGCAACCACCATCACCCTGGAGCTCGCGGACTTCACCGAGACGCCCACCTGGGACACGATGGTCGTGCTCACCATGGGAAAGTACGCAGCACTCGACGCGCTGGAACTCGACGCAGACGTCATCGCAGCGTTCTCCGCAGCGCATCCGCCAACAGACCGGTACGTCATCGACGTCGACGCCGCCCTCACCGCGCCCCTCACACCTCCCATCCCGCTTCCCCTGCTAACCCCGACGTCCGAACCGATCCGGATCCCGCGGGCGGCATCATGACCCAGCCCAAGCTCGCACACGCCACCGAGTGGGGGCGGATGTACGGCCGGTTTGTGGGGGACCGGCCGCGTGTGCCCTCGCTTACGACCGTCCTGGGGGTTCCTGTGTGTTTGTCAATTGCAGGATCCTTCGAACATCGCAGCAGGCCAAAGCCTGGTGTCGGCCAGCGAGGGTTCCTCTGTGTTCGTCAAGTGGAGATTCGTTCGAAGGCCGGCGGTCGAGTTTGGTGCGGGTCGATGAGGGAAGCATCGGCCCGCACCGTTCTTCTGCCCCTCGCCTCTTTGGATTCACCCGATCAACGAAGACTGCCGTGCACGATTCGGGTGATCAACTCGCTCACGTCCACGCCTCCGGCTGCGACCCCTAGTGAGCCGGTCGACGAGAGCACGGCGATCCCGTGGATTCCGACCCATAGCGCGGCAGCACTCTGCTGGGGGTCGCGGACATCGGCGGACTCCTTGATCATCGCTACCAGCCAGTTGAACAGTGGCTGTGACGTGTTTCGCAACTGCGCCCCGGACCCTTCGAGTAGGTCGTGGCGGAAGATCAGTGTGAACATTGCTGGCCGGCGGCGAGCGAAATCGACGTAGGCGGCCGCAATTTCGGTAAGTCCGTTCCGTGATTGCTGGGCTGCGCCGGCGAGCGCGGCGGCGAGGTCACGCAAGCCGACTTCGGCTATCGCGGCAAGAAGACTGCGGTGGGTCGGGAACCATCGTCGCGGCGCGCCGTGGGAAACACCAGCTCGCCGGGCGATCGCCCGTAGGCCGACGTCGGCTGAGCCTGTCTCTTCGAGTAGCTCGACGCCAGCTCTCACCAAGGCCGACCTCGTATCTTCCACAGTCACGTAGACAGTGTCTCTCATCGTCGTGTAGACACTGTCTATGCGCTTGTGGAGTGCTTGCTTCTATCGGCTGTGTCGTTACGCCTTGATCGGGCCCGCGCTGTATTTGCGGGGTCGCCCGAAGATCGTGGGGCGTGGCAATATTCCGCGGCGCGGCCCGGTCATCGTGGCGGCCAATCACCTCGCCGTTCTCGATTCGTTCTATCTGACTCTTGCCGCTCGCAGGCAGATCACCTTCCTGGCGAAGCGTGAGTACTTCGACCGAGGTGGTGTCACCGGCCGTCTCCAGCGGGGTTTCTTCTCGGCCATGGGCCAGATTCCGGTCGACCGACGAGGAGGGGCCACAGCGTCGCCAGCGCTCGAAGCCGCGACTCGGATCGTCGAGCAAGGCGGGGCGTGGGGAATCCACCCTGAAGGAACACGCTCACCTGACGGTCGCCTGTATCGCGGGCGGACGGGCGCTGTCCGTGTCGCGATGGACACCGACGTTCCTCTGGTGCCAGTGGCAATCACGGGGACCCGGCCGGACCCGTCCGTTCCATGGTGGCGCCGCCGAGTGGTGGTCGAGGTCCTCGAGCCCTTGGACCTGGACCCGTTCCGCGACGCGGGCGCGACCGGTGTCCGAGCAGCCACGGACGAGTTGATGCGCATGATCGGTGCCCGAACAGGGCAGCAATACGTCGACGCTTATGCGAGGCAGTGGAATCCGCCGGCAGACCAACCAGATGCGGCCTGATGGGCGCTGTCAGGCGGCCACCGGTTGTCTCAGCCGGTCTTCGGTGTCGGCGCGCATTGTCCGCCAGAGCCTCTTCGCGATTTGTCTTTTGAGGCAGCGCATCGCCTCGCGGGATGTCTTTCCTTCGTCGAGCTTGCGGCGGTGATATTCGTAGCCGGGGCTGCTCGGGGTCCGGGCTTGCGTGACGGCGACGATGTGGATGGCGGAGTTGAGTGCCCGATCTCCGCTGCGGGAGAGCCGGTGCCGTTGTTTGTCGGCGCTGGCGACCTCGACGGGCGCGGTGCCGGTGTAGTTGGCGTACGCGGCCTCGTTCGGGAACCGCATCGGATTGCCGGTGCGGGCGAGGATGCGGCACGCGGTCACAGTGCCGACACCCTGGATCGTCGGCAGCGTCGTGCCGCAGGCGTCGAGCTCGGCCTTCACGCGATCGGTGATGTCGTCGATCTGGAACCGCAGCCTGCGCAGGTCTCCGACGACTTCGAGGCCGATCTTGACCCGCATCGAGTCCGCCGCGGACTCGGGCCGCAGCTTCCTAAGCTGCGTTGCGGCGTCCTCGGTACCGAAGTCCCGCTCGATCCCGCCGGGCAGCAATTCCCGCAGCAGCGCATGGAGTTGGTTGACCAGCCGGCCGTTCTGTTTGACCAGGTCGATCCGCCGTTCGTCCAGGATCCGCAGCACGTCGGTGTGGCCTTCCGGGGCGACCGGCCGGAAATCGCCCTGCGAGAATGCGACACACGCCGCGGCCGCGGCATCGATGCGGTCGTTCTTTCTCCGGCCACCACGGGAGAGTTCCCGAACTCGTGCGGTCGCGGTGGACGGGATGTCGACGGCCGCTTCGCCGCGGCCGATCAGCCACTGCGTCAGGTGATGGCCGAGGCCCGAGGCGTTCTCCACGGCCCAGATCCGGTCCGGCCACTGTTTCGACCAGGTCATCAACTGGGCGTAGTCGTCGAACGAGGCCCGGATCCGGAGCGAGCCCAGATCCCTGTTTGTTGCCGAATCCACCGCGGTCGCGGTGTGGGTGGACTTGTGCGGGTCGATACCGATGACGATCACCGTGGCGTGTCTCCGTGTGCTGGTGGATGGGGCATCCGCTGTCGGCATTCCGGCTTCCGGCCACCACCAGGTGGTGACGCTCCTGTGTCGAGCCAGGCAGCGAACGGAGACCGCGGGGAGGCAGAACCCTCTGAGAGCCAACCCGCCGGCCGGTCGGGTGGCAGGAAGCCTCCGGGCCATCCCCACGGTCTCCTACGGCACGCTACGAACCCGCCGGTTCGAACACCTGCCGCCACGCCATACAAGCCGGAAGCCCCGGACACCCTGCACGGGTGGCACGCCCGTGTCGCAGCCGACGCGATGAAGGCCTACCTCGACGGCGGTGACGCGCTGGCCCGGTACCCGCACGTGACCGCCGCGATCGACGAAGCCCGCGCCCGCAACCGCGACGTGGACCGGGCAGCGCGCAAGGCGATCGCGGGCACTGGCCTGTGGTTGGCTGACCAGGCGGCCGAGCGAGGCGATCGTGTGCACGACTACGCCGAACAGGTAGCCCGCTACTGTCCTGGTGTGCAGTTGCGATACCGGTACCGCCTCTATCCGACTCCCGGCCAGCAGAATGCGCTGGCTCAGGCGTTCGGGTGTGCGCGGGTGGTATTCAATGATGCGATCGCCGCCCGCGAGCGTGCTCGTCGGGACGGTCTGCCGTACCCGAAGGACGCGGAGTTGTCGAAAGCGCTCACTGCAGCCAAGCGGACCCCCGAGCGGAAGTGGCTGGGCGAAGTGTCGTCGGTGGTGCTTCAACAGGCTCTCGCAGACGCGAACACCGCCTACCGCAATTTCTTCGCCTCGATCAGCGGCAAACGCAAGGGCCGGAAAGTCGGGCCGCCGCGGTTCCGGTCCCGCCGGGACCACAGGCAGACCATCCGGTTCACCCGCAACGCCTGCTTCGCTGTCACTGGCAGTCGCATGTTGCGGCTGCCGAAGATCGGGGACGTGAAACTCGCCTGGTCCCGGGAATTGCCGTCGGAACCGTCCTCGGTCACTGTCGTCAAGGATGCAGCCGGACGCTACTTCGCTTCATTCGTGGTCGAGACCAGTAACGAGCCCTTGCCCGAACTCGACGCCGAGGTCGGAATCGATCTGGGGTTGACAACGTTCGCGGTCCTTTCCAACGGCACGATCATCGATTCTCCGAAGTTCTTCCGCCGCGCCGAACGTAAACTCCGCAAGGCGCAACAGGATCTGTCCAGGAAGGAGAAGGGCAGCAGGAACCGAGCCAAGGCGCGATTGCGCGTTGCGAGGGCTCATGCCAGGGTGTCTGATGCCCGCAAGGACTGGGCACACAAACACTCCACGACGATCATCCGCGAGAACCAAGCGATGTACGTCGAGGATCTGTGTGTCACGGGGTTGGCGCGGACCCACCTGGCGAAATCGGTGCACGACGCTGGGTGGGCCACGTTTATCCGGTTGCTTGAGGAGAAAGCCGCCCGGTACGGACGAGTGGTCGGAAAGGTAAATCGGTTCTTCCCGTCGTCCCAGACTTGCTCGACGTGCGGTCGGATCGACGGACCGAAGCCGCTGTCGGTCCGGACCTGGACTTGCCCGTGCGGAGCAGTTCATGACCGGGATCTGAACGCTGCACGAAACATCCTCGCCGCCGGACGGGCGGAGAGGCAAAACGCCTGCGGAGAGACGGTAAGCCTCCCACATAACGGGGAGCACGACTCGATGAAACAGGAACCCACCGAGAGCGCCACGGGCGTTGGTAGGAATCCTCGGACTTCGGACCGAGGAGGACGTCAAAAGTCGAAGGAATCGTTCAACGGCCAATTGAAGCGACTCGACCGATAGCCGGATTTCAGCTTGTGGCGGGGGCGAATCTCAGGAGTACCGCACCGACACGCAGATCCGGCGTGTGGAACCGGGGCGTAGGGGTAAGCCCGCCATGCTCGTGGGAAGCGGTATTTGCGACCTGAGACTTGGCCGCACTTGCTGGTGCGCTGTCCCGAGGGTTCCCGGTGAGTGCCTGTGTCGTCCAAGAGCATCGGTCGAAGCCGCGGGTAATGGCATTCCCGCCCGGGACTGATCGAGTGGCTGGACCAGATCGTCCCGCGGCCACTCCGGGCGTGAAGACGCAGCGCATTGCCATTGGAGAAACGCGCGGGCCGTTTCCGGTTTGTTGCGTCAACCCCATTACTCTCATGGGTGCGTTACGACACGACAGCTGGAGGATGAGAGTGGGTCAGCCGAACAAGGGACGGTTTCTCGACCGCCCGACCCCTTGGGTAGACCCGCCCGCGCCTGGCCCGACCGTGGTCATCGACATCGATGGCCCGCTGGCCAACATGGATGAGTTCGCCCACCTGATTCAGGCCCCCAAGTACAAGGACCGGGACTGGAAGGCCTTCCACAGTCACTTCGGCGACGCCGCACTCAACCGAGCCGGCGGCCGTCTCGTCCGCGACCTCGTCGACGCAGGCTTCACCATCGCGTACACCACCACGCGTCTCGACACGTTCATGCCGACCACCGACTACTGGATTCGGCAGAAGTCCCTGCCTCCGGGGCATATCGAGTGCCGCGAATTCTGGACCGATGGCACCGTCCGCCCGTCCCTCGACATCAAGCGCCGGCACTGGTGGAAGTGGGTCGACAAGTACGAGGACCAGTCACCGGTTGTGGCTTGGATCGACGATGGTCCCGAGGCCGTGGCGATGCTCGCCGAGCAGGGCTGTCCGGTCTGGAAGTTCGACCAGCTCGTCGTCGAGCACCTCGCCGGCAACCTGCTGCCGACGATCGAGCGCGGCCCCCGCCCCGCGGAGGAACTCGCCAAGCAGCGCGCCGAAGCACGCCCGATATTCGACGAGGCCGAAGCGGAACACCAGCGCAAGCACAAGAAATGGCAGCAGGCACACGTAGCCCGAATGAAGCAGCGGCAGAGGGAGCGCCGCCAACGACGCGCCCAGTCGTGAGCGGCCCCCACCGGGCAGGTACTTCGTTGGCACCGCCGTCGCCTACTCCCTGCTGACCGTTCTCGCTGCCCTTGGTCGTACCCCGGATCCGGGACCTCATCGGGTCGGCGCGGACCGTGTTCGCCGCCGCGCTACCGTCCCATCCGGCATCGGTGACCCCAGGGGCACTTGAATGCGACCTGACAGTGACAATGCCGCAGACCAGATCCTTCGTACCGCCAATGACCAGGCTGGCGAGGTCGACCGCGGGTACCGCGGCATTGGGCAGTGTTTACTCTGCGCGGGCCGAGACTCTCTCGTGCTGTCCGGCTTCCGGACGGTGACGATTCTGGGGCGCAATGAGCACCGTTTTCGGCTGCGACACCGCCACGGCCTTCCAAAGTTCCCTGCCGAAGAGCGATATAAACCCCTGGTCCGTGTCGATGAGTAGCGATGCAACACGGCGCCGTCGCGTTCATAGCGTGGCGGTCGAATCCAATCCGCCGAGTTCGCCCAGGAGAACCGTATGGCCACCATCGCTGACCTTGAAACCCACCTCCGCAACCTCTACGAAGAGCAATCTCAGGCGAATCTCGAGATCGAGACGACCAGCATGGCGCTGATCGCCGCGCTGCTGTGTGAAGCAGTCCCGGCCGCAGCGCACCTGCTGCTCGACTGGAGTGACCAGGGCCCGCACCACGCCCTTGCCGATGTCACCGCTGCCGACGGCACGTCGCTGATGGAACAGGTTGAGGACCAGGCCGAGGACGTCGCGGTGTACGTGACGAACCTGCGCGGTGCCATCGCCGACCGCTTCGAACCGATCAACCCCGAGGGCGGGATCTATCGGGTAGAGCTTGCTCGCTTCTGATGCCCGCAATTACGGTGGGCCGCTCTCGTGCGAGGGCGGCCCACCGGCATATCGGCTTGAGGTGATGCACTCGGATGTAATTCGATCGAACTACATCCCGAGTGTGTCCCCCGTCCGGGACTCTAAAATGCCTGCACGATGCTCGAATGTCCTCGAATCCTTCATATCCCGCAGCGCAACCTCGGTCGGATGCTGATGCCGCAGCGGCTCCGCCTCGTGCTCCCCACCTCGGGAAGATCGTGCTGTTCCTCGGATTGGGTGCCTTCCTAGGATCTATCGTCATGCTCTTGGTCTACAGGGGTATACCCGAGCCCCTGATGGCTGTCCCTGGGGTCATCGCACTGGGGATCGCTGCTGTCCTGGGCTATTACGCCTACACAACCTATCGGGAAGAAGACGGCCGCCTGCAATGGTGGCAGCTGCTCACTCCCGCGTTTCTCGCTGTCGGCGCGATTTCCTTCTTCTACGCCGCCACAGGCGCCCCCGTGTTGTTCACTCTGCTTTTCCTCGTCCGGCTCGGCGGTTTGCTGGCACTTGTTGTGGGCGGGATCATCGCAATCGTGCAGGCATCGAGTCGGCCGGCGACATCGTCTGCCAGTACGCTGGTCGCTCCCATCGTCGGGTACACGGCACAGGGAGAGCCCGTGTACGGCGCTCCGATGCGTTCACAGTCCACCAATATTCTCGCGATTCTCGCCCTGGTGTTCGGCCTGCTCGGTGGCGTTCTTGGGGTGGTGTTCGGGCACATCGCACTGAGCCAGATCAACCGAACAGGTGAGAACGGTCGCGGCCTGGCCATCGCAGGTTTGGTGCTCGGCTACATCTCGGTAGTCGCTTGGATCATCGTCGTCATTGTCGCCGTCGAGGCCGTCACTATCTGAGCGGCCCCGACGTCCCCGTAACGTGCCCGCCCCGGAAGGGGCGGGCACGCCCGTTTACAGGGGTCACGCCCAGGTGATGCGGCTGGCACCGTGCTCGAGTGCCCAGACCGCGAGATCGTGCAGTTGGGTGAGTCGACGACTGTCGTAGCCCTCGGCGCGACCGCAGTCGATCATCCGAGGACCGATCGTGCGGGCCGGTACACCAGCGGACGTGGGTGTGGCCAGTGCGAGGAGTGTGCGTCCGAGGAACTGCTCGCAGGACTCCTCACCCCATAGATCGTCCTCACCAGCGGTCTGCACCTCGTGGCTGTCGTTCGTGCCGACGACGTCGCCCGCGTCGAGCCCGGGGAGCAGACCGAGTAACCGCAGCAGGTGACGGGCGTTCGCGTTCGACGCATTCACCCATGGAATCTCTTGGTCGCCGTGCACCGGTTCGACCAGGTACGCCCCGTAGGTGCGAACAGCCTTGGGATCGGTGCAACCGGGTAGCGGCTCCCGGGTGGTCTCAAGTTCGGCCACGCGGGCGTACGCGGCCTCACGGGTGGCGTGCTGTTCCCGGCCACCTTCACCGTCGGTGACGTCGAAGCCGGTGGGCTCGATTTCGGGGGTGAAGGTGACCGACATGCTGCCTCCTGAAGAACGGTGGTTCGGCGATTCCGAACCGGTGCAACCACTCTCGCTCTGACACTCAAAGGGTGTTGCACCTCAGGACGGTCGGCTAGCCGATTCACCCGACCACGAATCCCGCGATCGGCGGCAAGTCGACACCATCGGGTCGGTCGACGAGCCGTAGTCCGTCCCGGCGCACCGGTGAGCCTTCCTTGTAGTACGTCAGTACCTGCGCAGCGAGCGCCCGCGTTGCCTCCTCGCGAGTGCGGGTTCTCATGCGGCGCAGCCGAATGTCGGCGTCGAACACGACGGTGGTGTCGTGCACTGACACCCTGCCTTGATCGATCGTCGGCACGCCCGTCATGTTCGCTGCCCACGCGTACCCGACGACCTGCTCGAGATAGGCCACCGCATCCTCGTCGGGCTCGTCGTCGAAGATGACCCCGAACCGGGTATATCTGTCGAAGTCAACACCGGATGCGCTGAGCGGACGCAACACTGCGCCACCGCGCCAAGCTGGAAGCTGCTGCCGCATGTTCGGTCGAATGACTGTCATGCGCGGCCGCCGAGCGCGAGGGGTTGCACGCCCATCCCGTAGACGTCATGGATCGCGTCCTGAACGCACTCGATGCTGTCGAGGTCGGTGCAGGCCGAGAGCATCGTCGCGAGTGCAACCTCCAATCCGAGGCCAGCGTCGAGGACCTTCTGCGTGACCAGCAGGTCCGCGATCTGAGGCACCCAGCAACCGAGGCCACCGTCGTTCTTCTCCTCGGCGTTGCGGGTGTGCAGGTTGCGGGCGACCTTGATCAGCTTCGGGTCGACACCGGCTGCCTCCGCGGCCGTGAAGTCCGCTGCAACCTCGATCGCGATCGGGAACCGCCGCTTGATCGCGTCATCGAGTGGGCGAACGCCCTGGCCGTACTCGTTGTAGCCGATGACCATCCAGAACCCGTCAGCGGCGACGACCGGTTCGGACCCCGGCAGATCGTCGATGTTCAGGGTGCGGCGCCCGTCGGCCACCGACATGAGCACGGCCATGGTCTCGGACGGCACGCGAGAGGCCTCGTCGAGGAAGAACACCTTGCCTTCGCGCATCGCTCGGGTCAGCGGACCGTCGCGCCATTCGAACCCACCATCGGGCAGCGGAAGGTACTGGCCGACGAAGTGCGAGACGTTGGTATCACCATGGCCCTGCATCACGACCAGGTCGGTGCCGAACGCGCCGTAGGGCACGGTGGACTTACCGCCGCCCGCGGGTCCGTGCAGGCGCACGAACAGATCGGGCGAGTTGGCGCGCAGATGCCGCATGAGGGCGACGTCGGTATGCCCGGCGACCTGTCGTGGGTACATCGTGTGCCCGTTCGGCAGCACGATCCCGTTGCGCTCGCTGGGGTCGACGGTCAGGCCGGTCACCCGCGAGGCCGACGGCGCTGCGGTGGCAGCGGTGGCAGATGCCGGCACGGGGGAGAGGGTCTGAGCGACCACGGCCTCGACGGTCGAGACGTCAGCCGACAACACCGCGTTCTCATGTTGAGCAACGGCGACGAGTTCGGCGGGATCGATCTCGCCGGTGGCTGCGACGTCGAAGGTGACCGGACCTGCAAGGACCGTGTCGTAGCTGCCCTTCGAGCACTTTTTCGTCCATACATCGGCCATCGCGGCGACCGCAGTGTCGATCGAGGCGTACTGCTTGTTGGACTGAACGCGCATCCGGTTGCCGACCCAGTTGGCGAAGCCGCCGGAGGCCGTGGCGAATCGGAAGGACGAGCCGTCGCGGTACACGAATGCCGCGTATACCTTCTGCTCGGGGCTATTCGGATCCTGGACGGCGAATCCGGCGACGGTCGTGGTCATGGCGTGTTCTCCTGATGGTGTTGGTCGTAATCGGTGTGCCACCAACGTATGAACGGTCACGCCACGGTGTTTCAGACCTCGAAGGTGGTGCGGTCGGCTGCGTAGGCTCTACCGCACTCTGACCGCGCTTCCTCTCAGCCACTTCCAGGCGTGTTTTCCCACGTTCGACGAGATCTGTCCGGGGCGCGGTGATGACCGGATGTCTACCCGGAATTTGGGTGGTGCAACACCTTTCGCGTGTGGTTCGTAGCGTCGGCAGCGTTCACGATCGCGAGATGACGAGGAGCAGGCGATGTACTACACAGATCTCAAAGGCGAGCCCGCCGTGGGTGAACTCTGGTCGCCCGGCCCGAAGATGCACACCGTGTGGGTTCTTACCGCTGGCGAACCAATCGTCGTCGACACCCGCACGATGACCGAGATGCGCTACCTGGCCCCCGAGCTGGGCGTTCCGCATTCGAAGAGCGCCGTCGACGCGGCGCGGAAGGTTATCGAGGCGTGCCCTGCCTCCGGATATCCGCGCACTCTCACTCCTCGCGATGCTGCCGAGGCTGAGGCAGTCGGCCACGCCCGCACCGTCATCGCCGAACGTCAGGCATTCGACAACGACTGGCATCAGCGGCAGATTCGCCGTGGTCAGCGCGCCCCGTTGAGCAAGAAGGCGTGGGCAGAGCTGTTCGCAGCACGCATCGCTGAGTTCACCGTCGACAGTCCGGTCCTGTTGGCCCCGGCCGCTTGAGCCGATGAACGCAACGTCTCCGGCCATGCGGGTCGGAGGCGTTGCGTTCGATGTCAGCGCTGCGCGGGCCGGCGCACCTCACCATCGGAGCCGCACCTCGGGCCCTCAGCTGTTCGTGATCTGCACCCGTGCACGGTGAGCAGCTATGGCCGATCTGGACGATCCATGTGTCATCGGAGGCGCGCTGCCGCTGTCCGCCCGACCTCGCCAAAGTGAACGTCACTGACGCGACGGCGAAGCCCGAATCGACGCGATCCGCTGTGCCGCGGCACGCGCCAAGCAGCCAATTCACTATGAAACACGTTTGCAGACAACGTCATAACGTCGTTCCCATCGACATCATGACGGATCCACGGAGGAATTGATGAGCAGTGCACGAGTCATTGACCAGCTCGAGGTCATCCACACCTACAGTCGCGCCGACGCGATCGCAGACGGTGTTCTGCACGATGTCACCGAGCTCGCCGCCGAACAGGGCATCCAGTACCCGGTCGCGATCGCAACCCACGCGTGGGATGCCGCCGTGGCCTGGGACCCCGCGCACGGTGCGATGCAGGACGAGACCGGCCGCCAGTGGGACGTACTGACAATGGCTGCCATGGCGTTGCGTCGCGCCCGTCGGCTCGGTCTGACGGGCCTGCAGATCTTCACCGTGTACGTCGTCCCGAACCGTCCCGGTGCCGACGAGCCGGAGCCGGTCAACCTCGGCATCTCCGTCGGTCCCGGCGACAACTACGAGCCGGTGCTGACGATCACGGGACCCGCGGACCTCTGACGCGGTTGGGCGTATCCCTTCGTCCCCCGTCCCGGAACGGGTCCGTTCCGGGACGGGGCGTCACGAGACCAATCGGAGTCATCGCGGCTGCCGCGATGACGTGCCGATAGTGGTTCCCTGCCGAGAACTGTCCGCCCGCAGTGGATCCTCCGCCGGCGCACATCCTGCGATGGGAACCGACCGGCTGCCTCCGGAACGCTCGCTTGCAACTCTGTAGGACCGACGTCGAGACGATCGGTGCAACCACAAACCCACGACCGACAGGAGCACCGAATGCCCGCCACCGCCACTGCTACCACTGCCCGCACCGCGTGGGAGAGTCCGGCCCACCCACAGTGGCGACAGCTCGGCTCCCGGCTGACCGACTGGGTCGACACTCTCACCCCACGCCGCGACGTCCTCGTGTCGGTGCTCCCGCATCATCCGGGCAGCGGCCAGCCCGCAGGGGTGTTCAACCACCGCACCGCTCGCATCACCCTCGACGCCACCCAAGCGATGCCCGGTCGACCCGACCCCGATCGCATCGATCTACGCGACGAGCGGGACCGCGCGCGATTCCCGGTTCTAACCGGCGTCCTCGCTCACGAGGCAGGCCACGCCACCCACACGACGCGTCGCTACGGGTTGAACGGCGCTGTCGCAGAGTGGGCAGCGTTGCTCGAGGAGCCGCGCATGGAGGGCCGGGTGGCCGCAGGTAATCCCCAGGCGCGCCGTTGGTTGCAGGCCTCGGCGCTGCACCTACTCGGGCAGATCGATCCCACAAGCACCGATCACGCCGCCCGCACCCTGGTCCTGCTCGGTGGCCGCATTCTGGCTGGTGTGCTCGACGAGGAGTCGTTGCCGGACCTGGACGCCGCGTTGGCGCCGTGGTTGACCTCGGAGCAGATCGCCGTCATTGCCGAGCAGACCGACCGGGCGGTCTCCGCGGCCGACGGTGATACCGAGGCAATCACCGCCGCCGCCGAGACGATCGCCTCGCTGTTCGGAGACGACGCCGAGATCGCGAGCGACGGAGACGGTGACGGTGAGGGTGACTGCGGTGCGCATCACGGCCCGCCCGGGGACGGCCCGCTCGCGGCTGCGCTGACTACTGTCGCTGTTGTCGCTGCCCGAGAGCTGCGTGCGGCTGCCGGCATCGTCGATCCGTCCCCTGCGGCTGCGGCTGCTCGCGCAGCGCGGCAGGCCCACACTGCACGGGCCGCCGAGGACCAGCGCATCGCCCGCCAGGGACTGCACGAGTCTCGTCGACGCCAACCGACTGCTGACGATCACAAGCACGCGAAGGCACTGACTCGGAGCCTCGAGTCGGCGGCATTGCGTGCTGTCGATGTGGCCCGCACGCCGTCGTCGACCCCACCGGGACGCCTGCGGACCTCGCAACTGGTGCGGAGGCAGGGACAGATTCATGCCCGGGTGCGGCCGACCGCGACCCCATGGGAGAACACCCGCCGATGGACGGTCGACACACCCAGCCTGCTCGTGGGGGTCGCGCTCGACATCTCCGGGTCGATGGAACCTTTCGCTGAGCCCACAGCGGTGGCCGCATGGGCGCTGGCCCGGGCCGTACGACAGGTCGGCGGAAAGGCCGCGACAGTGACCTGGAATCACACTCCGTCATTGCTGCCGGTCACAGCCGTGAGTGGATCGGTCCCTGTGCCGGCGATCGGCGGGGGATCCATCGGCTTGCCGGCTGCGCTGCGCGTCCTCGACCGCGAGCTCGTCCTCGGTCGCGATCAGGGCGCTCGGATGGTCGTTGTGGTGACGGACGGTGATCTTCCGAACCCTGTCGCGGTGCGCGAGGAGGTGGAGAGGTTGATCGCTGCTGGTGTGCGGGTCTTGTGGCTTGTGACGGAGGCCGGTGGGATGACACCGCCTGTGGGGGCAGAGGTGGCGGTGATCGAGGACCCGAGCCGCATCGGGCAGCTTATCGGTGCTGCGGCGGTGACTGCGTTGAGGTCGGAGAAGTGACAGGTCGTGGAAATAGCTCAGCCCCCACCGTGTGGTGGGGGCTGGGACTCTTAAGACTCGCGCTCGCATGAACTCAGCGTCTGCGGCACGTACGGCTGTGTCGGCCGACCCGGCAAGCCGGGGTCTGTATGTGTGCTTCCCCTCGGGGCGCGGGATCAGTATGGCACAAGATGTGGCTTACGCAAAGCCCCAATGTGGCTTAAAAGTTGCCTCGTGATGCTGCTGCCTGCCATCCCTGGTGGCTCATATGCACCTTAGCCAGCACAAGTTTACGTTTCAATCGGGTGCGCCAACGATTCGAGACAAAGCAACAATTTTCCCTCGGATTGCCCAAAGGTGATGCTGACGGAGCAACGAAAAAACCCCACGAACCCGCCTCGATTCATGCCCTGCGCAGCGGTGATCGTATGGTGGAGCGACGATCGATCCATGCAATCCGCGTAGCGATAGCCCGGGGGGGCGCGCGAGATGGAGGTAACCAGGGGTGGCGCAGTACGACCCAGGTGAGCAGACGGACCCAAACGCACGGAAGCGCGTCGACGAACTGCTTGTCGAAATCCACGAGTCGATGCCCGGCCCGTGGTCATTCGAAGAGTTCAGGACGTGGTTGTCTCGCCGCCGCGGCGTCCCCATCGAGATTCGGCCCCGACCGGACGATCAGCACGTCGACGCTCCATGTGGGTGGACCCTTGTCTGCGAGGACCGCGACATCGTCTACTACCCCCTCGACACACCTGAGACCCGATCACGATTCATCACCTACCACGAGTTCGCACACCTGCTGTTCAACCACGACGACGGTGAAACCGATCGCCAAGCCCTGGCCCGCGAACTCGCTCCCGACGTGGACCCCGAACTCGTGAAGAAGGTCTTCGGCCGCACAAACTACGACCGACCCGAAGAACAGGAGGCCGAGCTCCTTGCCCTGCACCTACTGCGCAATGACGTCGAACACCTGGGCATCGGTGTCCGATCCAGCAACCCGAAAGTTGCCACGCGCGTCGGTCGGGCGCTACGGCTGCTTCGGGGTCGATAGATGACCTCGACACTGCCGCCCGCCATCGAGTGGCCGATGATGATCATCCTTCTCACCGTCGCCCTGCTACGGGCGCTGTTCCTACACTCGCGCCTCGACCAGCGATTGACGACCATGCTCGTCTTCTGGGGATTCTGTGCACTCCTGCGTGACCCCCACATCCAGGACCAGCTGGCCGAGCACCTCGTGGATCCGTCAGTTATCCGTCAGGCAACCCACATGTTCGCCATGCTCGCCAGTGCGGCGATCATCGGCGCATGCGCGCTCTGGGCCGCCCCTGCGGAACGATCGACGACCGGTCTCGCCGCCGCATGGCACCGGCCCGAAACGCAGCCGATCGTCTATACCGTGGTCTTGACCATGGGACTCGCGCTCTTCCCGCTCTCTGCACCTGCCCGTGCCGCCGGACCGACGCTCGAACAACATGGCGGATGGCAGCTGATCGCCTACATGGTGGTCTATGCGGCCCCTACGATCGTCGCGATCAGCGCGGTGGCGGTGCTCCTCATCGAAGCGGCACGGCAAACGAAGAGTGCGCTGGCGGCCGTCGGATTCGCGCTGGCCGTCGTGGCGTGCGCGATCTCCCTGCTCGACTCCACCACCCGCATCATCAACGCCTGTTTCCTCTACGGCGGTCACCGCAACGCGTTCACAATCTGGCGTAGCGAATCGAACGATGTGCTGTTCTTGCCCGAAGTGACCCTCATCGCGCTCGTACTGACCGGCCCGCTGGTGAACCGACTGGCAGAGCGAATGGGACTGGACAAATCGAGCCGTCAGGTCCGCCGTCTCACCCCCATGTGGAACGACCTGTCCGGCGCTGTGCCGACCGTCATCCTGCAACAGCGCCCCGACCGCGCCGACGAGCTCGCTCAGCGAATGAGCATCGAAATCTGGGACACCCTAATCCGGCTTCGCGACTATCTTCCGCCGCGACTGATTCCCCGGCGCACCCCCGACCTGTCGCACATCCGTGAGCGCGACCGGGTCGGCGTGACAGCAGCGCTTGCGGTGCAGGAGGCGATCGAGGGCTATCGCACCGGGACTCCTCCCGAGTCGTCTTCCGCCACTCCCTCCGACCTCAACCATCTCGATCTTGAAGAACTGGCCCGAGGATGGGTACTAGCTCCTCACACTCTCCGCACCGAGACCGAAGAACAGACAACCACGGAAGGACATGGGCGGCCCGGGCTGTCCACACCACATGGCTGAGCACAACACCATTCCGCATCCCCCCAAACGACTTCCCATCGTCGGCGACGTACTCGGCATGGATCGCGCCAAGCCCAACCAGAAGACCCTCGTCATGCACGAGCTTCTCGGCCCGATCTACCGCCGCACGATCATGGGCATGCACCTGACCTTCGCGTCCGGCGCCGACGTCGTGGCTGACCTCAACGACGAGACCCGATTCCGCAAGCACGTGGGCCGGCCGATCGCCCAGCTGCGTGAACTTGCCGGCAACGGCCTGTTCACCGCAGACAATGGAACCGGCGCCTGGACCGCAGCCCACAACGTCCTCGTGCCCGGGTTCACCAAGGACGCCATGCGGGGCTACCACGACACGATGAGCGCCACCCTCGCCGAACTCCTCAAGTCCTGGGACCAACGCCCGAGCCAGGCCCTCGACGTCACATCCGAGATGAGCAAGCTGACCAGCGAGGTCATCGGCAGGTGCGGATTCGGCCGCTCGTTCGGCTCGTTCGATCGCGACGAAGTCGACCCCTTCGTCTCAGCCATCCAACGCGCTCTCGACTATTCACAGCGCTCGTCGATCCCACTGCCGATCCTGGGCAAGTTGCTCGGCCGCGCAGAGGCCCGTCAGAACGTCGAGGACATCGCCTACCTGCGCTCGGTCGTCGACGACGTGATCGACGCCCGACTGCAGGGCACCGGGACACATTCCGATCTGCTCGACCTGATGCTCAACAACCCGGACCCTGACACCGGGAAGAACCTCGACCGCGAAAACATCCGCGACCAGGTGATCACCTTCCTGATCGCCGGCAACGAGACCACGTCGAATGCGCTGTCGTTCGCGCTGCATCTGCTTGCCACCCATCCGGAAGTTGCCGCCCAGGTTCGCGCCGAGATCGACGCCGTGTGGCCGGATCGGTCCCGGCCGCAGCTGTCCTTCGACCAGGTTTCGAAGCTGCGCTACACCCGCCGGGTGATCGACGAGACGTTGCGTCTGTGGCCTGCAGCGCCGGGCTACTTCCGGGAAGCAATCGAGGACACGACCGTGGCTGGCGGCTACGAGTTCAAGGCAGGGGACTGGGCGTTCATCCTGTTGCTGCGTCTGCACCGGGACCCGGTCTGGGGGCCTGACCCCGAGCGCTTCGACCCGGATCGGTTCCTGCCCGAGAACGTCAAGGCACGTCCCGGTCACGTCTACAAGCCCTTCGGCACCGGGATTCGGTCGTGCATCGGTCGGCAGTTCGCGTTGCACGAGATGCAGCTCGCGCTGGCGACGATCGTGCACCAGTACGACCTGGTGGCCGACCCGGACTACTCCTTGGAGGTTGCCGAACTGCTGACCTTGCGGCCGGCAGGGCTCAAACTCGAGTTCCGTCCGAGGTAATGGAGCCGCGGCGGTGTTCGTCCACCAGCGCCTCGAGTTCGGTAACCAGCGATTCGAGGCTGCTCTGGGCGCCATCGCCGCCGCGGAAGCAGATGCCGTTGAGTTTGGCGTCGCGGGCTGCGATCAGCGCGCGGAACTGCAGGTCGTAGTTCGCGGTCCCCGGAAGGTCGATCAAGTAGTTCTCGGGAGCAGAGAACTCACGAGCGATGGCTGCGAGGAGGTCATCGCCCGCGCCCGGGTGGGTACCGCTGCGCAACGCGATGATGTCATCGGCGGTGATCTCTGTACCCAGATCAGCGGATACCGCTGCGGCGACAGACTGAGCAGACCGCTCGGACTGTCCGAACTCATGGGCGAGCTGGAACAGCCGGTCTACACGCGTAGCCACTTCGGCAGCTGTCACGAGTCGATGCCTCCTCTGCGGCTAGCGAATCGTTCCTCGAATCGTGCCGCTAGTTCTTCCGGTATGCCGTTTGCGCGGCCAATCAACCAGCGCCGGTAGTAGCGCTCCTCGGCAGAGGGTTCCTCAGGATCGACCGGTTCAGCAAGATGCGCGCTGAACGCGAATTCGATCATGGTAGGGATGCCGTTCTTCGAACTACGGTTCCGTTCGAGGATGTCGGTGACCCAGGTCCCGGTCAGGGAGGAAACAAAGCGCTGCAACGCCTCGGTGGTGCTGGCCAGCCGATGATTGCCGTCGTCTTCCTCGGCGAGGACAGTCAACGAATTCAGGATCTCCAACAGTTCCGTGAGCTGCTCGAGCGAAACAGGGACTTCCATCGGCCCGAGTTCGAACGCCGGCGCAGGGGAAGCTGGACGGACTGGAGGTTCGGGCAGAGGGGTGGGATGTCCGCCGGCCCACACACGTGCCGCGCTGCCCGGCTCCCATCGCAACGCATGATCGAAGCGATTGCGGGTGGTGGCGGTCGGCTCGCTGCCTTCCGCGCGCTCAATGCGCGTCTGTGTGGTGTCCGAGGGGCCACCAGCTGCTGTGACGTCGTCCTGCGTCATCCCGAGTGCTTCGCGGCGCTCGCGCACGATACGTCCGAAGCGGACGCGGTTGGACGCCTTCATGCCTCACAGCCTAGGGGACCAAGCGACATCAAAGCTAATTGATGGCGAAAAAAGTTCACGATCGACATGCCTCCTTATTCGCCACATGACCTGCGGCTATTACATCTGTCTTGGACATGTCCTCTGTTCGAATGATGCCAGGGTGTCACTTTTGAAGCTGCACGACGGGACGGATGCGCAGCATTATGTCCGATAGAAACACTTGTTCTCCCGGCTGTCCGACGTGAAGCGACCGCTTCTCGCAGTACAGGCACGGTTCATGAGAACTAACTGTGGACGCTCCATTCGCGTGAGATCTGAAACACAGCAGCGGCCCGTTCATAGCGTCGAATCCGACATCGCATCCCAGCCACATCGGAGGTTCACATGACCGCTCCCGCCGCCACCCGCATCCCCGCCAGCCGCGCACTCGGCTCCGACATCAGCGCCGCACGCAACGTCCACGATGCCCTCGAACTCGCCGGGCTGGCCTGGGGGATCGAAGAGCACCCGGCCGATAGCTTCGCCCTCACCACCCCAGGTGGGGTCACCATGACCGGCATGCCGGGGATGCGCTTCTTCCTGCGTTCGGACACCAAGGAGGCGTTGCACCTCGGCGGTGCCCGGTACACACCTGTCACCAACGCGGACGCATTCGCCGCCGCCGACGCTGCGGTCGCGATGGGCGCCCGGTTCGCCACCGGCGGCGCCTTGCGCGGGGGTCGACAGACGTACTTGGAGCTGGATCTGCCGGATGCGGCGGTGAAGGTCGGCGGCAAGGATCTGGTGGCCTTCACGCTCCTACTTCGCACTGCCCACGATGGGTCCGGCCGCGTCTCGGGCGAGGCCCGAGTGAAGCGTCTGGTCTGCACGAATGGGATGACCGCAAACATCGGGTTTCCCGCTACGTTCGCGATCGGTCACACCCGTTCCGCGCACGATCGACTCGCTGCCGCTACGACGATGGTTCAGGGCGCGGTCCGCTTCGCGAAGGAGTTCAGCGCGATCGCGGATCACATGCTCGACACCCCGATGACGCTGACTGAGTTCGGCGCGTTCATCGACGCTATGTACCCGCGGCCCGACGAAGAGAACGCGCGCGAGTTCGGCCGGTGGGAGCGCCGTCGTCACGAGCTGATCGAACTGTTCCGCTTCGCGGACACCAACGATCTCGGCCGGGGAAGCCGCTGGGGCGCGTACTCGGCGCTGACCGAGTACGTCGACTGGTTCGCACCGGTCCGGGGCGGCGACGACGCCCGGGCGACGCGTCAACTCGACGGCACCGCCCAAGGCGCCAAGGACCGGGCAATGAAGATTCTCGCCGGCGTTTGATCGCTCGCTGGAAAGGGCGGGGAGGCCTGCAGGCCTCCCCGCCCTTTCTCGTCGGCGCGTTGTGCTGTCCGCCCCTAATTCAGCCGACCTACCGCGAACCGTGGGTATCACGGGTATCACGGGTATCGCGTGTTTTCCGGGTACTAGGACTGCAACACTGCAGGTCGGAGGGGAGCAGGGTCGAGTCATCACTCCAACCAGCAGAAAGGACACCCGTGATGACCATCGTGCAGCCAACCGGGAAAATGAGTGCCCGGCAGCTCCGCCACAAGCTCAACGTCGCCCACGCGTCCGGGCGGCTTCAGCCCAACGGCCGCGCACGCGCCGCGAAGGGCAAGTGGCGGGGCGACCGCTCCGCCACCCGCCGCCGTGCGATCTCCGAGCAGGTGAGGTGATGACTGTTCTCGACACGATCTGCGCTCAGATCGACGTATGGGAGAGCGTTCGGAACGACGCCACCGATCAGATCGCGCGCTTGGCGGTCGAACGCGTCCGACAGGTTGCTGCCGTGGTGCACCCGGATGCTCGGGCCTTGCACCTGGGCTGTGACGGTGACGGGTACTACCTCATGGGCATGTTCGCCGATGGCGGCCGCGACATGATCGACGGCACGGTCGACATCGATGGCATCGATCCCGACGATGACCTCACCGACGTTGTCTCGGCGCTCCCTTCGGGTGCTGCCGCCTACGACCGTGACGCCCAGACGTATCTCGTCACGCTGCCTGGTGGCGCGCCTCGGTGCGCTGCGTGCGGTCGCACCTATGACGAGGACGACTCGTGCGCCGACGACCTCTACGGTCGTCATCGCTTCGCCTGACCATCCACCTCGCGGCCTCACCCGACCTCTGTGGGGTGAGGCCGCTGGTGTGCATGGCGGGACGGGGCAATGGGGCTGTCCGTTAGGCGCGGAGGACGCTACGGATGCCGAAATATGTGACTGAAATACCCGTTCCATGAAAGGGGTACTTTTGCAGCATGAACGGGACACGCTGGTTGACAATCGCAGCCGAACTCGCCACCACCCAATGGGGCCTGTTCACCACCGCCCAAGCCCGCGCCGCCGGCATGCACCCCAAGCACCTCGCCACCCTCGCCGACGCCGGCGCCATCCACCACGTCCGCCACGGCATCCACCGCATCCACGGCGCCCCCTGGCACCCCCACGAAGACCTCCGGGCAGCCTGGCTCGCACTCGACCCCACCCGCACCGCCGACGAGCGCCTCACCGAAGACCCCATCACCGCAGCCGTCTCACACCGCAGTGCCGCCAAGGTCCTTCAGCTCGGCGACGTCGATGCAGACCACCTCGAGTTCACCCTCCCGCGCCGGCGCCAGACCCGACTGGCCGACCAGCGATTCCACGTCGGCGCCCTCGCCTCCGACGACACCGAGCTCGTCGACGGCCTACCCGTCACCACCGCAGCACGCACCATCGACGACCTCGCCGCCGACCTCCTCGACGGTGGCCACCTCGCCGGAATCATCCACACCGCAATCAGCACCGGACGACTCACCTACGACGCGGCCGCCACAATCCTCGACCGGCACTCCCGCCGCTACGGCCACCCCCGCAACAACGGCCAGCGGCTGCTCGAGCATCTCCTCGCCTGACCAACACCCAGAGGTTCATCCTCGGGGCGCACGGGGTCTACTCAATCGCCGGGAGACAACGGCAGACCGACCATCTCCTCGAACTCTGCCCGGCGATCGTCCTCCAACCTGTCCCAGACATCCCGGTACGAGTGCCACGGGATGCCATGGTGAATCCCAGCAGGCTCGCCCCAAAAGCCGACGTTCAACTGCTGTTACCGGCGACGCGGGAATGCACTGCAGCGTCATGAACTGTCGGTCCCCGCTGTCCGCGAACACGCTCACGCTCCCAGGAGACGCCGGCTATTCGTCGCCCTCCCGGACCGGAAACTGCACTGCAACACCGGGAACCACCGCCGCAGACGATTCCCTGCATGACCCAGCGATACCGCAGCACCGGCGCCTTCCACATGGCCCTGAACGCACGCATCAAGTCCGTAGCTGCTGCCACCGGCGCACCAGCCGCACAGGTCCGCCGCCAGTTCCTGGCTCAACGGTTCCTTGCCCGCGTGTTCGCCGACCCCACCGCTCCCTGGATCCTGACCGGCGGCACCGGGCTCCTGGTCCGTCTCGCAGGCGCACGGCACAGCGAGGACCTCGACCTGCTCCACACCAGCGCAGGCACCGACGCCGAAACGGCAATCGACGACCTGCGAGCGACCATCGCCGCTACCGAAGGTCTCGACCCGTTCCGGTTCACGATCAGCGTGCCAGCCACGCTCCACGGCCTGACCGGCGGCGCCACCGTGCGCGTCAACGCACACCTCGGAACCACCCCCGCCGGGAACTTCCCCGTCGACCTGGTCGTCGGCCGTAGCACCGTCGGACGCATCGAACGCCTCGCTCCGGCACCGGTACTCGACCTCGACGGCATCACCCCCACGCCCGCGATCGCCCTCTATCCCATCGCGGACCAGCTGGCCGACAAGATCGCCGCGACCTACTTCCGCTACGGCCCGCGTCGCTCGCCGTCGACCCGCTTCCACGACCTGGTCGATCTGCTGTTCATCGTCACCCATTGCGCCATCCCCGCCGCCGACACCCATGCGGCGCTCACCAGCGAATTCCGCCGTCGACAGATGCCCGCCGTCACAGCCATATCCGTACCCGGCGACCGCTGGCATGACGGCTACCGTCGCACCGCTCGACTCGCTGGACTCCCCTCCGAGTACACCGATCTCGACCACGCCCTCGCGACGGTGGGCGCATGCCTGAACCCACTGCTCGACAGCACCCGCACCACCGGCACGTGGTGCCCGGACGCTGGCGCCTGGCTCGACGACTAACCGTCCCGGGGCTCACGCCCGGCACCCTCCCGGCCAGAACTCACGCTGTCCGACACCCTCGCACGTGGCGAATGCCCAAACCAGCACTGCACAGATCGCCGCTGCAACAACGGAACTCGGCGCACGAGACGGTGAAACCGCACCGCCGCCCTAACACCAGGAGCCGACCATGACCCTGTCGCTGATCATCCCGATGGCCGCATTCGTCGCCGCTGCCGGCATCGGAGCCCGCAAGTGGCTCTACGTCCCCTTGGTGCTGCTCGCGATCCCCGCGCCCGCAGTCGCCACGGTCCTCGCCTCGATTGCCCTGGTCTGGCTCGCTCGCCGCTACGCCGCCAACGCTCGCCCCATCGCCTCCAGCATCCTCGCCGCAATTTCCCTCATTGGCTGGTTCATCGGCACCGGTCCCAGTCTGCAGGGCTACGGCGCGTTCTCGCTGCTCCTGATCCTCGTTGGCCTCGCCCTCACCGCGGCATCCCTCATCCGAATCACCGGCGCGGATATGGAACCCCAACCTGAGGTCGCGTCGAAGTCAGCCACCGAGTCCAACGCCTGACCTCCGGCCTGGCCGCCAATTGATGAACCAGCGCCGACAACCGGGATTGGCCATGGGTTCTGTCCAACCAATGCGAGAACCCCAGCACCAGCGAGGACGATGGACCGATGCCATACGAACCCATGACCCTGACCACCGCCGATGCAGGGCAACTGCTGACCCTCCAACGCGCCGCTTACGTCGCCGAAGCGCAGGCCCACCGAGACCTCGAACTCCCACCGCTGACCGAAACCCTCGACGAACTGATCACCGAACTCGTCCAGCCCGCGGTCACCGCATTAGGCATCCGCGACGACACCGGACGCCTCATCGCTGCCGTCCGCCTCCCCCGCATGAACCACGAACCCCATGCGGCCGAACTTGGCCGCCTCGTCGTCGCACCCGACCAGCAAGGTCGCGGCCTTGGCACCCAACTTCTTCACCATGCCGAGATGCACCTGCAACCGCGAGTGACCGAACTACGACTGTTCACCGGTGAACACAGCGAAGCCAACCTGCGCCTGTACGGAGGACACGGTTACCGCAAAACCGGGCGCACGCCGACCCCCGCCGGCTACGCCCTGATCCACCTCACCAAGCACCTCAACTGACCGCTGTTCACCCACGCGAAGCCGGTGGTGGCTGGCCACGGGATCGGGATCACGCGCAGCCAGCCCGAGACCTCCAACGATCAGAGTTCGCCCGCAACGTCGGCTCGGTAGTGCCTGTTGCTGTCGTCGAGAACCTCATCCCAGTCGACCCCAACCGCATCCGTGAGATGGTGCAGATCAACAAGCAGATCGAGGACCCCGATCTTCAGATCCTCACCGGCATCGCCGACCAGCCGCATGTAGTCGGCGAGCACTCCCACGACGTTCAGCGCCCGCACCGCGTTCGCCTCCGCCGGATCCTCGATCTCGTAGCAACGGGGCGTCTGACTGTGAAGGACCATCGCCTTCGCGAGATCCTCGACAGATTCCGCAGCCCGCAACGTGGGCAATGCCTTCACCGGCATGGGTCCTCCAGATTTCGTAGTGATCGAGAATGACGGCACCATCGTCGAATCCGTACCTGCCTGGTGTTTCACACCCCATCCCTGCTGCACACTGCCAGTGCTGCGCTGCCGGCCGCGGAGGCGTCTCTGGCAATCGGTCGGCGTGGTGAAGCCCGACCGTACGGTGGCCTCCGCCGCTTGGAGCACCATCAAGCGAGCGTCGAGCGGGGCCACCAGCTGGCTCTCGGCGCGGTAACCGTGAGGAGCGTTGCATGAGGATCCCCGATGACACCCTCGAACAGATCCGGGAGCGGGCCAGGATCGACGAGATCGTCGCCCGCTATACGCGTCTGGTTCCTGCATCCAGGGGAGAGGCGAAGGGCTGCTGTCCGCTCCCGGACCATGACGAAAGGACGCCCTCGTTCTACGTCAACCCCGGAACCGGGGTCTTTCACTGCTTCGGGTGCGACCGAGGCGGGGATGTCATCACCTTTCTCGAACTCGTCGAGCAGCTCACCTTCCGTGAAGCGGTCGAACAGCTCGCCGAACAGGTTGGGGCGGCGATCCTGACCGACCGCGAGCAGGCACACCGCAGCAGCACAGAAGGGACACCGAAACTGCTGCGTGCAGCCCTAGAGATCGCCGCCGAGGTGTACGCAACCGCGATCACCGACGACCCCGCCGCCGCGTCTGCCCGTGAGTACCTGACCGAGCGCGGCTTCACCGACGCGCACATCCGTCAGTGGGGGATCGGCTTCGCACCTCGCGGCCGCACCACGGTCCTCGGCGCACACCTGGCCACCCGCGGGCTGCCCGCGAATGCTGGACACGATGCCGGGCTCATCCGTCGGGGCCGGGCCGGTCAGCCCTACGACACCTTCGCCGGCCGACTGATCTGGCCCCTGCGCGACCCGCAGGGCCGCATCGTCGGGCTCGCCGGTCGCAGCCTCGATGACCCCGGCCACAACCCCGACCGCTACCGCAAATACGTCAACAGCGACGACAGTGCTCTGTTCCGCAAGTCCGACACGCTTTTCGGGCTTGCAGCCGCACGACCCGCCATCGTCAGGCAGCGACGCGTGATCGTCGTCGAGGGATACACCGACGTCATGGCAGTGGCAGCCGCCGGACATCCCGAGGTCGTCGGTGTGTGCGGCACCGCTTTCACCGCGACACACGCACGACTGCTGTCCAGACTCCTCGGGTCCGACGGAGAGATCGTCGTGATGTTCGACGCGGACGACGCGGGCCAGACCGCCGCCTGGAAGATCGCTGTCGCCTGCCACCAGTTCGCGACGGTCACCCTCGCAGTTCCGGGGAAGAGCGGTTCGGACCCGTGTCAGCTGCGCGCCGATCACGGCGACCAAGCCGTAAGGGACGCCGTAAACGCACGTCAACCTCTGATTCGGCAGATCCTCGGCCGCCTCCTCGCCGACGCTGACACACCCGAGAAGGCAGCCGTGGCCGCGCGCCGGGCAACAGCGATGCTCGGCGAACTCACCGACGACGTCCTGATCCTGCGGTACCGACGATGGCTGGCCGGCGAACTCGGGATCCCCGAAGGCCAACTTCAGGTCCCCGCCCCACCGTCACCACCGCCGTCCCTCAAAGTCACTCCGATCGAGCGTTTGGACTGCATTCGAGATCTCGCGGCCCAACTCGTCGACGACCCAACACTGTGGAGTCGCCTGCAGCTACCCGAGGTGCTCGAACTCGCAGATCTGCTTCCCGACCGGTACTGCGCCGTCGTCGAGCGCGCCGCGGTGGCCCCACCGGAGATCCCGGACCGATGGGCCTGGCTGCTGTCCACGGCTCCCGATGAGGCGGCGCGTGCTGCGGTGACAGCGTTGCGGGCCGGCGCACCGCTGCAGCGGGAGCCGATGAGAGCGGTGAGCGAATGTGCGCGGGCGTACGGCCCGGCGCGGTTGGCTGCGGTGCGGGCGGATACAGCCGACCCCGACTCGGTTGGCAGGTTCGCCCAGTTGGCGGCCGGGCTATCCCGTGTCATGAAGTGATCTGGTGAGTTAGGTTCCACAGCAGAGGGATCAAGTCAGGTGCAGAGCAGATTCGCAGCGAGGGCAGTTCAACGCTGACCGGGACCGATCCAGAGCATCGGTCCCGGTCAGACGAGGAGAATTACGCGGGTTCGCAGACGCGCCCTGAGTTGGGGCGTAGCTCGTTGCCGTTGATCTCGAGGCCCGTTTGTGCGGCGCCTAGCCGGCCGACAGCAACCTTGCCGGTGCCAATGCGGTTCACAGAACCGTCGGGGTTGGGAGTGGCGCAGTCGTAGTAGATGAAGTATCCGCCGTCGGGCTTCTCGCGCATGATGCGCTGCATCAGGTTGACATGGATTCGGCGCAGGCCAAGCGCGTCATCGCTGCCGAGGTGAACATGGGCGATGATGAGGTCATCGTCGTCGCTGGCGATCTCGTACGGCGGTACCTCGACCTCTGCGACGGGGGCGGTCGATGAGCTTGTCGCTGCCGGAGCTGCGGATTCGTCGCGGTCGGGACCGAACACGAAGCGATCGCACGCGACGAGAACCAAGTACACGACAACGATTCCGCCCACGACCTTCGCCGCGGTGGTCTTCCAGTTTCGTGAATTGGTCTCCTGAGGCTGTTGAGATTCTGGGTGCCCCGCCGCTGGAAGAGGTGGTGCTGAATTCGTGGCCTGGTGGGTGTGTTCTGTCCACCGATGTCCATCCCACCAACGAACGAGGTGGGGGTTGTCGGGATCGGGGTGCCAGCCGGGCGGCGGGGTGGTCATGCGCTGTTGATTCCTTTCGTCCGCTAATTATCTGGACTGGACTGCGCGTCGTTACCTCACGGAGTGAGGTCCGCGTCACCCGGCGGTGCCCCGCTGCCTCGCGATCGGCGCTCTCGCAGCGCCCGACGGAGAGGAGCTCGATCATCTCGAAGCGAAGTCTCGACACAGACTGCAACACCGGCGCATTGGTGTCGGCATCGTTGCTTACGTTCGGAGCAACGATCGAAAACACACCAACCGGAAGGACTTACCGATGACGACAGGATTCACCGCGCCGCGCGGTCGAGGACGGCGAAGCCCCGTCAAGCCGATTGGTTCGACGCGACCCGCGGCCGCCGCGCCGGCCCAGGAGCCGACACCCACCGGCGACCCGACACCGACCCCGCCCGAGCCAACCCCGGCCGCGACCGGCGACGCCGCACCCTCACCCTCACCCGCCGCCGAGTTCACTCCCGAGGGGGAGGAGCAAGCCACAGTCCCCGAGCCGACTCGCGGCGTCCCGTCGGGTTCCGCGCCCGATTCGGCGTCGACTGCCGAAGCACCGGCCGCGCCGGTACGCGAGCAGCCGCGCCCCGCTGCACAGGCGAAGCCGCGGACCACCGCACCCACCCCGGAGCCGGAGCAGCCCGCAGTCCCGGTCGCCCAGCCCGAGCAGGACCAGCAGCCCACGCCTCTCCCCAGGGAAGCCTCGCGAACCGCCGGCCACCCCACCCCCGCCACGCCGCTCGTGGTGGTCTCGAACGGGACCGTCAGCTATGCCAGCTCTTCGATCCACGTGCTCGACCTCGACGCCGCCACCCGCGCCGACAACGCACACGCCGTCCTCGACACCATCACTGCGCTCAAGGAAGCCGCCACCGACGGACCGGTCGAAGACCTGGTCAACACGTTGTTCGGCATCCTGCGCGCCAAGGTCTGAGAACCACACACAGCTCCGCCCCGATGCGTTGGGGCGGGCCGGACCACACCACGAGCCACCGAAGGGAAGACCCATGATCACCGTCAGTGCGGAACCCGCAACGGTCGCCAGTTTCGCAGCCCACCTGATCGCCGACGAGGACCGGATCGACCGCCTCCTCCCGAAAGACCCGTGGTTCCACCACGGCTCTGCCTACCTCGACAGCGCATACGGCATTCTCGCCGAATACCTGGCCGTAGACTGGCAGACGCTGACCTCGACCGAGCCTGCCCTCGCCCTGCACGGTGCGGTCGCCGGCGCTGCCGTCGAGGTCACCGTGGACCTCGTCGGACCCGAACCGAATGAGCAATCCCTCAGCGGCGTCGTGTACCTCGACCTCCCGAACATCGACACCCTCCGACTCGCACTCCCGAACGTCACCCGCGATACCGACATGTTCTCCGCGCACCACCTGTACGACCCTGCCGCCCAGATCAACCACGTGATCGCGACACTGTGCGATCTCGTCAACAGGGCACTGAAGCCGGTATCCACACTGCTCGACACTGCGGCCTGACGGGCCGCACAAACTCTGAAACACCCGCCATCGCAGGTCCATAACGTTCGGGACGAACTAACAACCTCCCGAAAGGACCGCTCATGACACCTGCGACTCTGCCCGCGACGGAACTGCCCATCCCCGACCTCGACTGGTCAATCGCGTCCTACAAGGGCCACCAGACCTCCGACGGTTTCGCGTACGTCGCGAGTCTGCGGCGCAACGGCAAGAAGGTCGCCAGCGTCGAGCACGACGGCCGCGGCGGCACCGTGATGGTGTTCTGGACTACGGCCGCGAAGGAACACCGCCAGGCCTGGAACCGGTGGGTCGCCGACTACCAGAGCCTGCACCCTGAGAACGCTGCCTACGAACCCGAGAGCACTGCCGTCGAGTCGCTGATCGACGAGTACGAGGTTGCAGCGAAGCTCCGACGTGCGACACGGCGCGAAACGCCCGTGCTTCGACCCGGCGAATCCGTCCTCTCCTCCGGCGGCTTCGCCGCACTTCGCGGTCTCCCTGACTCGCCCGAGGTCAAGGCATTCCTGAGGAAGCCCGACCACGACTTCGATCGATTCTGGGACGGAAAGCGCTGGGGCAAGCTGTGAGATACGCGGGCCGGTGACGAGCGAATTGCTTGCCACCGGCCCGTTCTCGTTCTGCGACGCCGCCGACTGGATAACCAGCGACGTAGCGTCTCGCACCGAGCACACCGGATCGTTCCCTACCGGTGACCCCAACGACAGGAGACGAGTATGCCCCAGCGCGACAGCATTGTGGTCCTCACCGAGAGTGAGGCCGCCGTGGTCACGGCCGCCACCAACAACGACCACATCAAGGAGGCGATCAAGGCGCTCAATGCTCGGATCACCGAGAACAGCGCGGCCATGAAGTCGACGCGGTCGGGACCGAAGACCTCCGAGGAGTTCGAGAAGGCGCGGAACGCGGCACAGGAGAACCTCCAGTTGCTGGAGGCGCTGCCCGAGAGTGAGGGCAAGGCCGCGTTGGTCAACGAGTTGAAGCAGGCCGCCGTCCTCTTCGACGAGGGTCTGGCCATGCACGGGCAGGGAAACTGACCTATGACCGCAACGATGGATGCAGCAGATCAAGGGCTCGCGACGAAGGCAGCCCGCATCCAGGCGATGCGTGCGCGGCTGTCGGTTCTCGATCCCGACCAGTCTCGGCTGTTCGCAGAGACCGCAGCAGCAGCGTCCGATGCCCAGAGCAACGCATTGGACGAGCTCACGGAGGTGATCGAAAGTCGAGGCGTTGCAATGGGTTTCTATCGGGAGTCGCGTCCGCGTGCATTTCTGGCGCATGAGGCCGTGTGTCGAGATGCCCGGCTGCCTGGGGTTTTTCCCTACGGCGCGGAGGCAGCGGCGGTGAGCGCGTCCGCGGCGATCCTCTACGAAAACGAGGCACTGGTTGCGGGCCATGGGGTGCGCTCCGCTTTGTTGGCTCCGGTGGTGGCCATCCTCGGTCCGGAGCGGGACTGGACGGTGCCCGAAGCAGGCTGACTCGTTCGGCCACGCCGATACGCCGGTGTATCCACAGTCACTGTGGGGTGCGCCAGCGTATTTCGTTGTGCATCAATAGGGCAGACGTGTCGACTTGATGCCTGCCGGGGTGGGCGAGGGGACCTCGGTCGGCGTGAGGTCGACAAGGCCGCAGGTGCCGCATCCAGTGTGAGCCGGGCCGCCCGCAGGACGAGATGCCGGAGCTGGCGCCGGTCGGCCTGTCGGTGGATGAGCACGACGAGTACCCCGCTCGAATCGTGCTCATCGAACGGGGAGGTGGTTGCTGCAGAGCGAAAGAAGCTGGGGTCGCTCAGAAGCAGTGTGGGGCGATGGCCTCGGACACGCGGGGTCTCGTGACAGATGGCACGGCACGGTCAGCGTGCTCAGCTCTGGGGCTGCGGCCATGAAGAGGGATCGCCACATGAACAGATGTGCTGACTGGATCCAGTTGTGTGCGTGGAGGATCGATACCAGTGGCGTCACGGGGTCTCGTGAACAACCTCACCGTGCACAGTCGCGTTCGACCAGGGTGCGCAGCCGCACTAGGTGCGCGCATCGACCGGGAGTGCACTCTCGCGGACGCGCCGGGAGAGGAGAACGGAGAGCCGGTCCTGTTCGACCTCCGTAACCGGCTGGTGATGGGAGGGGCCGACGAACCCGAATAGAGCCCGTGCGCGCCTGCCGGCGAATCCGCGCGCAGCGACGGCGTCCTCTGCTGCACGATTCGTGCGATGTCGACCTTGCCGGCACGGAATCGACGGGGGATGCGGCCGGTGAGTCGGCGTAGCAACGCCCGAGGTGTACGAGAGAAGGCAGCTGCGGTAACAGCGTCGGCCGGGATGCTCGGCTCGGCGGTGTCGGGGACGATCAGGTCGTCGAAGGACAGCTGACCGTTGTCCACGGCGCGATCCTGGGACTCGGTCTCAATGTCGTGCTCGACGTCCAGGGTTTCGAGTTCGACGACAACCTCATCGAGCGCCTTCTTGCGCGGTGGCTTCGTTTCGAATGCGTCGCGGACCCCGAGGTTGAGCGCCAATTTGTGGACGTTGCGGTAGTGCATTCGGAGGATCTTGCCGAGGAAGTTCATCGACTTGCCCTGCTTGGCACCCCGCAGGACGATCGCTTCACTTTCGGCGGCGCTGAATTCGTGCTCGCGGAGCATCCCGGGGTCGTGGAAGGCGAGCTCGACAACATTCTCGTCTGGCCTGTCCAGGTCAGATCTGTTGTCGTCAGTGGCCTCCGGTCGCTTGGCGGTGTCGGGGATCCATTTGAGGGCGGTGTCGTCGGCGTGGATGTCGGCGTCTGGGTATCCGTCGTAGTCCCATGCCACCCCGGCGCGGACGACTGCGCACGGGCCGATGCCGTCGAGGATTTCGACTCGGGTCCGGGTGCGGCATGCTTGCACGAGGGGGCAGGTAGCGCAAACAGCAACGGCGCGTTGACGATCCGACGTTTCGTCAGACTCGAACACGTCGAGGATGGCGTCGCAAAGACGGTCAGCAGAATCGGCGACACCAATAGGGTCGCCGAGCACAGCTGTGCTCATGGTGTGTCCTATGCAAGTTGTGTGGCAGATCCGATGGTGATCACTCTAGCGCACTGCGAGCGAAGTGGTGGGATGCGCTGCTGTTTCGGTGGCCCCGAGTTGCGTTGCAACACACGGAGAAGCGAAATGTCACCGTTGGACCATGACCTACCGATTCGCCACCATCGGATGCACGCACGCCGGCTACAGCACCCGCGGCATGCGGATGCACCGCCCCACCGGCTGGAATCTCCGCGTCGTCGACGGCCAACTCGCATACAGCCAGGCCGTCACTCAGATCATCGACGCCGGCTGCCGAGGTCTGTGGCACGGAGGAGACGTCACTCACTGGTCCCGCCCACTGCCGCGCGACGTCGAATCAGTCCAGCGACTCGACGACCTCATCTTTGACGCGGGACTCTGGAACGGGAAGAACAGCGGCAACCACTGCGCAGGCTCGGGTGCAGACCTTTCCGCCGTTGCCATGTTCGACCGACCCACGATGAACGCCTTCACCGTCTATCCCGACAGCCGCCGCGCGCCGGAAGACAGCGTCGGCCCGTACCCCGGCCTCTACGAGATCCACCAACCCGACCCCGATCAGGCCATCTACTTGCACGTCGTAAGCCACTACGGTCTCGACCCGGATCTCCGCAACCAGGGCATCCACATCGAACCGGAGCCTCTCGACCACGGCATCAACATCTTGTGCTCGCACGGCATCTTCGTCGGGGACGAACGCCTCTACAAGGCCGCCGAACGGCACGGCGCCGACCGCCTCGTCCCGACCGAGTGGGTAACCCGAGGGTTCGACCTCACCCTCCTGTCGGACTTCCACACGCCCGGCCCCGTCAACGGATTCGGAGACCCCGATGGGCGTGGTCAGGTCTGGTACACCGGCTCGACGGTCCGCCGCGGATTCTCCGACGACGAGTCGCCCCGAGGATGGCTCCAAGTCGACCTTCCCGACGCCGGCGCACCCCACGTGACACTGCGCGAGATCTGGCAGCGCCCACAGCGTGACTTCGACCCGATCGACGCCACCACCATGACGGTCACGCAGATCAACGACCTGGTGCGCGATCGCCTCGCTGCACAGCGCTGGATCGACGCCGAGTCGGAAGCTCTCACCGGCGAGGGCGGATGGATCCTGCGTCAGCGCATCGTCGGCGCCACACCGCAGCAGCGGCAAGGCATCTACGAACTCGCCGGGGAATGGGCGAATGCAGCACGCGACGCAGCGTACTGGTCCACCACCTTCGAAAACCCGCTCAGCGGAATCTCACTCGCGCAGCCCACCCACGAACAAATCTCGATCACCGAGCGCGTCGTCGACCTGCAAGTCGCGCTCGACCACCGCACCGATCACGGAAACGTCGGCAAGACCCTGCGCGACGCCCCCGAGTCTCTCCGCGAAGCCGCCCTTACCCAGGCCCGCGCCGCACTCGGCGCACCCTGCACGGCCTGACACTCGGAGAATCAAACCCCTACCCTCCCACCACCAAGACATGCCGATGCGCACAATCGACATCCGACCACCACAGAGGAGCAACCATGTCGCCCACAGTCGACGATCCGTTGACGGACCACGGCCTACCCGTGTTCGTGCTTCCTGACGGAACGGTCCTGCCTTCGACCGATGCACACGGAAGACCGATCGCAGGATTCAACGGTCTGGCTATCGGGACCGGCCCCGACGGTGAGATCGTGATCATGCCCTCGGACTGGTCGAGCAGTGACACAGATGTGGACTGGACGCCGTTTTCAGGAGTCGTCCACAACGGTGCCGCGGTCGTCGATGTACCTGTCGCAGCAGCGGGTGAGACGCAATCGGCTGTGGCGGCGCCGATGTCCCCAGAGTCGTGGGGCGACTCGTTGACGACCGTGCTCGTGTCAGTGTCCGTGCTGGCCTTCGCGGTCGCTGCCGTCCTGGGTGCCAGAATCTGGCGTCGCATGAGTCGGTCCTGATGAGAGACGACCTCGACCAGGTCTCTGATCGGCAAGGACCGGATCGTAGTCATCCGCTGTGCCTCGCAGGCTCGCCGCGCTGGGCAAACCGAGGGTGAGATCGGCGTCTGTATCCAGCCGGACTGTGCCTCGGAACCGATCCTCAGACCTGCTCGGAGGTGTCCACGCCGACGCAGTCCGGCAGAGTCGGTGGTGGACGGTTGCGAGGTGTGCCGCCCACCAGCGCTCGGGCGCATGTTTGTTCTCTGGAGCAAGTGACGTGCAGGACCGCCTGCTCGCTTCCATGTTCCGTGGACTCCGTCGACGGTTACCACAGTGCCAGGGGCGTGCCGGCGTCCTCTGCGGCCCGGATTCGTGCCTCGATTCGGGCCGCGCTGTCGCCGTTGCGCAGCCCTGCCCGTACCGCTTCGGCGATCGCACGACTGCGCCCGGCCGAGCCGCGCACATCGGCGAGAGGCGAATTGAAATTGCGGCGCCGACGCAGGTACTCGATGCGGTTGGTGCCGTTCGTACCGAGCCGCATGTGCCGGGGATTGGTGCAGGCCGCGTAGTCACATTGATGACAGACGGTGACGTCGTCGGTGGCGGCCCAACCGAGCCTGGGGATCACGTCGTATTCGAGTTGATAGGCGAACAGATGAGCCGGGACGGTCCCGCGGCGTTCGAGTCCGATGTTGCCGGCTCGGAACGAACCGTGGCCGGTGGAGCTGATGGCACCGATGAACGGCCAGCAGGTTTGGGGACTGCGGCGGTAGCGCTTGGCTTCGAACCGAGCGACGACCACCGGATCGGACAACCACTGCCGCCACAGGTCGGCCGGCACCCGCACCGGGCGACGATCACCGAGTAGAGCCAGCTGCTCGCCGCGGTCGGGCACTCCCTCGAGGTCGAGCATCAGACCGCTGTCCACCGACACTGCCCACCACCTTCCTCCGGCCACGCCCCTCCGATCGTACGGGCATTTCCGCAGGTCGGCGAGACATACTCGATGTCGGTGTCACGACTGAAACACCCACCCCGAGCCGTTCGTAGCGTCACAGGCATCGACAGGCACCATCACGAAAGGGACCGGGATCATGCTGCGGTTGAAGTCGCTGGAGATCACCAACATCCGCTCCGTCGAGCACATGACACTCGATGTGGACCCGGACGGCACGACCGCTCTGTACGGCCCCTCGGGGGTCGGCAAGTCGGGCATCCTCGACGCGTTGCCGTGGTGCCTGTGGGGAGACACCGGGTCAGCCGGATCGGCAGCTGCACTGCGCCGCGAGGGATCCACCGAACCCGCCCAGGTCACCGCCACCGTTCTCATCGGCAGCGACGAGGTCGTCGCCGTACGCCGGATCACCCGCTCCGAGGCCGGTGTCGAATCCGCGTCGGCGAAACTGTGGATCAACGGCGTCAAGCAGTCGAACGTCACGCCGGCGTCGTTGACCCGGATCATCACCGAGCTGACCGGGCTGACCGCGAAGACGTTCCGCGGCGCGTTCTACATGGCGCAGGGGCAACTGACCGAACTGATGACGGGCACCCCTGCGAAGGTGCAGGAAACGTTCGAAGAGCTGACCGGCCTCGACGACCTGACCAAGCGTATCCAGGGACTGCGTGAAGAGTGCAAGGACGCCGCGGTCCGGGCCGAGGCACTGCCCGGTGACCCGGCCGAGGTGAAGCGAACCGCCGACGACGCCGAGGAAGCCGGGGCCGAAAGTGATCGCCTGCAGCAGGAATGCAACCGAGCCGCGGCTGACGCTGCCGAAGCCCGGACCATCTGGGATGCCGCCAACCAGCAGGCGAAGGAACTGCAGCGCGCCGAACGCCTCGCCCGCGATTCCCGCGAAGCCGTAGTCGGCGCCCAGGCACTTGCAGCGGACGCCGGGCAGGCTGTCGACGCGGCCCGCCAACGTCTCCACGATCTCGGTGAGGCAACCAGCGGGGATCACGAACCGCGGGGCGCCGTCGCCCGCCAGGCGTGCACCGATCTCGAACACGCGCTCGGCGAACTGACCCGCCGCGGCACGGAACTCAAGTCCGCCACCGGGCAGGAGAGCAGTGCCCGGACCGCCGCCGAGCAGGCCCGCGCCGCACACGCGGCCGTCGACCCGGATGCGTTGGCCGCCGCGGTGACCGCCGGGCAGGCCGAGGTGGAGGCCGCGCGAAGTGCACACCAGGAGGCCCTGCGGGCAGCGCACGTCGCCGACGCCGCCGTCGCCCAACGCGACGAGGCCATCGCGACGCTCTCCCGCGCGATGGACGCCGCCGCATGCCCGACCTGCAGACAGGACGTCGGCGACGTCGCCGCCCTGATCGACGAGCAGCGCACGATCCTGGACCAGGCACGTGCGGAGGCGACGGCCGCCCACCAGAGGGCAACCGCGCTGGACCGGGCCCTGCTCGACACCGAGACCCGGCTGCGCAAGGCCCACGACGCTCTCGCGAACGTCGACAGCCTCGCGCGCGTCGCCGAGCACGCGGAGGCCGCGGCCAGCGCCGCGACCCGGCACGCCGACCAGGCCGCCGGGGCGCTGGCCGAGCTGGTCGCCACTCACCAGAACGCACCGGCACCAGCCGGGCGGGACGAGATCCACCGGGCAGCGCTCACCGTGCACGAGCAACTGACCGCACAGCTCGCCACTGCACGCACGGTCACGACGGCATGGAATGCGTTGGCCGACGCCCTCACCCGGGCGGCTGCTGCCGGCGAGCGCGTCGAGGTGGCACGCGCCGCGGTGGTGGACGCACCGAGCCCCACCGACGTCGCGGCCGCCGAGTCCCGCGAAGCAAACGCACGCGCCGCCCTCGACGCTGCACAGGCACGCGCCGCGGACGCCGCAGCGCACGCCCAGGCCGCGCGCGCCACAGCGATGCAACTCGACGGCATCGCCGACGACGCCGCCACCCGATGGGAGCTCAAGAGAGAGGCCGCCGAAAAGGCGGAGATCGCCCGCATCGCCCGTGACATCGGAATCGCCCTGCGTCGAGATCTGCTCGCCGAGTACTGCGCCACGATCTCCGCAGCAGCGACCGACATCCTGACCCGACTGGGCGGAGAACATGTGGGGTTCGTGATCGACGAGACGTTCGTACCGCAGGTGGTGTTGCCCGACGGGACAACCCGCGCCACCCGGCAGCTCTCCGGCGGCGAGAAGGCCCGCGCCGCGGTGTGCGCATTCATCGGGTTCTCCCGCCAGCTCGCCGGCGGTGGCAAGCCCGGCATGCTGTTCGCCGACGAAATTACCGCCTCGCAGGACGAAGCATTCCGGCGGGACATGCTGACGATGCTGCGCGCCCTGGAAATGCCGATGATCGTCGTCTCGCACACCGCCGACGTCCTCGACATCGCGTCGCGGGTGATCCGCCTGCAGCGCCCGCCACTCGGATCCACCCAGCTCGCCGCGTGATCAGCGGCCACCTCGGCTGTCGATGATCGCGATGTCAAGACAGCCGGGGTGGACCATCGCTCGTCTACCGTTCGACCGCTCCACCACCCTTCGAAAGGATCACCACCTCGTGCTCGCCTACGGATACGTCGGATTCCCTGCAGGGTCAGGGAACTCGTCAAGTGCAGCGATAGACCTGGTGCTGCTGCGTGACGGGACGCCCCGACGCTGCCACGGCACGATCGGCGCGTCTGCCTGGGAGTCCACACCCACTGGATATGACTCGCTGCTCGACGGGATCCTGCAGCTGGGGTCGAACGTCGAAGACACCCGCGACCGAATCGGCGACCCAGATTCGCTGCCGATGCGCGTGATCGAACTCGCCGACACCGTCACCGACGACCGGGTCCCGAACGCCTTCATGGTCGAGTACTTCAAGGTGGACGACCCCGACGAGCAGATTGAACAGTTCGCCAGTGCCGCCCTGGCCGCCGGTAGCGGCGCCCCCGCGGTGGACTGGGACAGCGACCCCGCAGGCGCCGACCTGGAACCGGCGATCGCCTCCGACCCCGACCAGACGTACAGCACCCCGTCCGGGGACCGGTACCTTCCCCGAATGGTCGGCGGCATCGTCGACGTCACCGTCGTGCGCGCCGCCATCAACCAGGGATGGACGGTCGGTCTGGCCGGCGAACCCGGCTCAGGCAAGACCACGCTCGCGCAGGTCGCAGCGCCGGACCTGCTGCAGTTGACGTTCCACGGCGAGACAACCGTCGAAGACATCGTCGGCCGCTATAACCCCGATCCGACTGCACCGTCGGGGTTTGCCTGGGTCGACGGGCCCCTGCTGCAGGCCATGCGGGAAGGACGTCCGTTCCTGGCCGACGAGCTGCCGCGCGCGCCGCAGGAAGTGCAATCAGTGTTCCTGTCCGTGTGCGATCACCGCCGCACCTACATCGACATCTCCAACCCCCATGTCGGTCGGGTCGGCGCCGCCGACGGCTTCGCGGTGCTGATCGCGTACAACCCCGGCTCCGGGTTCGGGATCCCCGAAGCGCTGCACGACCGGATCGCGTTCACCGTCACCGTTCCCACGGACCTGTCGACCGCGGAGAACCTCGGGGTACCGAAGGCATTCGTCGATGCCGCCCGCGCCTTGATGACAGCGAACGACGTCGCACGAGCGAAGGGGCACGAGCCGGTGTGGGTTCCGTCGCTGCGTGCTCTGCTCAAGGCCCGCGACAGCGGACCGCGACTCGGCATCGGTTTCGCGGCACGGTCGTTGGTGTCGGCGTGCCCGGAGACGCTCCTGCGCGGCCGAGTCGCCCAAGAGCTGGAAAAGCACCTCAACTGGGGAGCGGGTGAACTCGGCGAACTCATCGCCCAGTCCTGACCAGCACACATCCGCGCCTGACAGGGCGTATCGAGAAGGGAATCAATCGTGGGGTCGCAGAGTTGGGAGCTGACCGGATGGTCGGCCACCGAATGGGCACGGCAGATCGCAGGCCGCGGCGACGTCACCGTCACTATCGACGCGACATCGGGCGGCGTCGACGTCGATCCGGCGTCCGGGCAGATTCGCATCGACCCGCACGCTGCAGAGCTGTCTGTCGACGATCGCGGACGCGTTCCGACGACGAGGACGCTCATCGATCGCCTCTCCCACCCGATCCTCGCTGGTCTCGTCCTCGACGGAGCTTCGCGTGCAGCGCATTCGCGGTGGCACGGCCGTGTAAGCGATACCGTCCCGGACGGGGTACTCGAGGTCGCGTGGGCGCTCGACGTCGCGCGTGCGCACCGCAGACTGATCATCCGCAGCCCGAGGTCACGGTTGTTCCTCCGGTCGGCCGCCCCCGTGACGATGCCTCTCGTGGGGTCGCCACGTCTGCTGCTCGAGCGGGTGCTTCCCCAGGTCGACGCCGGGGTGCTTCCACGGTGGGTGGGGGAGCGGATTCGTCCGGTCGTGGAGGATGCGTTCGGCACCGACGTCGTCGCCGAGTGCACGCAGATCTGGCGCCAGGTCCTCACCCTGCGCGACAGTGACGAGGAGCAGTTGCTGGCGTTGTCCGAGCAGTGGTGCCGGCTAATTCCGGAGACCGATCCCGGCGGCGGAAGAGGAGCAGGCTCCGGGCCGGGGGAGGAGACAGGGCAGCCGGTCGGCAGCAACGACACCGAGCCTTGCGACGACCCTTCCGGCGCTGCAGTCGACAACGACAACGACGGTGGCAGCGGTGAGCCTGGAGCCGACCCGAGCGACCAGGAAGCCAGCCTCGGGGCAGGCGCCGGTGATGCCAGCGACCGACTCGACCCCAGCACGGGGATCGGTTCGGGCTGGATGGACCTGCTGCGCGACCTCGCCGCGGAGACCTCCGCCGAGGCAGAACTCGAACTCCACCAGGCGCTCGGTCCGCAACCCACACCTGAGAAGCGGGCCAACGACGCCCAACGCGACCTTGCCGCGGCCGCAGCCCGATCGGTGTTCGATGCGAAGGCCCTCACCCGCATTCGGCACCGGCCGCCCACCGACACGGAGGTCGCCGAGCGCGCGGCGATCGTGCGCCGCCTCAAACGCGCCCAGTACGAAGCGCCCCGGCAGGTCACCGAACAGGTGGCCTACCCGGCGGGGAAGGCTCGCACGAGCGGACTCGTCCAACGCGCAGCGCAACGCGCCAACGGGCAGGTCGTCACTGCGACACCCTGGCGCCGCAACCGGCGCAAGGTCGCCGAGAAGCCGCCCCTGCATGTCGGTGTCGTCGTCGACGTCTCCGGCTCGATGGACCGCTGGCTCCCGGCGGCCGGCACGGTGATCTGGTCGCTCGCGGAGGCCGCGGCAGAGCTCGGCGGTACCGCCGCCGCCACTGGCTTCGGCGGTACCGTCACCGCATTGCTCGGACCTCGCGCCCGCGCGAACCGAGTACCCGTCGTCCCTGGAGGATCCTCCTCGACTGGGTGCGCCGAGGCGATGTCCGCCGTCACCGCCGGCGCCGACCTCACGACTGCCTTCGGGGCCCGAGTCCTCGTCGTTCTTACCGACGGTGAACTCCCCAGCCACGAAGCCTCGGCGATTGGTGAGCGGGTGCGCTACCTACGCCGCCACGACGTCCAGGTCGTGTGGGCGCTGACCGGTGACCGCGAGCGAGCCTCCGTCATCCCCGAGGACACCACGGTCGTCGACCACGTCACCCCGAACGCATTCGCAGGACTCGTCTCCGACGCCATCGCCACCGCACTCGAGCAGGGGGCGCACAGGTAGCAGAGAGGTACTTTGCTGCGGCGGGGACGGCTCAGACATGGTGAAGCTAATCCTTGGTCGTCGCGTCCTTCGGGTCGCTTGTCGGGCTTCGGAATAACTCGGTAAGCCCGTGAAGTGCGTCTGTCACCCGCTCCACGATCTGCTCGAACTGCTTGTCGGGCGATATTGAATCCAGTCCAGCCCGGACCAAGGTGGCCTCGAAGTTCGAGCCCTTCATGTGGGCGGCTCCAGTTGAGCGGAGTCCCTGAAGAAGACGAAGGGGACCCACCAGATCGCTCGCATTGCCGTTCGAATCCTCGACAATCTTCTGCAGGCAGTTGAGAGATTGATCATCCGTGCCCGCAACCTTCCGAAGAACCTTCACATCCAGCGCCTCAACGAGGCCGATCGCGAGCGCGATAATGCCTTGGTTACGTTGGCCCTCAGTCGAATTAGTGCACAACGCCAAGCTGGTGAAGTTACGCGCATCTTCTGCCCCAAGTTGCTTGTATGGCAGGTCCCCGAAACGATCCTTGAACGCCACGATGAAATCTGCACGGGCTCGTCTGAGACGATCCGGGTCGGGGCGCTCGTCTTCAACCCACCTACCAGCGAGGTCGCGGAGCGCACGAGTAATCGTGACGCCACCGCGTGGATGAACGTTGTAGGGGAGCCAGTACTCGCGTTCGCTCTCGGGGAGGCTCCCCAGGTCACCGAGCCATACCTGGACTAAACCCTCATCGTTGATGTCGATGTCCATCATCCACCGACCGTGGCACTGCACGTCGGTTCTCTGCAGGAGATAGCGAGCGGGATTGTCTCGATACCGGGTGAGGACGTCCGAGTCGAAGAACACCGGAGTGAGGTAACTGCTGTCCTCCTGTCGACAGCTCAGGCGGATCTCCTCGCCTGTAGACGAATCGACGCCCACGATGAACTCTTGATATTTCTCCGGGCGAATGGGGTCGTCCGGATGCTCGCCGGCCGCCGCGAAGGGGAGTACGAGGTGCTTTCCCGTAAGCGTCGCGTTATATCCACCGAGGCCGGTAGCGCGCCACGCGATGTAGCTGAACGACGCAACCTTCGTCTTGACCTCAAGCTCGATTCGACCGTTGTCTGGTGTGTCAACCGTGCTGCAGTGCGAGTGCTGCACAACGAGGACCATTCCTCGCGCAGCAAGATACCTTCGAAGGTGACGAGCGCTGACCGAAACTTCGTACTCGCCTTCGGCCATCCGACGGATCTTGACAACCTCCTCATCGCGCCCAGCGTTGTTGGTGCGGTACATGCTCTCGTCCGGGCGAGTAACAAGTCCAAGCCACCATCGGAAGGACGGCGTGAACTCGATCAATGGCTGCCTAGTGCCTGCTGGCAACTCCAACGAGTGCGCGAAGAAATGCAGGTCGTAGCCGTCAGGGTTGCTGAGCAGGCCGTCGTGGAAGGCCGGGTCGCGTTCACCGCTGTAGGTTGCTTCGCCCAAGTCGTTGATCGACCAGTCTGTAGTTTCCAGGATCTTGTCCTGGTGTTCGCTCTCAACGAGCAGTGATGTCAGACTGCTGTAGTTCGTCCCGCCTCCTTGCCTCCGGAGAACCGTGATCCACTCGGTAGGTTCCGGATCGATGAGCGCAAGCGCTTCGCGGTGCTGTAGAGCACTCGGCAACGCCTCATAGCGCTCGATGCAGTCAGCCTTGACGTCAGAGTTAGTCCACACCCGACAATCTTAGGGATACATCCCGCAAGCGAAATTGGTAGTCGCCGCAGCCTGCAGGCAGGTCGCCGGGCTGGAGAAGCTGCCGCGCATGATGCCGAGCACCTGAATGCTTCCCGCAGAATGTGAGGCCCTCCGTGACCGAACCGACCGTGCGTCACCCGATCAGCATCGAAGACGCCACCCGCCTCGACCCCGCCCAGATCGCACCCCCGATCGTCGTCACCGACGGCGAACACACCGAGATCGGCGCCGCCCACGGCAGAGTCCTGCCGTTGATCGGCCACCGCCGCCCCTACATCTACGACGTGTCCCTGCCCGACAAACGCCGCGTCTACGCCGACACCCCGGAAGATGCGATAGCGGTCATCATCGGCGGTGACTACGCCGAGAAACTCGCCGCCCTGCGCGATCTCGAATCGTCGATCGACGACACCGCGATCGACGAGGCATGGCTGGCCCTGGCCAGCCTCCGGCACGCCCACGCCGACCGACTCCGTCTGGCCCTGCAGCAGCAGATCAACGACCTCGCCCAGCGCGACGGCGCATGGGACCACCTCGACGACGAGGAACAGCAGCAGCTGACCAAGGCCGCGGACCCCGACGGCCCCTACCCGGTCGGTGTCCTCGAGGAAATCCCGTTCGTCGACGAGGAAGACAACCTGCACACCCGAATGACGGGTGTGTGGTCCGCGCGGGTGTCGCTGGTCCTCAACACCGGTGACTACGACCCCTACTCGAACACCCCGCTCCCGCTGTCGGAGATGACCCGCGACGGCGTGGTGGTGCCGGGCGACCCGAACCTGGTGGTCCTCGACATCGGCGACAGCGCCGCCTATCTGGAGTCCCTGGAGAAGGCCGGCTGGCTGACGATGTCGGTGTTGCAGGCCGAACAGCCCGACCCGATCTTCCGGGGCATCAACCTGAGCTGACCGCTGTCCGTCGAGGCCATTGTCGCTGCTAGACGCGGTAATTCGACCTCGACGACGCCGGTGCTGTCGGTGCATGCCGCCAGGATGAACAGCAATCGGATCTGCCACACACCCCGAGCGAGGAAGGAGTCGGCGCGGCCAAGATGCCGCCGCCGGTAGCAACATGGTTTGCAGAGAGAACAAAGCGAGGTCGACCGCAATCCGCCTCGCGAAGGAAATGTGCAAGGCACAGGGGCTGGGCTCCCTGCACGATCGTGAATTGCAGTCCGCCATTCACGAGCGGCAACATCACTTCGACGGCGCCCCACCGATGACCACCGAACAGCAGATCGCGTTCGTCGAAGGCCTGCGCCAGCAGATCGAGAACGATCCGTCGATCTCGGATCGGGAGAAGTACCGGCAGAGCTGGGATCAACCCGGAGTGATCACTCGCCTCGACACCGAACTCGACCGCCTCAAGACCGGGATGTACACCGACCGCTTCGGCAACAAGACACCGCTGACGGACGCACAGAAAAACGCCGGCAACCAGCTGCAGGCAATCCAGTACCTCGGAACCATGGTGCCGCGCATCCAGTCCGCGAAGGCCACGTACTTCGAGATCAACGCTCGGCACACCGGCCGCAGCATCGGCGAAGTGCAGGCCGAGTGGGATTCGATCATGGCGCGCCAGGGAACCGGCCGCGGCAGCGTCGGTATCTCGTTGAAGGATTCGTGGCGCGACGATCTCGCGGTCGCAGGCCTGTCCGCGCAGGGACAGGCTGACATCGGCCAATCCAAGCGAGCCCGGGATGCCCTGGCAGAAATGGAAGAGCGGCGCCTCGCGCACCTGGCGAAACAGCCGAGCCGCCCGACGATCCGACCCGAGCACCGTCGTGTGTACGCGCAGTCCGCCAACCCGAATGTGCGGTGCGAGCAGTGCGGCCAGTTCGGTCACGAGCAGCCCGCCTGCCCGAACGGTGACCTCGCCGCCCGCCGGAAAGAACTGCAGGCCGAGCACCACGCCGCGACCAACGCCCTCAAGGCCGCATCGGTGCAGCAGGTTCTCGACTCGGGGCAGGAGCCGGTCTATCTGCGCCGCGACGGCGTCGAGGTCCGCGGTGATGAAGCGCGCCGGCTCCTTGAGCAGGACCGTGACAGCTTCGCGGGCGGGCGACCGATCACTACGGTCGCCGAGGCGAACGCGCGGCTGAAAGCCGTCGCCAACAGCGACGCCGAGCTGCAGCAGCAGATGGCGGCCCGCACCGGTGGGGTGTCGTCGTGGGTGCAGGAGGTCGCGTACAACGAGGAATCCGGTCTGATGATGGTCACGACCGCGCCGCGGACCCGCAAGGACGGGCAGGTTTCGCCCGGCAAGACGTACCCGTACCGCGTGTCGAAGGAAGAGGCCGCGCAGATCCTCGCTTCCGACGAGGTCGGGCGCGCGATCTCCAACACCGTCATGCGCCGCGGCAACGGCAAGACCAACGACGCCTACCACTGGGAGAACGCTGCCGACGCCCAGGCCGCGCAGGAACAACGCAAGTGCCCGACCTGCGGGCGGTGGGCGTCGATGACGTCCTCACATGCGTGCCCGGTTCCCGGCTCGGCGGCCGCCGACAACAGCATGGCCGATCGCGCGCAGCAAACGCACTGGCGCGCCCAGGCCCGCGCGGCACGGGAAGCCGGCCTGGAACCGCCGGCACCGCCGATGCAGCGGGTCCACCTGATGTCGCAGCGGCAGTTCAAGCTCCCCGGCGGTGGCATCGCGAACGTCCCGCCGCCGCGCGATGTCCGCGACCAGGTCGCCGCCGGCCGCGCGGCCGCGCCGTCGGTCAGCTTCCGGTACCCCGAGGCGACCGTCTCCGGGCAGGCCACCGTCTGGCGAGATGAGTCCGGTGTCGACGTCGTGTCCCCGTTCCCGCAGGCCGGTGGCAACGGGATGCGCTGCACCTGTGGGAAGTTCAGCAGCGGTGGCCGCTGCGAGCACATCGGGAATGCGCTGCACAGCCTCGGCGACGCGTACGGTGCCGCGCCGACGGGTGACACCGCGCTTCGGCCCGGGGTGTCGATGGCGGAGGTGCGTCGCGACCGCACGTCGGACACCGCCTACGACGCGCCCCGCGCACCGCTCGAGCGGATGAACTACTCGCGCATCCAGAACCTGCGCGCCCAGCGGCAGGACACCCACAAGGAGGGCTTGTTCGAGAAGCAGCGTCGGGGCGAGCCGATCAATACCCCGTCGGTGAAGCCGCCGAAGGACACCGAGGGCCGAGCGGTCGCATGGCCGACGACGTTCGAACGGGAAGGCAAGGGCGGCGCCAACTCCGACCGCCCCACCGACCTCAACGACGTCGCCGACGTGCAGTACCGGATCCGAGCCGCGCTGTTCGCCCGCACGCGCACGCACTACTCGGTGCTGCGAGACAAGGACGGCGGGATGCGGATCACCATCCCGAAGGCCCGCCGCGGGAAGGACGGCACCATCCCGTTTCCCGAGCGGGCCCGACTCGCGGACACTCTCGGAATCCCGGCGCACCTGTCCCGCGCGAACGGTGTCTACATTCCGGCGGATACGTCGTGGCGGCACGAGATGCTGTCCCGGTCGTACGGGGACACTCCGCCGCCTATCCGGGCGGCCCGGTACACCGTCGCCTGACGCAGAAATCCCCTGTGGCCCCGAGGTTTCCCTCGGGGCCACAGGTCGTCATGCGTCGCTGTTCAGAGGGTCTTGAGCTTCCCGCACGGGCCGGGGACGTTCGAGGTGCTGCGTGAGGTCAGCAGGGTTCGGACGATTTCCTGGTCCGCGGGCGAGAGGTTGGGGTCGATGAAGTTCAGTTCCGGCTTTCCCAGTTCGCGTACCCGGCCCGCGAGGGTGGCGTCATAGACGGTCCGGTCGCCGTTGTAGCCGAGGATCCCCGTGACGTGCAGCACCGAGACGGTGAACTTCCGAAGGGTCACCGGAAGGAACCGTGCGGCAAGGACATCGGAGTCACGGAAATTGGTCCATGCGCCCTGGTTGGCGAGCACGCATTCGGCGTCGGTGTGCTTGACGCTCTCACCGATCTGGGTGCGATTGAGATAGGGCTCCGGCTCAATTTCGGACGCCAAGGCCTGCTGCAGGACCGGGTAGTCGCCGTCGGTGTACAGCAGGGGGTAGTTCGCCATCGTGAGCAGCCTGCTGACGTCGAGATCGGGAAGGTAGCCCGATTCGAGGAGGAACTGCACGCTTGCATCCGAAGTGCCAAGCAGTTCTGCTGCCTTCTGCCGGCTGACGGTCAGCGATGCCTTGCGATCCGAGTCCTGCTGAATGAGCTTGGGGGACATGTTTCATCCTCTCGATGTGGCGGCCGCGATAGAGAAGTTACACCGCTAGATAGGGATTGTCTACTACTAGCGCAAAATACCCTAGGAGTACATGTATCTCTAGGGCGTGTATTCGGCTGAAGAGTGCTGTTGCGACAGGTCTGGAATGGATAGTTCGAGCGATCAGGATCAAGCGACAGAGAGCGCTGGATAACCGCCTCGCTACCGTGCGCGGGAACCATCGGATCACCAAGGGAGACCGCTCGTGAGCAGCGCAATCGACACCCTCGACGACCACGACGTTGTCGACCCGAACGCCGGCCCCTGCACCGAAGAAGAAGCTCGCGAACTCGTCCGCGAAGTCGCTGAGGCAGCTGTCCGCTTCGAGGACGCGATGCAGCGAATCTTCCGCCGGCGAGCGTGGGAGCCTCTCGGCTACGACAACCCGCAGGACCTGATCCTCGGCGAGTTCAAGGACGGCGGCCTGATCAACCCCCGCACTGGCAAGCCGTACGGGCGCGCGCACATCTACCGCATGGCCCGCACCGCCCTGTTCCTCCACGAGGTGTCCTCCCGCACCGGTGTGGATGCGACTGAGCTGGACGTCGCGGAGAAGGCGCTGCGGGCCGCGCGGGAGAACGGTGTCGACGACGTCACGATGCTCACCCAGATCGAGAATCGCGTCATCGCCGCCGCGGATAGCGGGGAGCAGCCGGACAGCGAGGCCGTGCAGGAAATTGTCGAGTCGGTGATCGCGGAAGCTGCGGGCCGTGCGCCCGCACCGCCGGCCGCGGAGGCGGCCCCGAGCACCGATTTCGCAGGAGCGCCGGACGCCGGCGGCCCAGCTCCCGCCCCGCAGGTCCCTTCGGGCGCGGACGGGGACGTTCCTGCGGCGTCGGAAGGCGATGATCCGACCGACTGGCCGAACACCGATCCCCACCACGAACGCGACACCGGCATCGACGTCAACGTGGACGATCCGTTCGGGGCGTTCGGTGCACAACCGACCGGTTCGATGGCCCCCGATGGGGGACAGTCCTGGGCAGAAACCCTCGCTCGTACCGACGACTTCATCCGGTTCACCGACACCCTGCGGCTGATCAACGAGATGGGCCGCAAGCTGCCCGAGGTGTCCCAGGTCGCCGAGAAGCTGCCCGAGTTCCTCGACGCCTGCGACGATTCCGAACTGACCGCATTCTCCGAGGCTCTTGACGACCTCGACATGCTGCTGTGCGAGATCCCGCAGATCCGTGAGGCTATCCGGGCCATCCAGGAGTGCACCCAGGAGCGCGCCGAAATGATGTAAAGCCCCAGATCTGTCAGCCCCCGACGACGGACCCGTCGCTGACCCGCCGGTACGGCTGAGAGCCGCAGGACGACACTTCGACGACCGTTCCGTCTTCGAGGAACACGAACGAGCGTTGCCCGCCTGCCGAGAACGGCAGCGGCCGGGACGAGTAGTAAGACGTCCGTCCCTGGTACGCCGCCCACCGGTAGTAGCCGATCGACCGCATGTACGTGGCGTGAGCCTCCGAGACTGCCGCGTATGCACGCATCCATCCGATGCTGGCGCGCTCGTATCGAGCTGGAACGAAGCCGTAGTGCCACGCATCCGTGGCGATCTCCGTCTGTACCCCGTGCTTCGCGTCGGTGGCGGGCAGGGTCGTGGCCATGGAGCCTCCATAACAGTTGAGAAGTGGGCTCCACGACGGTCTCCCACGCGCAGCCGATGTGTTTCACTCACCGTCGCGTCGGCTCGCTGGTAGTGCCTGTCCGGGGTTCTACGGGTGATTACAAGCTCCGTTTACCCTGTGGGCGATCCTGCGTCGTAATTAAGTGGGGTGAGAAGGCGTCGCACTCGATCGCGAGTAGCGCTCACGTTGGGTACAGGTCGCTCTTGCGGCCGACACGTCGCAACCAGGCGGCGTGTCGGCCGGAGCAGGACAAGAGGTTCCGGGTACGGCGATAGCGTGTTGTTGCCAACGCCTCGAGCCACTCATGGACTCGGCTACGTGAGGTCGGATGTGGGACGCTCGTCGTCATAGGCGATGTGGTCCGCAGCGGCTTCATGCGCGGGTGCCGATGCGTTGAAGTTGCTACCCAAGTCGCGTCCGCGAGTTTCGGACAGGCGCCAGACCGCCACCATGGTGACCGAGGCGGTGGCCACGATGATTCCGCTGAGCATCAGGCTCGACCCCTCGGACGATGCCAGGAGGCTGCTGGCGATCAGCGGTGTGAATCCTGCACCGATAAGGCTGGCCATTTGGTATCCGAGCGAGACCCCGGTGTAGCGTGTCTCGGTTCCGAACATCTCCGACAGCAACGGCGCCAGCGGCGCGTACATCATGTTCTGCACGATCTGAGCGATCATCAGGGAGATCGTGAGCCAAAGAGCCGATCCCGTATTGACCATTGCGTACATCGGTAGTGCGAAAAGGACTGTGGCTGTGGCGCCTGTAAGCATCACGGCCCGGCGGCCGACTCGGTCGGATAGTGCCGAGAAGAAGGGGATGGCGAACAGTGACAGTACCGAAATCGCTACCAGAGCGCGCATGACGTCGGGTTGGTTGTAGCCGATGCTCTTGGTGTAGGCGATGATGTGCGAGGTTGCCAATGCTGTCAGTGCGAACGGTCCGATGCCGGCTGCGCAGGCCAACAGCAGTGGGCGCGGCCGACGCAGGAGTTGAATCAACGGGGTCTTCGGTTCCGTTTCGGCGGCGGTCTCTACCGCTTCTCTGAAGACCGGACTTTCGACGACGCTGAGCCGGATGTACAGGCCGATTACGACGAGAAGTCCGCTGATGAGGAACGGGATTCGCCAGCCCCAGGCATAGAGGCTTTCGTCGGGAAGCAGGCTGACGGCCATGACCACGACGGTGGAGAAGAGGAACCCGAGGGGAGAGCCGAGCTGCATGATCCCTGCCCAGCGTCCGCGACGGTCCGATTCGGCGTGCTCGATGACCATCAGTGCAGCTCCGCCCCATTCGCCTCCGATCGCGACACCCTGTACGACTCGTAGTGTCACGAGGAGAATCGGGGCGAGGACCCCGATGGATGCGTAGGTGGGGAGCAAGCCGATCAGGAAGCTCGCTCCGCCCATGATCACCATGGTGACGATCAGCATCGATTTGCGGCCGAGTTTGTCGCCGAAGTGGCCGAAGATCACTCCACCCAGTGGGCGAGCAGCATAGCCGGCGGCGAGCGTGCCGAAAGCTGCGATGGTCGAGGCAGCCGAGTTCGCCGATGGGAAGAACAGATCCCCGAAGACGAGTGCGGCCATGGTGCTGTAGAGCAAAAAATCGTAGTACTCGAGGACGGTACCGAGCAGGCCGGACAGCGCGACTTTACGGACCTGACTGCGGTGTTCTTGCGCGTCTTCTGGCGTGGATGGAATGTTCATCGGACTCCCGGCGTGTGAAGGGTCAAAGCGAGGTGCAACAACGGGTTCGGTTCGGACTGCTCGGCGGAGACCTCGGAGTCGCGCTCTTGGCTGCGTCGGTACAGAAACCGCGCAGCAAGTCGTGTTCTCCCTCATCGCACGAGCGAAACCAAGCATTTGCTTGGCGTAGCGAGCGTATGCGTCAACGCACCGTGAGTCAATCCCTTCCGGACCGTAAATACTGTGGCAGTACTGCCTTTTGGCATCTTCGTGCCTCGCTGCGAATGCGTCCGTCGAGGGAGAACGCACCAGTAAGATGCGACGAATGCGGAGGTAGATCGATTAGGGGACACCGAGGCACGCGACGGCTGGCGCCGGCGCGCATCACCTGTTCGCCAGAGGTAGAGGATTCGGCGGGGAGGTGGACGATGCCCGCGGGTAGCTGTACGTCTTCTGAGGGTGAGCGAGTTGCGTTACGTCAGAGGTGAATGCGCACCTTCGGTCACGTGATGATTCCACCGAGATAAAGATGCACGCATTCATTGGACAGGTCGGCCAGGGTGTAGTTCTTCGTCGGGGTGAACCAGCGGCCCGTCATCCAGAGCCCGTCGCGCATGAGGCTGTAGATCGTTCTGGCATCGATATCGGGCCGGTACGCACCGGCAGTGACACCCCGCTCGATGGAATCGATCCACAGTGCATGGTTATCGGCTGTGAGAGTATGTATTTCGTCATATCGCGGTAACTTGCGGATAGCGCTTTCCTCGTTGCGAAAGATCTCAGGCGTGTACGGATCCTTCTGGATCAGTTCGAGGGATCGCGTGATGAGCTGAGTCAGCTCCGCCACGGGAGGCAGCTTCTGGTCCACGATCGCTCGGAACTCCCGGTGCATCATGACGAGATGACTCAGAACGATCTCCTCCAGGAGGGAATCCTTCGACGAGATGTATTTGTAGAGACTCCCGGGCAGGATGTCGATGCTGCCGGCGATCATCCTCATCGACGTGCCTGCCACTCCCTGGGTCGCAAACATCTCTGTCGCTGCGCGAATGGCTTTCTCGCGCTTGCGGTCGGCGGATTGGGTGGTCGGCCTGGTCACGCTACCTCCATTTGCCGAGAGCAATGCCGTGGTTCGAGCATGCTATACGTACGCCTATCCGACGGCCGTCCTGCCCATCGCACCTGGTGCCCGGGGGCCAGCGACGATGGTGGGGTCCGTCATCGTGGTATGGCTACACCACCGAGTTGTCCACGCGGTGGTGGCCAACTCGTGCGCGCAGTTCGACCTTGTCGATCTTTCCGGACGCGTTTCGGGGTAGTTCGTCGACGATGGTGACGCGGCGGGGGACCTTGAATTTTGCCAGCACTGCAGAGCATTGCTCGGTAACAGCATTGCCGGACAGCGAAGTTCCCTCCCGGACGGTGATGAACGCATGACCGACTTCCCCCAGTCGATCGTCGGCCGCACCGATCACGGCACAGCCAGTCACACCCGGTATACGCGCAATCACCTGCTCGACCTCTGCGGGGTACACGTTGAACCCACCCGTGATGTACATATCCTTCAATCGATCCGTGATCGCGATATTGCCCTGGGCGTCGATGCTGGCGATGTCCCCGGTATGCAGCCACCCGTCCTTGTCTATGGCGGTTGCGGTGGCGGCCGGATCGTCGAGGTAGCCGTGCATCACCAGCCGGCCGCGGACGAGGAGTTCCCCGTCCGGACTCAGCTTCACTTCCATCCCGTCGACGGGCCGGCCACACGTCGTCGCAACTGTTTCGGGCGCATCGCCTACCCGGGTCGACGTGACATAACCGCACGTCTCGGTGAGTCCGTACGCTGTCAGGACCGTGTCGAAGGTCAGTTCGGTTTGCATGCGCTCGACGAGGGTCACCGGGACCGTGGTCGCGCCCGTGACCGCTACCCTCAAACTGTCGATGTTCCTTCCGGCCAGGGCGGGGTGGTCCAGGAGGGATTGGAAGATCGTCGGCGCTCCTGTCAGCACGGAGATTCGTTCAGCCTCGACCAAGCCGATCACTTCCTCGGGGTCGAAGACGGACCACGGAACCATTGTCGTGCCGTAGTGCATGCAGGCGAGGAAGCCGGCCTTGTAGCCGAAGGTGTGAAAGAACGGACTGAGGATCAGGTGGCGGTCGGAGTTATCGAGGGTTGCCACCTCGCCCCACAGTCGGCCTACTTCGACCGATTGCCTGTGGCTCGCCAATACGCCTTTGCTTCGTCCTGTTGTACCCGAAGTGAACAAGATGTCCGAAATATCTTCGGGCACAACAGTATCCGATGCAGCTTCCGCGTCGGCCAACAGCGCGGAGGTCGCCTGATCGAGGAAATCGTGCCAGGTCAGCACCCGGCCGTTTGTGACTGGGTGGTTGTACGGAATCTGCACGATCAAGCGCACTCGGTGCAGGGACGTGGCACGGCTGTCCGCGAGCGCGAGCAGGTCCCCGAGTCGATCGGCGCCGAGAAAATTGCCAACGACGACCAGCGCTTTGGCCTGTGAGCGGGAGATGATGTCCGACGCTTCGTTGGCCGTGTATCGGGTACTGATGGGGACGACGACAGCACCGATGTACTGCGAACCGAGAGCGCTGACGATCCAGTGATACGTATTCGGTGCCCATATGGCTACCCGGTCGCCGTGTGTCACTCCGTGTCGCAACAGTGCGGCCGCGAACGTCCTGACAAGTGAGTGCAGTTCGTTCCAGGTCAGGTGGGCCGCAGGACGGTCCTGGTGATCGCATATCGCTGTTTCTGTGCCCCATCTCGAGGAGGCGTGTTTCAGCAGAGCCGGTGTAGAAGATCGGTCAGGGGCGTTCACCAGGAGTCCCTTCCTCAGTGCTCGAATGCTCTCCACTGTGACCAGATGATCCTTCCCAGGCGTGCACCAAGCAAATGCTAGGTTCCAGGCGTCCGTGGGTCAAGCCCCGTCGGGGTACGCAATGCACGGGCTGATCGTGCTCGACATCTCATCGAGCCCAGCATCAGACGCCGGCGTCGCCGATTCCGCCGACGGCAGCGACGCCAACTGAGGTGGCAGAGCATGGCCTATCGGTTTGAAACACCCACAGCGACCGGTTGCGAAAGTTGTGTCATCACAACAGCACAGCGAACGGCAGGAGCAGCCATGAAGCGCAAGACCGTCGGCGGAGACGAACGAGACGCCTTCACCCGCGTGAGCCGCCGGGCCACCAACTGGAAGCCTGGGGAAGTGAAGCGGATCAAGGAACGCGCCAACCGCCGGGAACGTCGAGCAGTACGACGCGAACTCGCCGCCTGATACACGAGAAGGGTGTCATCCCAGAGGTTCCTCTGGGTGACACCCTTCTCGCGTTCGTGCTTTCTACGCCTATCGGCGCTCCCGGAGCGCTCACCGTGATCAGCGGACGGCTGCGGCGTCGGCGACCGCTTCGAACCCCGGCACCGTCAGCACCGCCAGGACGACCGTCGTGGCCGTGAGAGCCGGAAGCAGCACGATCTTCTCGAACGGCCCGTCCGCACGGATCCGCAGCAGCGAGGGCAGCGTGAACTCCCACCAACGCTTGCCGTTCACCGTCACCAGCGGCGCGAGGAACGGAATGCCCTCACGGGTGATGCCGTCGCCGATGCAGTGCGTGATGCACCCGAGCGCGACAGCGACCCCGAGGGACGCCGAACCTGTCTCGGCGGGGAATGCCTGCCACGCGATCACCGACAGCAACGCGGCCGCGAGCGTGACGGCGAGCCAGCCCTGCTTCTTCGACCAGTCCCCGGCCAGACCCCGAATCGCGAGCCCGAGGGTGAGGAACAGCGTCCCGACAATCGCCGGCTTCCCGAACGTCGCGACCAACATCGACACAACCAGGCCCAGGACGACTGCGAACAGCAGCGTGTGAGTGAGGGTGCGGTGTCCGTCCGAACGGGTTCCGTCGCGCCGGGTGCCGGTCAACCCGTGGAAGGCCGCGGACACCGCATTGATGCCCTCGGACGCCATCTGCGAGACCACGCCGAACGACCGGGCCACCGTCGACTGCGGGTGATCGAGATCGGGCAGCAGCGCTGATCCCGCACAGACGCCAGCCCAAGCGAACGTCTCGGCGAGCGAGGACGGGCCACCCCAGCCGGTCGGGAGGACTGCGGCAGCCGCGAGTCCGACCGCGGCGCCGGACATCGCGTGTGTCGGACCCATCACCATGACGACACCCCCACCATCGACGGGGCGAGGCTCTCGACCGCAGGTCCACTGTCCGGTGCAGTCACAGGCTTCCCGCCGATCAGATCGAACAGCGCCGGCAGCCACTGGTAGGTCAGGTCCGCGATCGTGTTCACGACAGTCTCGAAGAGCCGGACGATGGTTGTCGAGTCCACGCCCTCGGACTCCGACCAGTTCACCCAGCCACGGAATACACCGAGTCCGACCGCCACCCACAGCACGTACTTGAGGATGCTCACTCGCCGTTCCCTTCCGATGCCGATGCCGATGCCGGTGCGGTGGTCGACAGCTGTTCGCGGATCGTTTCGCCGATCTGCGTCCCGGCGCCGTCGGTGACCTTCTCGAGCTGTTCCTTCGCGGTGTCACTGCCACGATCGAACAGCTCGCTGATCATCTGCTGGCCGGTGCGGAACCATCCGTTGTCGCCGACCTTGGTTCCTCCGGTCACGTACTGGAAGATCCCGAACACGATCCCGATGACGACGACGAAAAACACGACCCGCGAAACGATTCCCTCGCGCGGACCCTTCCGCGGCGGCGCCATCAGCGATCACCAGCCGAGTCGCGGTCCGCTGTCCCGGGCCACTGCAGCATCTTCCGGACCTGGGACAAGAAGACCAGTGCCATCCGGGAGACCACCACGACGCCGACACCGGCCGACACCAGGCGGATACGCCCCTCGATGTCGGCCTGCTGCCAGGTCGCCACCAGCTCGACCACACCGTCCGGGACGTAGTCCATCCACATCAGCAGCAGCACGGTCGACCCCACCAGGACAGTCGCCGTCAAGATCGCCGCCCGAACGACGTTCGGCAATCCAGCCCAGGCCAGGGGAAGGCGGTCGAGGCGGTCCGGTAGAGACGAGGCCGGGTTCGGTGCGGTCATCACGCGTCCTTTCAATCGGGTGGCGACCACCGTACGAATCCGCTTCTCCAGTCCGGGCGCGTGAAGATGACGCTGGCGGTGGACGATTCGGGACTGTCTGAATAACGGTGGATCCGGGTTGGCCTGACACGCCGAGCAGCGAGCTTGGCGGGAAGGATCGACCATGACGGAAACACTGGAGCCCATGGCGGACGAGGTGAACCAGCTGGAGTTGGCGCAGCAGCTGCTGGCCCAGGCCAAGGAACAAGGCGTCGAACTGATGGGCCCGAACGGACTGCTCGGGCAGTTGACGAAGAACGTGCTCGAAACCGCCCTGGATGCGGAGATGACCGAGCACCTCGGTTACGAGAAGAACGACCCGGCCGGACGCGGTAGCGGCAACTCCCGCAACGGCACCAGATCGAAGACGGTGCTCACCGAGATCGGCCCGGTCGAGATCGACGTCCCGAGGGACACCGAGTCGAGCTTCGAACCGAAGATCGTGCGCAAACGGCAACGGCGGCTGACCGGCATCGACGAGATCGTGCTTTCCCTCAGCGCGAAAGGGCTGACCACCGGAGAGATCTCGGCGCACTTTCAGGACATCTACGGAGCGTCGGTGTCGAAGGACACCATCTCCCGGATCACCGACAAGGTGCTCGAGGAAATGACCGAATGGCAGAACCGGCCCCTCGATCGGGTATATCCGGTGGTGTTCATCGACGCCATCCACGTCAAGATCCGCGACGGTCAGGTCACCAACCGACCGATCTACGTCGCGATCGGGGTGAGCGTCAATGGCGAACGCGACATCTTGGGGTTGTGGGCCGGCGACGGCGGGGAGGGTGCGAAGTTCTGGCTGGCGGTGCTCACCGAGATCAAGAACCGCGGAGTCGCTGATGTGTGCATCGTCGTCTGCGACGGGCTCAAGGGTCTGCCGGATGCGATCAATACGGTGTGGGAACTGGCGGTGGTGCAGACCTGCATCATTCACCTGATCCGCAACACTTTTCGGTTCGCACCACGTCAGCATTGGGACGAGATGTCCCGCGATCTCAAGCCGATCTATACCGCTCCGACCGAGGCCGCGGCCAAGGAACGGTTCGTCGAGTTCGCCACCAAATGGGGGCCGAAGTATCCGGCGATCGTGCGGTTGTGGGAGAACGCCTGGAGCGAGTTCGTGCCGTTCCTCGACTACGACATCGAGATCCGGCGGGTGATCTGCTCGACGAACGCGATCGAGTCGATCAATGCCCGCTACCGGCGGGCGATCCGCGCCCGTGGGCATTTCCCGACCGAGCAGGCCGCGCTGAAGTGTCTCTATCTCGCGACGCGGGCTCTGGACCCCACCGGTCGGGGTAGGGCACGATGGGCGATGAGGTGGAAGCCTGCCCTCAATGCCTTCGCGATCACTTTCGAAGGACGCATCAACTAACCGATGCCAGGCCGGATCCACCGTTTATCGGACACTCCCGACGATTCTCGAACGACTGCGGCCCGGCCACGAGGTGACCGGGCCGCAGACGCGTCAGAGGGGTGTGGTCACCACTCGTCGTCGTCCCACTCGTCCTGACCGGTCCCCGTCGCGGCGCCCACCGAGGCAGGCGCAGGGGCAACCACGGCCTCCTGCGCGGGCTTGTCCACCACCACGGGTGCGGTCTGCACCTTCGGTGGAGCGACGGGCTCGTCGGTGAGAACCCAGCGCGGCTCCCGCCCACCGTCGGAGTTCGGGACCATCACCTGCTGGTAGCCCTGGGCGGCGAGCAGTGCACGCAGGCGGTCCTTGGACCCGGTGATCGGATGCGGCGGCCGCGGCGCCACCGATGCGGGCCAGGGCGCGTCCTCGGTCGAGTTCGGCAGGTACGGCACCTGCACCACGCGGAAGCCGAGCTCGCTGGTGGTGGCCCAGGCCCGCCCCTTCGGTGTCCCTTCCTCCGGGAAGCGGGTGCCGTGATTCGTGTCGAGGATCTGCTTCGAGGTGTACTCGTTGACCGGGCCGACGCAGAGCCGGAATTCGCACATCTCCTTGAGCTGGGTGGACATGCGGTCCTTGTCGGGCTTCTGCGCCGCCAGGATCATGTTGATCTCCAGGGCGCGGGCGAGCTGTCCGAGTTCCTCCATCTGCGTTCGGGCGGTCACCTTCTGCGCTTCGATGTCCTCGTTGTCGGACTTCATCCAGAAGTTCGCAAGCTCGTCGAAGAACAGGATCAGCCGCTTCGGGGCGGGGCCGTCCTCGGCTTCGAACTCGGGATGCTCGGCATACAGCTTCCGCAGGTAGCGCAGGTTTCGCACGCCCCGCTTGTTCAGGATCGTCTGGCGGCGGTCCATCTCTTGGCGCACGTATCCGACGGCATCGACAATTTCGAGTGCTCCGGCGGCGAAGCGGATGACCGAGGGGAACTCGGGAGTCCACGTGAAGTCGGTTCGCTTCGGGTCGCAGACGATGATCTCGGCGACATCGCTGCACCACAACGTCAAGAACAGGATGATGTCGAGGCTCACCGAATTGTGTGTAGGGATAAGGGATTCTCCCGCCAGGAACTGGCGCGTAGGGGAGTCGACGGAGATGCAGCGCATTGGTCGTGGTTCGACCTTCCGGATGTCGACGATATAGCGGCAGTGTTGACGGCTCGTGTTCGTGCTGCACGACCGCTCATGGTGCGCTCGTTGCTTGCGGAGGAGTCCAAATATCTTGTCCGGAGTGGAAAAGGACACGGTGTAGCAGGTGCCGTGCGCGGTGCCATTCAGCGTTGCGGGCTTGGAGCGTAGAACTGCTCGGTAACCGAGACTGCGCGCCAATGCCAAGACATCCGTGGCCAGTCGTTCATTCGTGTTGTCGAATTCGACGGCACCGCAGTGTGAAACCGTTCCGTCGGTGTCGAGTAGCCCGGCCAGCAACGCCCGTCGTTGTCCCTCAGATGCAGATAGGTACTGGCTCGGAATGTGCTTGCGGCTCGCACCAGGTGATGACTTCAGTAGACCCAGCGTCTTCAGGCCCGCGTTCAGTCCGCCGATGCCATAGTTTCGTGCACCGTCTCCTTCATCCAGCCGGGTCTTGCTGAGCTTGTAGGGTTTGACCGTGTAGCCCGCACTAGCGATTCGGTCCACGATTTCCGGGTCCATGCTCGTGATGACCGGGCCCCTGCTCGATCCGTCTCCGAGCCACGCTCCCAGCGTGTACGGGTCAGCAGGCAGATCGACCTCAGGGTACTGCAGCGGTTTGCACACAGGGATCGAGTGATTGAGATGACCGCTGCTCGTGCGCAGCGTGTGCCGAATCTCGCAGGTCGTGCGAACCTGCCCTGGCGCTCGAAGAGTGCGCTGGTCCCACTTTGGTAGCTCGCCATAGTCGGCGACCAGATTCAAGAGAGCCTGCATGGGATAGAGCACCACGGGAGGGCCCATACGCTGCAGCACCTTGTCAGGAACATTGAGCACTACTTCGCGTGTCTCGAGTCGATAAGGGACTGCAGTTTTCGACGGTTCCAGCCACGAACGCATCACCTTGTTCGAGATACCGAGGCCCAGGGCAAAATCTGCGGAGGTCACCGACTCATGGGTGCGATAGTGCGCACAAAGAGCCAACAGGGCGTCTTTGTGGTCGGCCAACGGTCCCTTCCCGAACCTTGGGGACCGCACCCTGGCGATAGCCCACTCACACAACGCCGCGCCATCGAAGACCAGCACCTTCTGCCGCTGCGACACCATTTGCTCGGCATACCGATACTCGCGCACCATACGACGTAGCTCGCGGGCCGGCCCGATCGACTTTGCCAGCCGGTAAAGCGCCCGCGATGTCGGCGGCACTCCAGCGAGTTCAGCAACTTCCGGGATACTGATCACGTCGTCCGGCCGTGCATCGGTGGCGGCTGCCCGCAGTCGAGCAACTGTGGCCGGGAGCAGCCAGGGTTGCCTCTGACGAGTGTCCTCGTGCCGCGTGTCCGAGCGCGCTCGCCGGGCAGCACGGTCCTCCGTCCACCACAGATGCTCATCGCCGGCGACGACGGTGCTTCCGTCGGAGAAGATGACCTCAAAGCAGGTATCGGTTAAGGGTTGGTCGTAAACCCCGGTGACGGAACACGGCTGTCCGTTCTCGTCGAAGACCTGGTCACCCACCGCAAGATCCCCCATACGTGTCCACCCCTGACCAGACAGGATCGGTGTATCGCAGTCGAGCATTTTCCCAGATCCGGTCCTCCCGCCCACCAAGCCATGTGCGACCTTGTTGAGATCCCAGTAAAACGTCCCCCCACCCTTCTGCGGACCGATGTAGATCTTGCCCTCGCGGAACTTCTCCACCATCTCCTCGAACAGCGGGGTCCCGTTCTCGGGGAAGGCGATTGCGTTGGCCAGTCGCGGCACTGCGGTGAGGTTGACCAGGCCTTCGGCCGAGCGCCAGTCGTAGTGCCAGTCGCACGCGGTGTACAGGCCGTCGTAGTGCTGCTCGAACGCGTCCCTGGTCTCGGACTTCGAGACGTCCAACGCGCCGAACCGCACCCGGACCTGCGCCGGCAGTGCGACGGGCGCCTCGTCATCGCAGGGTTCCCACGAGATCACCTCGACGTCGACATCGCTGCGACGGCCGCCGAACTTCTGCTCGACGACACTGCGGAGCCGCTTGAGTTCGAGCTTTCGTAGGGCTGCGATGTGGTTGGACGGGAAGGCACGCGCCTCGACGGTGGTCGTCGCACCGACTGTCCACTCGTAGGTCCACACCAGGCCGGCGGTGGACGCGGTCATGGCGTCGTCGATCACGTTCTCCACCGCTCGCTGGTCTCTGCCGGTGGTGAACGCGCCGGACCCGAAGTCCGCTGTGAACGCGATCGGCACCCATGGATTGCCGTGGACTTCCTCCTGCCATCCGGTGACCCGCGAGGTAGCCGAGTCCTTCGTACGTGCGGCCTTGGCCTGTCCTGCGATGAGATCGGCGACCCACCGAGCGGACCGCTTGCGTTTGGCGTCGATGGAGTCCGGGTCGACACCGGTGATCTCGAGGGTGCCGTCGGACCAGGTATAGATCCATTCGACTCCGCGCAGATACTCGGCGTCGCAGGCCCGTTCGATGCCGTCACGGGTGTCCTGGGCAGCGACGTTGTGCGATCCGAAAGCGAACGCGATGGTGGCGGGGACGGGGACGGGTCCTTCGGTGGGGTGCTCTCGGGTTGCCCAGTCGGTGACCTGCAGGTCGTACATCCCGTCGGTGAGGTGCTTCGGCGTCAGCTTGAACCAGTCGGTGAATTTGCTGCGTAGATATGCGATCTCGCGCTGCTGATGCAGCCGCTCGTCCCCTGCCGGCACCGCCTCGGCGCGGAGTTGTCCGGTCTTGGTGTTGGTGGAGTACACCCACCCACCGCCGCTTTCGGTGTAGGGGCTGGGGACTTGGTCCAGTGCCTTTTCCAGTAGGCCGCGGGCCAGGGGTGGCGCCGCGGGAGCGGTCTTCGCGAATGTCACATCCATCACGAGCGGCCGGTTCTTCGCGCCCCATCGCGACACCTTGAGCCGCGAGGAGGCCGGCACCTGTACCGCTGTGGTGGAGCGGGGATGCCCGGCGACCTGTCGGGTGTCCTCCACCAGGCATTCGACGAACCGCCGGCGGGCCGGCATCACTCGCATGGCCCTCCCGACGGTCACCGCACCGCCGAGGAGCAGCAGGCCTGCGATCAGGAGCGGCATCGTGGCGCCGGATAGGTAGCCGGTTGCCGCGATGGCGACGAGTAGAAGCCAGTTCCACACCGACCGGCGCAAGCCGAGCAGGGGAGTCGAGTCGGTGAACCAGGTCAGGGTCAGCCAGTCTCGTAGGACTTCGGTTCCCTTCTGCTTCGCCTTCGCCTTGGCGGCGGCGCCAGCGCGGGCACCGAATTTTGATCGGGTGGGCATCGGCTCCGGCCTCCCAGTCGACGGTCAGGACGGCCACACCGTAGTTCTCTGGTTATCCACTTCTACGCGGTCGGTCGAGAGCAATGATCAGAACCTGTGGATCCCGGGAGGGCGTGCCTTCCCGGAAGATGATCTGCAAGGAACCTGAATTCTGATCAAGACCAGCGCGCCAACGCTGGCGGGAAGGCACGCCCGTGCTCACGGTAGTGGACAACAACGACGACTCCAACGACACCCGTGTTGGTGCGGATCCGGGAAGGTCGCTGCTCGACGAGATCGTCCGTGACGGGGCCCGGCAGATGCTCGCCGCAGCGTTGCAGGCCGAGGTCGCCGACTATATCGCCCGGCATGCCGGTGAGGTCGACGACAACGGCCACCGTCTGGTCGTGCGCAACGGCTACCACGCGCAGCGCGAGGTGATCACCGCTGCTGGTGCCGTGGCGGTGAAGGCACCGCGGGTCAACGACAGGCGCACCGACCCGGATACCGGTGAGCGCAGGCGGTTCTCGTCGCGTATCTTGCCGGCGTGGGCTCGCAAGTCCTCGCAGGTGTCGGAGGTGCTGCCGCTGCTGTATCTGCACGGATTGTCGACCAGCGACTTCGGGCCCGCTCTGGAGCAGTTCCTCGGCAGTGGTGCCGGCCTGTCACCGGCCTCGATCACCCGACTGACCGCGCAGTGGCAGCACGAGGCGACCGCGTTCGCGAAGCGGGATCTCTCGCAGGTCGACTATGTGTACCTGTGGGTCGACGGCATCCACCTGAAGGTCCGGCTCGAGCAGGAAAAGCTCTGCCTGTTGGTGATGCTCGGGGTGCGGGCGGACGGCCGCAAGGAACTCGTCGCCCTGGCCGACGGCTACCGAGAGTCCACCGAGTCCTGGGCGGACCTGCTGCGGGATTGCCGCCGCCGCGGGATGCGCGCGCCGGCGCTCGCGGTCGGGGACGGAGCTTTGGGATTCTGGCGGGCACTGCGGGAGGTGTTCCCCGCCACCCGCGAACAACGCTGCTGGTTCCACAAACAAGCCAACGTTCTTGCTGCACTCCCGAAATCGGCGCATCCGGGTGCGTTGGCGGCGATGAAGGAGATCATCGGGGCCGAGGACATCGACAAGGCGCAGTTGGCGATCGCAGCGTTCGAACGTGACTACAGCGCGAAGTACCCGAAAGCGGTGAAGAAAATCGTCGATGACGCCGACGTGCTGCTCGAGTACTTCCGGTATCCCGCCGAGCACTGGGTGCATCTACGCACCACGAACCCGATCGAATCGACCTTCGCGACGGTTCGGCTTCGGACCAGGGTGACCAAGGGCCCGGGATCACGGGCGGCGGGCATGGCGATGGCCTACAAGCTGATCGAAGCAGCGCAGTCGCGGTGGCGGGCGGTCAACGCACCACACCTGGTGGCGTTGGTGCGGGCCGGCGCAGTGTTCCACCAGGGCAAGCTCCTCGAACGTCCGGTCGACATCACCCCGGAACCATCGCCCGACACCCCAGTGTCCGAGGTCGCCTGACAAACCCAGATCCACAGGTATTGACAATTCCTCGTCGGTCGACCGGCAGAATGCCTGCGGAGTACTGCTCAGGGAATGTCGGTTCCACATACGGTCCGGTCGATGTGCGGAGGCTAACCGGATCCGGTCCCAGGACTTGCAGGAGAGACGATTAGGACCCAGAGCCCGGCGCCACAGGTTGTCGGTACCAGCAGACTCAGCTCGCTTCGTGAGAAGCCTACGCAGGGGGCGAGGCGCTTGGGGGCATGCACGACCAAGCCGAAGTTCGGTCGGATCAGACCTAAGCCTCAATGCACCGAGCGTCTGATGCTGTCGTCGTGGCTTCCATTGCACGACTTGGGACAGGGTGTGGACATGGACGATCTTCCGACCTTCGATGTCGGGTTGTTCCACTGGTCTTTCGAGTCGTTGGCGGGCAGGGAGTGTCTGTTAGCCGAGAATCGGTCGGTTTCGTCCGAACACCGTGTCGAACAGGGCGTTCCACCCCGATTCCCACGGCCACTGTTGGGGTAGATGCAACGTCAACCGGCGCGCCGACGACGCGATCCGAGCAGGGACCGACACAATGGTCCGCCGGACAGTTCCGGTGGTGGCCTTGACCAGCTTCGGATCGCCTGTGACGGTAGCCGCGGCGCGGGTGAGGTTGAACGCCATCACCGCGCAGACCAGCCACGCAGCATTGGCAGTGAACCGAGACGACGGCAAATGAGCGAGCGCGGAGCTCTTCAGGTCCGCGTGGACCTGCTCGATGATCGCGTGATGGCGGTGGAGCTTGTCGGCGGCGACGGCATCGAGATCGGTGGCGTCGACGGTGGTGAAGAAGGCATGAAACCGCCAGACGTCGAACAATTCGCCCTGGCCCTGGTCCTTCTTCGGCCGCAGGTCGGGGATACGCCGTACGATCAACCGCCCCGGAACCCGGTGGGTCTTCTTCTTCGAGGCGAACGCGGTGAACGGTATCTCCGCGACCTCGGCAGCCGAGATCCAGCGTTCGGTGTCGTGGTCGTAGATCGCGTTGGTGTACTCGATCGGAGTCCACGCATCCTCGTCGATCGAGGCGATCGCGGTCTTGATGGGTGAGGTCAGGCGCACGGTGACCGAGACGTCGGCGCCGCCGCGCAGCGCCGCCCCGATGGTGGGATATCCGTAGAACGCCGAGTCGGCCCGCACCAGCGGTCTGGGCGTGGCCTGTGCCGTGGTTCGCGCCCCTGGGCCGGCGGTAGCTGTGTGCAGGTGCGCGACGGTGGTCAGGGTGTCGGCGATCATCCGGGCTGCTCCACGCGCTGATCCGCAGGACCCTTTGCGCAGACGCTGTCCGACGATCACCGGGGCCGCGGTGTCGGTGGTGACCGTGGTGATCAGCGCGTTCAGTCCGCGGACCCCGGAATAGCCGTATCCGGAACCCTGTTTGCCGTGCCCGTGCACTTCGATGATCGAATCGTCGATGTCGACCAGCACGCGTTCGGTGTCGATCCCGGCCACCAGCGGAGTTCTGGTGGCCAGTCCGCGCAGGAACCGGGAGGCAACGGCGTCGAGTTGCCGAACGTGCCCGAAGGTGAAGGTGCGCAGGAACGACCCCAGCGTCGACGGTGCGTACGGGCGGTCGAAGAGTGTTCCCATCGCCCCGTGCCGTAGTAATGCCATGTCGGCGATGCTGTCCGCGCCGGCGACCATTCCCGCGACGAGTGCTCCGATCTTGTCGCCGGAGTGAGCACCCTTGTCGGTGGGAACGCTGAGGTGTTCGTCGGCGAGAGCCTGCAGGCCGCAGTTCTGCGCCAGACCCATGATCGGAACCAGCCCAGCGGTCGACACGAGATTCGGATCGTCGAACCTCGCCGCAGCGACGGGCCGGGTGTGAGAGAGTTGCATCTACGAGATGCCCTTCGTTGTGGCCGAATTGTTTCTGTGAGAAGTTCAATTCTTTCACTACGACAGGGCATTTCGCCGTTACGACTCGCCCATCACATCAGCCTGATCGGTGCATCCAGGCTAAGTTATGGGCAACGGCACGGGATTAGCGAAACTTTCCGCGCGTCCGGTCTTCTATCGGTACCTCTGAACCCTTCAGGTGTACTTCGTCGGTGGTCATGGTGGACCGGCTTGGCGTTCCCTTTGACACGACTTTTCGAGATCCGGGTTGGAAAACCGCCAGTCGACAAACGCCTCGTCCACCCACGGAGCCGCTCCGTCCGTCTGGTATCGCTCGAAAGAAGTAAGGAAGGTACGTGAGAACTCCTTCGTCTCACGAGGCCTAAGAGTCTCCCAGGGGGAGAGTTTGTTCGACGGGTCCGGCACTACCTCCGTTGCCATCGGCAAGCCCCCGATCTCGCGAGTCGACCGAGTCCGGCCGGTCGGATCACGCCACCCGGTAGCAAAAACAACGCCCTTCGTGTCGATCTTGTGTTCGGACTGATTGGTGATTCGGACGCGAACATCACCACGTGTGAACTCGGCAGGGAAGGAATCTGGGGCCTGCTCGATCTCCCAGGTCTCAACGACGATCTCGAAGGTAGGTTCACTGCAATCCAACGGCTTGTTCACCTCCTCGGCCCGACGCCGTTCCTCTTCCTCCTGTTGGCGCGTTCGGTCAGCGTCACGTCGATCGATCTCGGCGAGTACAGGTGAGTCCTGGGGCAGGAGGCCACGAATCTCGGCGTCGTCCTTCTTCATCACGTCGAGGCGGATGACGTCGTCGTACCCAAGTGGCACACCATCTGCGGGCGCTTGCTTCACCACGGCCCAGTTTGCGTCCCACAGTGGTGCCCGATCACGAAGGGCGTCAACATCGTCGAACTTTTCGTACCCCGCGTCCTTCAGGACGTTGTGCGCGTCGTCGAGCTGTAGGCCCACGACATTCGGAACAGTCGGGATAGGCTCTGACGAACTGCAGGCGCTTACACCGACAGCAGCCACGGCGCAGCACGCCACGACAGCCGCCTGAGCGTTCCAACCCCGGCTCATCTGGGCAAGTACCCAACACTCGGTCCTTCTGGGTGTACTTTCCCAGCGAGAAACCGGGCAGCGCCCCCAGTAATCTTTACAGTTCGGGTCGAACGCCTCGTAGTTGAAGGGATGGTCGCGAAACTCATGCAAGCGAGTCCACGATCTTCATCGTCTGAACCGCCACCGTGGTTACCCGCTTGATGAGATCGACGATGTAGGTCGGGTCGTCGTGCTCGTCGCACCAGTCGTTCGGATCGTTGACGATCCCGGACGCCTTGTCGATCTTGACCTGATAGCGATCGATAATCCATGCCAACGCTGACCGGGAACCGAGCATGTAGCGTTCGGCCTCTTCCGGGATGCCGGTAATGGTGACCTTTGGGTTGTAGACAATCGTGGTGCGGTCCTCGGCTTGCTTACCGGTGACGGAGTCTTTCTTCTTTCCCCACTTCATTTTTGAGATTCGCCAGGTTTCACGATCGTTTGGGTCGGTGCCCTGCTTGACCTGAACATCCAGCTCGTACGGTGCGGCAGTCTCATATCTGATGTGCAGGTCAGTCAATTTCCGGCCCACTGTCGCGAGCTGCTCGAACCGCGTCCGAGACTCCGGAGTCGGGATGTGGGGGAGCATCTTCCTCAGATCCGCTGCGTACATCTGTCGGTAGTCCGGTTCGTGTAGCACGCCATACACGTAGAAGAAGATGTCGTCCTTCACTACCTGATTGCCGATCGCGCCTCGGTAGAG
>NZ_AP025188.1:0-88091 GCF_020885655.1 Rhodococcus sp. RDE2
ATCCGCACCCATGTCGCCGACCCCGCCGCCCGGCGGCGCGCCGTCACGAAGACGGCGCCGCAGCCCTCCCCTGCTGTCGGTGCGCACGATGCGTTGCTGTCGGCGCTGGCCGCTGCCGCAGGGGCTCATCCGCGCCGGCACGAAGCTCCTGGTTCCGGTGCGTCCTCGCCGGCCGGCGACCCCTCGTCGGGGCCGGACACCGATACCGGTCCCGAACTGGAGTTGTAGCGGCGCAGCCTGCTGGCGGGCTCTGGGGCTCTGGTGCGCGAGCAGCTGTCCCTCATCCAGAGTGTTCTGTATTTTTCGCTTTTCCGTGGCATTCGGTATTCCGTACCCGCGCCGCTCCTGAAAATCTCCACTTCACCGTCCCGGAAGTCTCCTATTGAGACACCGCTGGACCGTAGAACCCCAGGAGTGGCGCGAGATACCTGATATGGCTCGGCATGACGTACCCGAACAATTTTCCGATATGGCTCGGCGTGTCGGACCCGAACAACCGATCTTGGTCGTGCACAGTACTGCGCATGAACACCGTGGGGGCGTCACTTCTCAGTGACGAACAGTGGGGAAACGAGGTGCTGCTGCCGCACCGGCCGTTCGCGACGAACTACCTGGACCGGGGCCAGTACCGAATGAGTCGGGACGATGCGCTCACGATGCGCTACATCCAGCACTCCCCTCACGCACTGTTGGGGTCGATCGTCATCGACTGCGATCATCCGGATGCGGCCATACGCGCGTTCGAGAGACCTTCGGATCATCCGACCCCGAGCTGGGTTGCCCAGTCGCCATCAGGGCGGGCGCACTTGGGTTGGTGGCTCGGCGGCCACGTCTGTCGCACCGACTCGGCACGGTTGACCCCGCTGCGTTTTGCTCACCGCATCGAGCGAGGCCTGTGTATCTCTGTCGACGGGGATTTTGCCTATGGTGGGCAGCTGACCAAGAACCCGATCCACCCCGAGTGGGAGACCATCTACGGCCCCTCGGATCCGTACGCGTTGCGGGATTTGGCGACGATCTACACGCCTCGCCAGGTACCTCGCCGACCTGACCGCTCGGTGGGTCTGGGTCGCAACGTGTCGATGTTCGATACGGCCCGTAAATGGGCGTACCCGCAGTGGTGGCACCACCGCGATGGCACGGCTGATCAGTGGCTCCAACTCGTGCTGCAGCGCTGCCATGCCATCAATACCGAGTTCGCTGATCCCTTGCCGTTTGTCGAGGTCCGTGCCACTGCCCACTCCATTGGCAAGTGGATCTGGCGCAATTTCGATGAAGGCACTTTCCGGGCTCGCCAGGCAGCACGCGGGAGCCGGGGCGGCAAAGTGATGACTCCTGCCAAGATTGAGGCGAACCGAAAGCGTGCCACCAGGTTCGACGAGAAGGCGATGTGGGAGGCGATCATCTGATGGGTGCCAAGAACCCTGTCCGGCGTAAGTTGACTGCGAGGGAGGCCGCCGACCAGTTTGGCGCTTCGACCCGGACCATCCAAAGGTTGTTCGCCGAACCACGAGAGGAGTTCCTCGAGCGTGCAGAGGCTCGACGCATGCAGGTGGTAGGGCTTCGCGAGCAAGGGATGAAGTACCGCGAGATCGCCGAGGAGATGGGAATCTCGACCGGCGCAGTGGGCCGGATTCTGCACGATGCCCGTAAGCTTGAGGCGAAGCAGACTCTCGCCCGTGAGGTCGGCTAGTTGCGTAGCACCGCGGAACGCACGCTCAGGTCTTACCGATAGGACTTCGACGGACTCGCGGTCGCTGGATCAAGTCGGTTAGACGTGGTTCCCATCGGCTGGCGGCCGAAGATCTGACCTGGTAGTCCGCCGACTCTGCGCCGATCCCGGCGCCCCATCCCGCGAGGAAGCCCCGCATGAATCGCCACGATCGCACTAGAAGCCGGCTGTCGGGCAGGTTTCATCGATTCGGTGCAACGCCGTTACAGACCGCGGTCGAACCCTGACAGGCGGGGGCAGTCGGGCTCGACTGATGCGGCTTGCTCAGGGCTATCCCTGGGCGACGAACGATTGCCGAGCCTCGACCGAGCGGATTGGAGGTGACCGAGCATTGCTGCCGAGAGTGCGGATACCTCGACACCCCGGTCGATGATCGGACCGACGGCAAAGGAATCGCCCGCCTCACAAATGGCGGAGTCGAGAGCCTCACGCATCAACTGAGTCTCTCCGGTCTGCATGTATTCGAACCTGCCCCAGACGAACTGTTCGCGCAGGTCCCCAACCATGGGATGCTTGTCCAGCTCTGCACGATCGACGTCCTTGAAGCGGTTGGTATCGAGCGTGTAGCCGGCTTCAGCGCAGAGCTGCCGGAAGAACGCGAATTGCACCCTGGTGTTTCCCTCGCGCATGGGATGTACAAAATTGATCCGGGACCAGACTGTGGTCAGCTCGTCGAGGAAGGCGGCGCGGCCGAGTCCGCGCAGGTTGTCCTTGGCGGCGATGCGGTCGAGGACGGCGGCCGCGGCTTCGGGGACTTCGCGGGCTGTGAAGTACGAGTGCGGGATCTCGGTGACGTGATTCTGTCCGGCACGCACGGCCGCAACGTCCGGTCCCATCTTGACCATCGGCCAGTCCCTCGGTGCGGTGCGCAAGTGTCCGGCCCAGGGGTAGACGTCCTGGAACAGATGGTGGTGGATGCTCTGGAAGTGCGGCAGATCGAACCGGCCGGCGAGCGGGTTATCGGCCAGTTCTTGCATCCGCTTGTAGGACGCGAAGCCTTCGTAGCGGAGGACGAGCGCGCCGTCGGGGACTCCATGCGGGTACGTCGAACGTGGTCCGACCAGGTTTTTCATCACGGCCCGGCTGGTGTCGGGCATCCCGTCGGCCCGCCAGTCGACCGTCTCGGGGATGAAGTAGTCCAACCATTCGCGGGAGTAGCGCGGCGCCATGTCAGTCGGTCTCGTAGCCCGCTTCGCGGAGCAGCATGTTCTCCACGTCTTTGAGTGTTTGGGTGCCCCGGATCAGCTCGACCAGTATTTCCTTGTCGCCGTCGCTCATCTGACGGCCCTCGATCGCCATGATCGGTTCCATCGCGGCGACAGCGGCGCGGGCTTCGGCGTCGGTCTTGCGTGGTGTCACGGGTTCTCCTTTGGTCGGTGGGTGTGGTGGGGCAGAACCGTCGATCGGTCCTGCCCCACCGGTGGTGTCGATTCTGAAGGGAGTGGTCAGACGGCGCGGCCGTCGTCGTATCCGCCTTCATAACCGGTTTCGTACTGTTGCATCGGATGCAGCGGCTTGTGGTGCTGATCGTCCGGGCTGCTGTGCGGGCCGAGGTTGCTCAGCGGGCGAATGTCACCGGCTGCGCGCAATCCCTGCGCAAGCGTCTCGTCGAGTTCGACACTGTCCTCGGCGGCATCCACCGGCTCGGTCGGTTCCACGATCGCCTCGACGGGTTCGACCATCGGCTCGGTGGGTTCGATGACAGTGGGCACCGCGCCGGCTTCGAGGCGTTCGCGGCGTTCGATACCGACTTCATGGATCGCTTCACGGGGCATCTTCCGGTCGGCGGCGAACTTCTCGACGACACGGGTCGCGATGCTGAACGCTTCTCCTCGGGTGTTCACGGCGTCGCGGTCGACGGCGCCCTCGCCGTCCCAGACTTCGAGATGCCATTGCCGATCATCCCAGAACACCCGGGCTCCGGGTCGGCCGCTGTCGGCATCGAAGCCGTACTGCCAGTTCGCTTCATGTTCGTCGAGGGCTACCCATGGATCGGCCTTGCGGCTGGTTTCGCGCTGTTCGACACCGTCGAGCCACGCTTGCTTGGCTTCGGCCATGCGTGCCGGCACCGACTCGGTGAGGTCCACTTTGCTCATGTTCTGTTGCGCGGCCCATGCATCGGTCGGGTTCAGGTCGAGGGTCCACCCCGGATACTGGCCGTCCGCCGCCCGACGCTCCCGGTCTTCGCGGGCACGGCGCAGCGCCTCGGGGGAGTTCTCCCGGGCATTGACCTCGAGCCGCAACTCTTCGGCCCGAAGTTTCGCGGCCTCGAGTGAGGCCGATTCGGTGAAGTCGAGTTCCGGTTCGGTTTCGGCCTCGGCGAGACGGGCACGGTTGTGTTCGATGCGCGCTTCGATCCTCGACACGTGCGCGCTCGCTTTGCTGGCGAGCTTGCGGATCGAGGTCAGCATTCCTTGTGCTCCGCTGGCGCGTTCGAGGACGTTGAAGAACCGATCCCGCTCGTACCAGGCGGTGTCTTCTCCGATGGTGATGTGGAACTGACCGAGGACCTGGGAGTAGCCCAGGTGCACGGGCACCCCGCCTACCACTGCGAAGACCTGTTCATCGTTGCTGCGGGTCACCTCGTCCTTGAGCCGGATCAGTGAACCTCGCAGCGCATCGGCCAGATCGGCGGTCTCCGAGTCGGGGACCGGCCCGTCGGCGAAGTGCCACATCTTCTTGGCGCGGTCCTCCATGCTCGTCCATGCTTCGAGCTTGTCGGCAGTGGTCTGCACCTGGGGAAGTCGTTTCTCGTCGCTGGTGATGGATTTGCTCAAGGCTCGGATCGCGGCGCTGCGGGCAGCGTTGGCGTTGAGGACCGCGTCGCGGCGGGCTTCGAGTTCGGCGACCTGCTGGTCGGCCTCGACCTGCTCGACGAAGACCGGATCGCCGGTTGCGGCGGCCTTGCTCTGCGCCCACGAGACGGTCAGGTCCCCGCCGAGGTCCTCCATCGTCGGTGGTACGTCTGCTTTGCGGATCATGGCCACGAAGTTCGATTTACGGGCAACGTACTGGTACATCGTGGCGTCGTAGGATCGGCGGGCGACCATGTTCACCACGCTCACGGTGTCGTGGACGTTGCCCTGGCGGATGATGCGTCCGAGGCGCTGTTCCATGTCAGCGGCGGTCCACGCCGGGTCGAGGTTGATCATCTGCTTGAGCGCCCGCTGGACGTTCAGTCCGGTCCCGCCCTTTTTCGTGGACGTAATGAGCACCCGCACCCGCCCGTCGGCGCAAGCCTGCACCAGGCGGGCCTTGGCCTTGGGGCTGTCGTAGTCGTGCATGAACGCGATCTCGTCGGGTTTCATGCCCTTTGCCACCAGCTCGTCGCGCAGCTCGGTGTAGAGATTGCGGGCCTTGGGGCTGGCTCTAGCTTTAGGGGTGCCCCGGTCGCAGAACACCAGCTGGAACACCCCGGTCATCTCGGGACCGTACTTGTCCGCCGGGATACGCAGGTCGGCGTTGTCGGTGTGGACCTGCCAGATCAGATCGGCGGCGTGGACGACCCGGCTGTGCTCCGGCTCCGGTGGAGCCAGGTTCGCCAGCGATGGATACATCGTCAGGTTCCGCCCGTCGGTGGCGATCTTGAGGCTGTTGTCCAGGTCCATCCGATCGCCCTGGATCTTGCCCATGCGCACATCCAGGTCGGCCATCGCGTCGATGGCGTCGGGGCCCATGTCGAACTCGACGATCTTCGGCACCCCACCGTCGAGGGTGGGCAGGCGCACCGGAATCTGATCAGAGGTGACCACGTCGCGGAACTGGTCGAACATCGCCACCAACTGCGGGACGTTGGCGTATTCGGCCATACGGGTCTTCATCTGGATGCGGGTGGCGGTGGCGTTCATCTCCGGCACCGATACCGGCTTGGCGAAGGTCCCTGCCCAGTTGTCGATCCGGCCCAGGCCGGCCTTGTGCAGCAGATCGGGACGCAGGTACTTCATCATCACCCAGATCTCCGAGAGCGAGTTGGTGATCGGAGTGCCGGTAGCGAACGCGATCGCCTTGGCCGGAGCGTGCGGCACGCCCTGCTCGGCGTTGCGTTTACGGGCCTGCTCGCGCAGGTACTTGGCCTTCATCTCCAGGTCGGTGGCCCGTTGGGAACCGCTGGTCACCGACAGGTCGGCGCTGTTCGACGGGCGGGTGAGGTTCTTGTAGTCGTGGGCCTCGTCGATGAACATGAAATCGCAGCCGGACTGCTCGAAGGTCAGCCCGTCGTCGGTGGCCTTGGCCCCGATGATCTTCTCGATGCGCCCCTCGGCGGCCTTGATGGCGTTCTCGATCTGCTTGACTGTGAACTCCGCACCCTGAGTGTTGGCGGCGTCGAGAGCCTCCCGCAGTTCGGCGATCTCGCTTTCGAGGTACTCGATCTGCGCCTCCCGGCGCATGGCGATCCGGCTGAACACCGACTGCGGCACAATAACCAGATCCCAGTCCCCGACCGCGCTCTGCCCGACGAAGCGTTGCCGGTCGTCGCGCCCATCCAGTTCCGAGGCGACCAGGATGTTCGCGTTCGGGTAGGCATCGCGGGCCTCGACCGACCACTGCGCGAGCAGGTGATTCGGCACCACGATCCACGGCTGACGGACCTGCCCGAGACGTTTGGCCTCCATGCACGAGGCAGTGATCGTCAGGGTCTTGCCGGCCCCGACCACGTGATCGAGCAGGATCGTCTCGTCGTGCAGGAACCGCTGCACCGCTGCGGCCTGATAGTCGTACGGGGTGTACTTCGGATTAAGGCCGGGGAAAGTCTTGCTGCGGGCATCGTGGACCGGCTTGACGTAGGAGTTGTAGCGCTCGTTGAAGGTGCGGGCCAGACGCAGATAACGATCCCCGTCCTCCCACAACCACTTCTCGAACCGCTCCTGCAACGCTGTGGCGGAGGCGTGGGCCTGCTCGGTGAGCTTGACGTGGAAGCGGGGTTTCGGTGATCGGTCCAGCTCGTCGCCCGTCTTGTTGACCTGGATCGGCTTGTTGTTGGCGAGCAGCTCGAACATCTTCACACCGGGCAACCGATCGCTGCCGTACTTGTCCGGGTAGCCCCCGGACCATTCGTGGCGGCTCTTCTGATCGGTCTTGATCTCCCAGCCGCCGCTGATCTGATCGTGCTCGACCGTCAACCGGTCCGGGCGCAGCCCGAACTCCTCGACCAGGAACTTCTGGTAGTCCTCGACCGGCACCCACGTCGCGCCGATCCGCACCCCGATCTCGGCGGGGTCCACATCCGGAGGCACCACTTCCTCGAGAACCTGCACCAACGGCGCGTAGCGAGGATCATCGCCGGCCTTGACCTGTGCGAGGGCGAGTTTGTCGCGGACCTGCCCGGACAGGGCGACGGTCGCCAGCTCCCACTGGTTCTCGGCGTGCAGGGACGGGTAGATCTTGCCCTGGGCCTGCTCGAGTATGTCCTCGACCGTCAGATCCAGCAGCTCGGCGACCCGCTGCGGGGAGATGTGGCCGAGTTCGTCGAAGCTGATCGCCAGGGCTTCGTCGATGTCGGCGGCGGTGGTGGCTGTGGCCTTGAACGGGGTGGTGTCCTCGGTGAAGATCGCCGTCTTCGTTGCCACCGCGTCAGTGCCGTCGAACTTGGACTGGAAGTTCTCGATGGCCAGGACCATGCCCAGGCGCGGATCGCGGGCGATCGCGCCTTGCAGGTGCGCGGAGTACCGGCGTGGCTGCGGCTGCGCCGATGCCTGCTCGTAGAGCTCGTCGTACACCTCGTCGGGGATCGACCCGGTGTATGGGCCTGATTCGGCCGGGTCGAGTCCGTCGGCGGTGGCTTCCTCACGACCGGTTTTGATCCGCCACTCGGTGATCGCCTTGTCCAGGCGAGCGGTGATCTTCTCGTCCGACAGCAGGGTCGGTTCGGTGAGCTTGAACCGGTTCAGCGGCCCCCACCTGCGCACATAGCCGTCGTAGAGCGAGTTCAGCCGACCACGGATCACGTCCCGATCGGCCGGGGTGTGCTCCCGTGATCGGGAGGCTTCGGACAGCTCCATCACCGTCTCCCCCAGGCCGATGAGCACCTTCCACTGCTCGGCCAGGTCCTTACCGCGACAGCTGGCCTCGGCCCAGCCACGACCGATGGTGAACTGCTCGAAGCAGTCCTCGGTCTCGTTGAACCGCATCGCGCCGGGCAGCACAACGTGAGAGTCCAGATCGGCCCCGGTGCGCAGTCCCGGCGTGGTGAACGCGGCGACCTGCGCCGGACCGGGGGCGGCGGCGGTGAACCCAAGCTCCCGGTCGAGGGCCTGGTCGATGATCGGGTCGAGCCGGTCGCGCAGTTGGGTGGCCAGCGGCAGGCCTGGACGGGGGGTGACCTGCAGCGATCCCCCGGCATACATGCCGTTTCCGACGGAGAGAGTGCCCAGCACCCGCTGCGGATACTTGGCGAAATACGGGTTGATCCAGGTCTGTGCCCTCTCGCCGGTCTTGGCGTCGACCGCGGGGACCTGCACGGCGGGTTTGGCCCACTCGGTGGTGTCCTCGGTGGGGCCTGCCCCGTCGTCGCGGCGGCGGAAGACCAGCACGTCGGTGATGACGTCGGTGCCGGCCTGCCGGTCGAACGCTCCGGTGGGCAGGCGCACCGCACCGATCAGATCGCCCAGGGCAGTGATCGCGGCGCGTTCTTCGGCGCGACGAGCATCAGAGGTGAACATGCTGGTGACCACTGCGACGTAGCCACCAGGGGCGGTCAACGCCAACGATTTGGCAATGAAGTGGTTGTGGATCGACAGTCCGCCCGAATTGTGAATCGGATCGACGGGAGCGAACTTGCCGAACGGGACGTTGCCGATCGCCCCGGTGAACGTGGCCTCGGGGGCGAAGTTGCGTTCGAAGCCGTGGTTGCGGATCTGCTGCGAGGGATACAGGTAGTGCGCGATCTTGGCGCTGATCGGCTCGATTTCGACGCCGACCATGCGCACCGACTGCGGGGCGGTGCCGACGAAGTGACCGGCCCCGCAACCCGGCTCGAGCACCACGGCACCGTCGGGTAGCCCGGCGCGCTGCACCGCCCGCCACACCTCGGCGACCACCGCGGGATCGGTGTAGTGGGCGTTGAGGGTGGTCTGGCGGGCCTGAGCGAAGCCCTTGTCGCCCAGCAGGTCGAGCAGTTCGGCGTGCTCGGTGCCCCACTGCTCGAGGATCTTCGTCCGGTTGTCGAAGACCTCCGGGATCGCGCCCCAGCCGGACCACTGCGCCAGCACCGCCTGCTCATCGGCTGTGGCCGGGCGTTGCTGCTCGTCGAGTTGCTGCACCAGCCGCAGAGCAGCGATGTTCGCTCGCGCTCGTGCTTTCGCGCCGGTGGGGACGAGCACCTCGGTTCCGAGCGTGAAGTCACGTGCCGGGACGGTCGGGGGCAGCACGGCGGTGTCGGTGACCTGCGGAGGGTCCGGTGTCCCCTCCCCGCCCCCGATCTCGGTGTCGGTCTCGGGTTCCGCTGCGGTCTCCGCGACCGTCTCGGCCGTCTCCACCGGGGTGGCCTGGTCCGCAGACTCTGCGGCCGTCTCGGGCAGCGTGGCCTGGTCCGCGGCCGCGGTGATCGTGTCGCGTTGTGGCTGCTCAGCGGTGGTCGGAGCCTCCATACCGACCTGGGCGGCGTACGTGGCGGCGGTGGCGTGGGAGACCCACACATACGCACCGGATTCCTTGCGAACCCGCACCAGTTGGCTCGGGTCCTGCCAGAGGCGGCTCGACAGCGGCTCGCCGTACTCGGTGTCGGGAACGACCAACTCGTCGAGGCCGGCGATCGGGACAGACTCCGGCTCGGCGGTCTCGTCCGCGATCGGGGCAGGTTCCGGCTCGGGGGCCGGGATCGGTCCGATGTGGCCGACCATCACCCGGTCGGTGAGCGTCCACTCGGGTGCAGGCGTGTCGGCGGCAGGATCGTCGGCGATCGTCGGCGACGGCTCGCCGGGCATCGGTTCGGCCTGTTCGAAGATCACCGCGCCTGCGTCGTCGATCGCAGGCGCTAGGACTCGAGGGGACGGGGGTTCGGCCTCCTCACCGACCTGCGGTTCTGCATCGGCGTCCACCCCGACTGTGGTCTCGGCGGTGTGGTCCGGTTCGGCCGGCTCCTCGCCGGTCTCGGCGGCGAGCACGGCGCGGGCTTCGGCGACGGCATCGAGCAGCGTCAACTCGGGTCGGCGCTGCTCACCGACGTAGGTGACCTCTCCGCCGGAACCGACCCACCCGGAGCGGATCGTGATGTGCCGGCCCTCGGGATCACCGACAAGAACCTGTCCGGCACCGGCGAAGGTCACATCGGTCGGGGTCAGACTGTAGAGATCGTCCCCGGCGGCCCGGATCTCCCGCAGGACCTGCTGATCCACATCCTGGTAGAGGGTCCGGTCCAGGTCGATGCCGTAACGATCGAGCACCGCGGTCTCGTCCGGGAAGTCGCTGCGCAACTGTTCGATGATCGCCTGGCGCGCCTCACTGATGAGCGCATGATCGGCAGCACCGGCACCGGAGGTGCTGTAGAGCCACAGCACCTCCGAGCGGGCGGCAGCGTGGAAGAACTCGTTGTTGCGGGCATAGGCGCCGGCCCTGGCCAGCACGGTGGCGCGGGCCTGCGCATACGGCCGATAGGCGCGCTCGATCCAGTCCGGGATCTCGATGGTGCGGGCCTCGAGCAGTGCTCCGATCGCTGCCCGCGCATTGCGGCCGCAGGTGATCGAACTGCTGCCGCCGTCGAGGGTGTAGTCCCAGTCCCGCGTCGGAAAGAAACTGACCCGACTGTTGGGGCGGTCCTTCAACCGCAGCTCGCAGTATCCGCCCCCATCGCTGAACCGGGCAGACAGCTCCGACGGGTCGGGGGCGGGCAGGTTCGGGACGATGGTGCCGCGCATCTGCGCGGCGAGCCGCTCACGGGGGATATGTGCGGTGGCCGCAACGAGGTCGGGGCGTTCTTCGGCCATGACTTGGAAGGCGGTCTCGATGCCGATCTCGAGGATCGGGTCGCGGGAGGCCATCGGCAGCCCGGCCCACGATCCGAGCAGCGGGTCCCGCTGGGCGTGGCCGGTCATCCATGCCGTCCACTCCGCCGCGGTGTGCTCGTCCCACGTCAGCTCGGGTCCGTGGAGGCGCTCCCATTCGGCATACGCCCGCTCGTACAGCTCCGGCGGCAGCTCGTGGTTCTCCTCGATCAGCACCTTGGCTGCGGCCTGCCGCAACGGCGATCCCTCGCGGCCGGCTTCGGACACCAGCAGCTTGGCATCGGAGGCCGCGACCACTTGCAGAAAGTCCGGGCGTCGGCCCCCGACCCTGGCGATCAGGCGCGGGTCGACGGCGACCTCGGCGATCAGGGCGCGGCGTTCGTCGGCGGTGGCGTCCCGGCGGGCCTGCCGAACCCCGGCGAACCACTGGTTGCGGATCTCCTCGCGCCCCTTGCGGCTGCGCACCTTCGTGATTGCTGCGGCAACATGCGGATCGACATCCGGGTGCGGCAACGTCAGCGGATCGGCCGGGTCGTAGGCGGCGCGGCCCCTGTCCCACCACTGGTCGGCCTCGACCGTGGCGGCGTGGTCGATTCCGTCCTGCACTGCGGCGACGTGCTCGCCGCGCTGCTCGGCGGTGGCCGGTTCGGCAGTGCTGTGGCTGTCGAGCGCAGCCTGGGTGGTGTCGAGGAAGTCCTCGGTGAACGGGCGCTCGACGTCGGCGCGGGCCTCGACGATCGCGTCGGCGACCTCGGTGGTGACCGGATGCTGTGTCGGCTCGCCGGTGCGGGCCTGCCAGTACGCCTCGGCAGCGCGGTGTCCGAGTTCGCCCCAGCGTGCCGGGTCGGACAGCATCACTCGGCACACCACGAACATCTCGTCGGTGAGCGCGTCCCGATCGGCCATCAGATCCGCGAGGGCGACCTGGGCTTTGACCGTGAAGTGTCCTTCGGCCCAGGACAGGAACTGGGCGGTGGTGTTGACCTGTGGGTTCGCGGCGGTATCGGCCTCGGTGTCCGGTTCGGCCAGGCGCTCGAGTACTCGGCGTTCGACCTCGGCCAGCGGATCGATCACCGTCGGCGGGGCATCGACGTGGGAGGTCTCGGTGGGTGAGGTTGGTTCGGCCTGGGACTGTGGTGCGGGTTGTTCCCGCGGAGTCGCGGCGGGAATGAACACCGGTCCTGCGGGGCGGTCGGTGAACTGGATCAGGGGCCGGTTGCCGGCCAGCATCGCCGCGATCAGGTCGTGGGCTTGGCCTTTGGTGATGTCGTCGTCGAGGACGAACGGCACGTTCGTCTCCGCGGCCAGGCGCTCGATGGTCCGCAACTGCCGCTCGGTCGCGGGATGCTCCCGCCAGGCCGGTTGCGCCGCGGCGACCTCACGCACCGTCTGCTTGGGCACGGCCGCCGGGTCGATCCCCACAGCGTGCAGCTCACTGCGCAGCCGGTTCTCCTGCGCCCGCAGCTGTCGCCACTGTCCCCGAAGCCGGTCGAGTCGTTCGGTCAGCGTGGTGACACGCTCGCTATTGGCCTCGACGCCACGCTCGAGACCACGTTCCTGCGCAATCGCCAGAGCTTTTTTCGCTGCATTCAGGCTCTTGGCAAGTTTGCGCCCCAACAGCTCCAGGTCTGTGTATTCGCCACGGACCTGTGCCCACTGCGCCTGGATCAGAACGGCAGATCCGGGTCCTCCGGCGGGTTGCGCCGCATCTCGTCCTCGATGAGTTCCGTCAGCTCGTCCGCCAGCCGGTCCCGTGAGGTCGCCGGCACCGGCTGGTTGTCCTCGATCCGCTGTGCGATCAGAGCCTGCGCCAGCGCCCGGAACCATGCTGGCTTCTCCAGCCACACTCGTTCCACGACCCGCACCGCGGTCGGGTTCGGCCTGACGTTCTGCGTCCGCCACCGGTCGGGGTCCTGCGCTACCCGAGCCGCTTCCCAGTCCTTCTCGGCTTCCTGCTCGGCCCACTGCTCGAACCGCTCCCAGTCCTCCCGAATCTCGGGGGTCACCTGCGGATACAGCTCGTTCCCGAGCACCATCTCCCGCGCTGCCCGCCACGCTGTTTCCTTGGCCTGCACCGCGTCCTGGTACGTCGCGTCCGGCACGGTCGGGTTCGCCTCCTCGAACTGCTCGGCCGCGTCCTCGGTCAGCTGCTGCAAGCGCAGCGCTTCCCGGTCGATCCGCTCCTGATCGGTCGCCGGATCGACCCCCAGCCACTCGACCAGAATCCTCCTGGTCTCGGCCGCGATCGTCAGGTCGATCCCCTCGACCTGCGTCCTGAATTCCTCGCTCTGCGCCACTGCCCTGTCCTCCCTGATCCCCGGAACCGAATGCCCCCTGGCGGGCGTCCTCGTCTGCCACGTGACCTCCTCGACTGCGCCCGACTCCGGGCGTAGCGCCCCCATCCATCGGGACGACTCGTGAGGTCTATTCTACTAGAATTGACGGCACAAAACCATTTCTGACCTGCGGTTTTATTGATTTTTGTTAACGCTGAATCCTACGGCAGCCGGGCTGCGCGAGGAGTGGCCACTGCGGTCGCCAGAACGAACAGCAGCGGCAGAATCATCAGTCCGCCGAGGCCGGCGAACACCGCCCGACCGGCACTGCCGTAGCGGCGATACGAACGCGAGGCGCACACGATCGCGCTCGTAGTGGCGAGCGCGTTGAAGATCAGCAGGATCACAAAAAAGCTCATGGTGAAGCCCCCTTCGTCGGCGGGTGTTAGGCCGCAGGTCGGTGTTACAGATCGAACAGGGAGAACTGGCTCTTCGCGGCCGCGGCGTCGGTGTCACGTTCGTAGCGTTGCGCCATCAACCGGGCCGCTTCCGGTGTGCAACCGAGTTCCTGCCCGATCGCGTGCCAGTCGGCACCGTCGGCGTTCATCTCCCATGCGGTGCGCAGTAGGTCGTCGTCCATGCCGCATCCCCTTGTCTCAACCGGCACTGCTTTGTCCATTCTGCAATATTGCTAATTGGACCACAAAGACAGTCGTAGCTCATAGGCTTCGGCGATAGTTCTGTAGCGAACTCCTCGATGCGAGCCGTTCCAACCGAACAGGCTCGGGACCTTGTCCCCGTAACAAGCGGACCGCCGACCTCGACACAACCCTCGAACAACTCCATCGCAGATCGGAACGAACCCATATGACTCACCCCGCCGGCTGGCATCCCGACCCAGGAAACCCGAATCTGGAGCGGTACTGGAATGGCCAGCAGTGGACGGATCAGACACGCCCCCGCAGTCAGCTCGCGGCCCCCGAAGGCGCTGGCCAGGCAACGAAAAAAGCTCGGAAGTGGCCCTGGGTCGTCGGGGGTGTGATCGGCGTCTTAGTGCTCATGGGGATCATCGGTAACATCGTGAGCCCGCAGGAAGAAGAATCGACCGCTGGCGCTTCGTCGACAACGACAACGGCGGCACCTGTCACCACGACGACCCAGCCCACCACCACGACGAGGACACCAAGTTCGACAACGGCTCCCAGCTCGACAACATCAACCACCACGCCCGCACCGGCCGTACCCGCGAAGGCCGAGTTCTCCGATCCGCGGTGCGCACCGGCCGATCCGGCGATGGTCGAATGGATCGCCGCCGGGCTCTCGGACTCGTCCCTCACCTTGGAGAACGCGGTCGTCATCGAGGACGACGGGTTGTTGTTCATCGGCGCCTCAACTGTGCGCCCGGACGGCAAGTTCGAGAACCGCTCGGATGTGTGGATCGTCCAGGACTCGATGCCGTTCGCATCGACTGGCGGAGCCCGCAACACCACAGAGTGGACGAAGGCGAGTGACGCACTCGGGATCTCGCCTGGGGATGAGCGTGTGCAGGCCGCGGATGCGTGCGTGGTTGAACTGACGCGCGGCTGATCTATGTGAAACCGGATGAGGGCGGAAGCTCCCCAACGCGACGATTCCGCCGTAGGTTCTGGCGGCACTCATGAGAGGTAGCCGAGGCTGCCTTCGGAGTCGAGTCAGCTGATGCGGCCAAGGACGCGGCTGGCTCGAGCTAGCCGTTCTCGCTCTCGATCAGCTGCACGAGCAACAGCAGAACGCCGGCGAGAGTCGGCCCTAGCACTGGGATCGACCAGGCGCGCAACGGTAGACGGGTGCCACCGTCCACCACGTTTAGAGGGGATGCCCGCCTCATTGAGTCGGCGAGCGATCGCTCGCACCCCAACCCCTTCTGCGGCCCAAGCACGTACTTGCCGCAGCACAGCGGTCTCTTCCGGGTGCTCGACAAGCGTTCCGTCGATGGCACGCTGGCCGAAGGGCGGCGCTCCTGTCGCATATCCGCCGCTTTCAACCTTCTGGCGCCTACCTGATTTCAGGCGTTTGACGATTAACCCTCGTTCGAGCTGAGCAGCCGCACCCATGACCTGCCGGACAAAGGTACGCATCGGGTCGTCATCATCGTCTGGGAGGTGTTCTCCTCGGTCGGCGGTAAAGACGCGCTTTCCGTGCGCCCACACCACCGACAGGATTGCTTCTTGCTGGGTGAGGTGGCGGGCCAGGCGGTCGAGGTTAGGTGCGAGCATCGCATCGGCCTTCCCCTCAGCCAGTATCTGCAACGTCTCGGAAAGTCCGGGGCGTTCGTCGTCGCCGGCCTTGCCGGTAATTGCTTCATCGCGGCAGATTTTCACGATGCGCATGTTGTGGGCGCGGGCGTAGTTGCGGCAGTCCCTCTCTTGAACGTCGAGCCCGTAGCCCTCCAGTTGGCCCCCGGTGCTGACTCGAACCAGAACGACAACTCGGAGCGCACGTGATTCAGGGGTGGAAGCCACGCTATGAGCGTACCTATCTATAGGTATAGATAGAACACCCCAGGTAGATCCGATTTTCGGTCTCACCGACCGGGTCGACGTTCCCCTGGTCCACCCTTTCGTTCACACAGATTGCCGATTCGGTCCGCTGAGGCGTCATTCGACAATTGAAAAGGTGTTTTGACAACTTGCGTTGACAATCAACAACTTTGGCTGCCGTGGATTCAGTCCGACGCGACGTTCGCGATCGCGATCAATGTTTGTCAACCAAAGTTGTCTAAAGGTTCCGACCTCTCTGGTTAGTCATGGTACGTTGACTATATGACAGAAGGTGCTGACCGCAAGGTTGGGCGCATTGACGGGCCGGCGGGCGCGGTGGACGACGCGGCTACCGAGTGGACCGTCGTGGACCACTTCACGGGCACGACGTTCCGGGGTCGTGCCGAAGCGATCGGGCGCAGCGGTCAGCCCGTCTCTCCCGGCAGCGACGTGGACGTTCTGTTCTGGCGCGCCTCGTGCCGCTCCGGATGGAGCGGGCAACTGTGGCCGAACCTCGCCGACTCCTCGGACCTTTCACCGGAGATGAGAGAACGGCTCCACCTGGAGTGGGCGAAACACGTGCTCACCGCCGCGCCCCTGCTCGGGATCGAGACGAAGCAGGCGGAGATTTCCCGGCTTGAGAAAGAGTTGAAGGAGAGGAAGTACGAGCTGACCGATTATGTCTGTGCAGCGCGGGAGCAGAACCTGTCCTGGGCGAAAATCGGTGATGCTGCGGGTATCTCGAAGCAGGCTGCTCAGAAGCGGTGGGAGCGCGAAGATCCGAGACGGATTGCGAAGTTGCACAAGAAGGTCGCGTCGACAAGTGATGAGTTGCAGGCGCAGGTGGACCCTTCGACCCCGGACACCAGCGACCCGGCCTAGCGGCCGTGCTCGTTGCGGTGGCGTTGGATCTGCATGTAGACCCCGGATCTACTGAGGCCGAATCGTTTTTGCAACTGGGCGATGGACTCGCTGCCGGAGATGTACAGCTCATAGAGCTGGCGTCGTTGTTCGGTAGTGAGTTTCGGCTGTCCACCCGGATATCGTCCTGCAGCCTTGGCATGTTCACGGGGACCGGTCAGGCGTAGTTCGTAGATACCGGCCTCGAACGCGGGGAAGACGCTGGTGAACAACTCGAATGCGGTTCGGCCGGCCTCGGTCGCAGGATCGTAGACGGTGCCACTGACATTCAGCCGGGCGCGGTGTTCGCGGATCGCGGCGCAGACCTCGCCCAGGTCTGCGGCGGAGCGGGCGAGGCGCTCGAGGCCGGTGACCGCCACGGCGTCTCCGGGGCGTAGGGCGTCAAGCATCGCATCGCGGTTCGGCAGGCGATGGCGGGTGCCCCGCAATCCGGCGTCGAGGTGGATGTGCTCCGCTCGGACCCCGAGGGCGGCGAGCTGGGTGCGCTGACCCGCTTCGTCTGCTGCGTCACCGACTCTGGCGTATCCGATCACATCCCCACTGTAGTTCATTCAGGAATATTGCTGACAGGACACACGGGGAGCGAAGCACCAGGTAGATGCCGGTTGATGTGGCGTGGGCCGGGAGGACCCGCAGAGGGGGTCGTGGCTCGGTCCTAGTGGGCGTCGGTCGGTGCCGACGCATCCTTCTCGTTGCCCAGAACCCGGCGCAGAAGCCGGGATTCGGCGCGCATGTCCTCCGCCGATCGCAGTGGGCCGGAACTCTCGGGACTTGCTGTGCGCGAGCACATGAATGAATCTGTGATGCGGTACTCGTCGTGGACCTGTTTCAGCTCTTCCGCGGCGGCGAGCATGTCGTTACGGGTGTCGGTGTCGAGTGCATTCCAGGCGTCGGCGATCTCCTGCGCCTGGCGTGCGATTCGCTGTTTCTCGTCGTCGGTGCGGGCGACGGATCGTGGCCTGCCCGATCGGGGGGATTCGGAGTGCCGGCGAAAGTGCCGCAGTCGGGTCCGTAAGCGTTCGAGCATGATTGTCCTGTCCTTGTCCGGATGAGTAACCGCGGTTGTCGCGCCACTGCGGGTCGAGCGTCGTACGGCCGGGAATGACCGTACCGGTCAGGTGGTATCGCTGAGGGGACCAGTAGTGATCTCGGTGGCAAGCCGGTGCGGAGTCGGCGGCGCGGCAGCACAGTTTTTCGGTGGCGCGAGGTTGCTCACATAGCGACGGTGTTGTCTGTAACCCTTTGTATTTTGTTAACGGTCTGACTCAATCCCCCGAGTCACGCCTCCTTCGAATACCTCATATGATATTCACCTGCGAGATGCCTCGGCGACCCCCGTTACCTTCTTCGTAGTCCCGCACCGCGGGGCCACGGTCGCCAAGTTCGGTATGACTTCCTACCCCTGTCTCTCGAATGATCCGGGGGGTGGTGTCGCCGAGCCTGGTGGCGTCGATGGACCGCTGATAGGGACAGGGCCACCAGATTTACGGTAGGTCTCTTTGTAACGTGGGTGCCGGGTATCGATGCTGGATCGGCGACCGGTTGGACCGGACGAAAGATTGCTTCATGGACACGAGTTACGCCGTGTTTTGCGGCATCGACGTGGGTAAAAGCGATCATCACGCGGTCGGGTTGGACGCCGCCGGCGGCCGACTGTTCGACAAGGCACTGCCGAACGACGAAGCCCGCTTGCGTGCTGTGTTCGCTGATCTGGCCGCGCACGGACCGATCCTGGTGGTCGTCGATCAACCGAACACGATCGGCGCGCTGCCGGTCACCGTCGCCCGCGCCTGCGGCCACGACGTCGCCTACCTGCCGGGACTGTCGATGCGCCGGGTCGCTGACCTGTATCCGGGGCAGGCGAAAACCGATGCCCGCGACGCGTTCATCATCGCCGACACTGCCCGCACCATGCCTCACACACTGCGCCGGGTCGACGTCGGTGACGAGGCCCTGGCCGAACTCGGAGTGCTCATCGGGTTCGACGACGACCTCGCCGGTGAAGCCACCCGCATCAGCAACCGCATCCGCGGCCTGCTCACCGGCATCCACCCCGCCCTCGAACGAGTTCTGGGACCCCGGATCAGCCACCCCGCTGTCCTCGAGATCCTGTCTCGCTACGGCGGACCGGTCGGGATCCGGCAGGCCGGCAAACGCCGGATCACCACCCTCGCGGTCAAACACGCACCGCGGATGGGCACCCGACTGGCCGAGGAGATCTTCGCCGCCCTGGACGCCCAGACCGTGACGGTTCCCGGCAGCAAGGCCGCCGAGATCGTGTTGCCGAAACTCGCCGACTCGCTCAAAGAGGTGCTGCATCAACGCAGAACCATCGGGGACGACGTCGAGAGGATTCTCGACGATCACCCTCTTTCCCAGGTCCTGACCTCGATGCCCGGCATCGGTGTCAGGACCGCCGCGCGCATCCTCATCGAGATCGGTGACGGCTCGGGCTTCGCCACGGCCGGGCACCTCGCCGCCTACGCCGGCATCGCCCCGGTCACCCACCGCTCCGGCACCTCGATCCGCGGTGAACACCCGGCCCGCTCGGGCAACCGGAAACTCAAACGCGCCCTGTTCCTGTCGGCGTTCGCGGCCCTGCACGACCCGACCAGCCGCACCTACTACGACCGCAAACGAGCCGAAGGCAAGAGACACAACGCCGCCCTGATCTGCCTGGCCCGACGCCGCTGCGACGTCCTCCACGCCATGCTCAAGAACAAGACCCTCTACCGGCCACCAACCGCAGAAGCAGCGTAACCACGCCCAGCAGGCACGCTAACGCACTCGCTTCGCCAGATGGACAAGCGCATAGCCACCCGGCGTCGGAGTTCGGTGCGTTTCCTGATACCCGAACCGAGAGTAGAGCCGCAGGTTGCCGAGGCTGCGCTCACCGGTGAACAACTGCAGATCAGTGATCTGCTCAGGCAGTCGCTCTTCCACCAACTCGAGCAGCCGACTGCCCCGACCTCGACCCTGCATGTCCGGGGCCACGACCAGCCTTCCCAACTCGGCGGTGTGGGGGTCCGTCAGAGAGAGGTACACCCGCACGGCAGCGACGAGACGCCGGGAGTCATCGCGCAACCCGAACGCGATCACGTCGGGCTTCGCCAATTCGCTCACCACCTCGTCGAGGGACTGCATCAACGGGGGAAGGTTCACGTCCTCGTGGGCCTGAGCCTCAGTCACATACGCAGCCCGCTGCAACGTCAGCAGCTCACCCGCGTCCCCACCCGACAGCGTCACAACGGATTCCATGCGCGTCGACTATTCCAGCCCCTACCCGACCGCACTCCAGTGGCATCCCGAGCGGTTGACACCAACATAGGGACACCCCCCCGGCCGAGGCTTCTCGCAGGTGGTCAGCCGTGCACGCTGGACAGATAGGCCAGCTGCGCTCGCAGGTTCTCAGCCGCGTCGTCGAGTTCGTCTACGGCGATGTGCGCAGTCGCGGCAGCTACGTTTGCCCCGGCCAGCTGACGGTAGAGGTCGTCGACCGCAGCGGATTGCGTTGCCAGCTGTTCGGTGGTGCGCAGATCCTCGGCAAGCCGGTGTACCCGGTCGGAGGAATTGTCAATACCTGTGGATCTGGGTTTGTCAGGCGACCTCGGACACTGGGGTGTCGGGCGATGGTTCCGGGGTGATGTCGACCGGACGTTCGAGGAGCTTGCCCTGGTGGAACACTGCGCCGGCCCGCACCAACGCCACCAGGTGTGGTGCGTTGACCGCCCGCCACCGCGACTGCGCTGCTTCGATCAGCTTGTAGGCCATCGCCATGCCCGCCGCCCGTGATCCCGGGCCCTTGGTCACCCTGGTCCGAAGCCGAACCGTCGCGAAGGTCGATTCGATCGGGTTCGTGGTGCGTAGATGCACCCAGTGCTCGGCGGGATACCGGAAGTACTCGAGCAGCACGTCGGCGTCATCGACGATTTTCTTCACCGCTTTCGGGTACTTCGCGCTGTAGTCACGTTCGAACGCTGCGATCGCCAACTGCGCCTTGTCGATGTCCTCGGCCCCGATGATCTCCTTCATCGCCGCCAACGCACCCGGATGCGCCGATTTCGGGAGTGCAGCAAGAACGTTGGCTTGTTTGTGGAACCAGCAGCGTTGTTCGCGGGTGGCGGGGAACACCTCCCGCAGTGCCCGCCAGAATCCCAAAGCTCCGTCCCCGACCGCGAGCGCCGGCGCGCGCATCCCGCGGCGGCGGCAATCCCGCAGCAGGTCCGCCCAGGACTCGGTGGACTCTCGGTAGCCGTCGGCCAGGGCGACGAGTTCCTTGCGGCCGTCCGCCCGCACCCCGAGCATCACCAACAGGCAGAGCTTTTCCTGCTCGAGCCGGACCTTCAGGTGGATGCCGTCGACCCACAGGTACACATAGTCGACCTGCGAGAGATCCCGCTTCGCGAACGCGGTCGCCTCGTGCTGCCACTGCGCGGTCAGTCGGGTGATCGAGGCCGGTGACAGGCCGGCACCACTGCCGAGGAACTGCTCCAGAGCGGGCCCGAAGTCGCTGGTCGACAATCCGTGCAGATACAGCAGCGGCAGCACCTCCGACACCTGCGAGGACTTGCGAGCCCACGCCGGCAAGATACGCGACGAGAACCGCCTGCGCTCACCGGTATCCGGGTCGGTGCGCCTGTCGTTGACCCGCGGTGCCTTCACCGCCACGGCACCAGCAGCGGTGATCACCTCGCGCTGCGCGTGGTAGCCGTTGCGCACGACCAGACGGTGGCCGTTGTCGTCGACCTCACCGGCATGCCGGGCGATATAGTCGGCGACCTCGGCCTGCAACGCTGCGGCGAGCATCTGCCGGGCCCCGTCACGGACGATCTCGTCGAGCAGCGACCTTCCCGGATCCGCACCAACACGGGTGTCGTTGGAGTCGTCGTTGTTGTCCACTACCGTGAGCACGGGCGTGCCTTCCCGCCAGCGTTGGCGCGCTGGTCTTGATCAGAATTCAGGTTCCTTGCAGATCATCTTCCGGGAAGGCACGCCCTCCCGGGATCCACAGGTTCTGATCATTGCTCACCCGGTCGAGGGCCTGCTCGATGAGGCGAAGGCAGACGCCTCGTTCGATGAGCGCAGCGCGACTGTGCGCGAATGCAACCTGCCGTCGTTCCCATTCCTGCTGCACATAGGACTCCGGTGCGGAGTGGGCGGGCACCTCCGGTGTCGTGCATCGAAGTTGCAGCAACTCGTAGGCTGTAGCGGCGAGAGCGTGCAACTCCATATGCAGGGCGACAACCGATCGATCTCCGTTGGCAACCGGGTGTTTCCAGGCCGGATGCACTGCAATCCGCTCGACGATCCCCTCCACCACGGTCAGCAACCGAGTTTCGTCGTTGTCGAGACTCGCCGGCCACTGCAACGCGGTTGCGGCCGACTCGACAACTCGCACCTCGTTGCCACTGAGGCCCAGCCCACGGCCTTGCCACCACCGCCGTCGCGGGAGCTGGGTGTAGTCGATTGACCCGGTGAAACGGGCAATCTCATCAAGCCGTCGTTGGACCGACTGAGGGACCGAACTCCAGTCCACCGCAACAACGGTGCGGGGCAGTCGCTGCGGGTAACGCAGCTGCTTTTCGATCCACTCACGTGCTGCGGCGTACGCCGAATCTGCCACGCAAGACCTCCCATGCCAGCGTCGGTGCGGGTGTTAGGCGACGGAAAGCTCGGGTACGGAAGTGCTTTGCCGACGGATCGTGCGCACGATTTCGAGGTATCCCAGGCCGACATCGGCGAGTTTCCTCACCTGATCCCTAACACTCGCGCCGCTCAACCCCTCATCACCAAGGGTAGTGACAGCGAGAGTGAAAGCTCGGTCTTCTCGTGTCTGAGTCCGCAGGACCAGATCGGACGTTGGACGGAAGTCCTGCTGAGCGGTCTGATCGTTGATGTCGGTGTCATCCTCGACACGGACGAGAGCTTCGCGTCGGCGCTGTTCGTCGAGCTCACGCTGCCTTTCCATCTCAAGCCTGCGCTGGTTCTCCAGCTGTTGCGCCTGGAGTTGAGCGCGGTACTTATCCCAGCCGCCCTTGTTGACCCACCATCCGAACGTGCTGTCCCAGTCGGAGCGAGTCGTCGGCTTGTGCGGATCTGCGTACTTGTCGAAGAAGTCGGCCAGAACCTGCTCCTGGTCCATGCCCTTGGAGATCATGGCCTGGAGGTTCTGGGAGTTCGGCTGCCAGTTCCGCGGCAGCGGGACTGGCGTCGAACTCGTCTTCTCCTGGTCATCGACTTCTTTCGAGAGAAGAGAAGAGAGAGAGGTAAGAGAACACTCGTGGTCCGAATCCGCCACCGGGGTCGGGGTGGATTCGCCACCTACCTCGGTGGCGAAATCGGTGGGGTCGCACTCACCAGGTCCGAAAAATGGACCGGGTTCGGTGACTCGGACGAGTGAGTGGTCCACAACGAGGAAGTAGGCGTTCCTCTGCTCATGGGCGCCCACACGACGGATGAGGCCGGCGGTCTCCAGATCCTGCAACGCATAGATCAGTGTCTTCCGGTTGCAACCGGCGAGCTGAGCGACTTCTTTGTAGGAGACGGGTGCGGTGCACGCGGTCTCCTCGTCGGAGAGCTGAAGCAATGCAAGTGCAACCGATCGGGCACTGTGCTTGAACGTGGCCTCGCTCGCGCTGAGAGCGTGAAGCCATGCTGCGATTGGGGTCGCGAAACTCATCGAGGTTCCTCTCGTGTCGAGGAAGACCAGCGACACGCCTGTCCTCGAAGAACACCCCAACCGTGGCCCGGTGCCAATCGAGCCTGTAGCATTAGCCATGCGAGTTACGGCTATATGCCTGTTTGGTTGGGTTGTTCCTCCCAGATGGGTATGTAACTGATCTTCTGTTGAACCCCTCGGCTGCCAACCGGGGGGTTCAGCGCTTTCTGGGTCTAACTCGCTTTCTTGTTGCGGGCCTCCGTGACGTAGTTGCTCACGGCCTGCCTGATGAGCTTGGAGACAGTCAGCCCGGTTTCGTTGGACAGTGCCTCCAACTCGGCATCGAGCACGTCGGGGAACCGTACGGTCCGCCGCGGTGCAACCGGAGTGTCCGGCGTTAGCCGCCGGTTGGGTCTGATGTGTGAGACAGACTGTTGCTGCTTCTCTGCGGTCGCCATTTCACCCCTCCCCTTTCGCCCCCCGACTGATCCCTATCGTGCGCGGCCGAGACTAGCACTGTTGATCTTGCGTGTCCGACAATAACGGGGCGTGTCGGCGTGTCGAATCGGATGCGGCAACGACCTGACCATCGGTCGGCACCAGGACCTGGGAAAACGTGAGGGCGACGGCGGTATTGTACCGCCGTCGCCCCGTCGTAGGCTCGCTCTGGAACAGGGGTCAGGCGCGGGATGCTGCCCGCACCGGCTCGCTGGCCTCGGCGATCGGCAGCGGCGGAACCGCAAATCCTTCGGCCTCGGCTTCCTGCCGGAACTGCCTCCACCTCCTGCTGACGGTCGACTTGTCGATATCCAACCGCTCAGCAACGTCGATCTGCCGCAGTGTGGGGTCGGTGACCATCATCGAGGCGACGATCTTGACGGTTTCGTGGAAGTCCGTGTCGTTGATGAACTGGAGCAGCCCATCCTGGGTCTGCGTGTAGCCATGTTGCGTCGTCGCCGTGTCGATGTGTTCGTCGGTTGCAGGAGTTGCCCCTGGGGTGCTGAGGGTTGCAGCAGCACTGGTCAGGGGGACGTCTGACTCTTCGACAGGCAGCTGGGTCACGGCGAGGCCGTCGTTGCGACTGTCGATGGAGGCGTGTTCGGCCTGCTCGGCGACAACGTGAGGGGAAGAGGGCTCGTCGTGTGGTGCAACGACGGACGTAGCAGTTGCCCGTGGCGTTGTAGCGAGAGTCGGGACTGCTGCCGGCTGCGGGACGCCTCGGGGCAGGTCGCTGCGTCGGAGCATCAGGACGAAGATGTGGAACAACGCCAACCACAGCACAGGGAAGATCGACTCGAACATTGCTGCGAGCCACGGGGCCTGCGGAATGTATCCGATGTCCTCCCCCGCTGCGATCCGTGCGAGGTTACGGTCGGCGGTCTGCCAAGCGTGCAACGCGTTGCCGCCGACGCTCAACAGAACCGTCACCACGGCCACAGTCGCGCACAGGCTGAGGGTGTGCCACCTTCGCCCCTGGAGGCGGAAGACTACGAAACAGGTGGTTGCAGCGGCTTGTCCGACGTCGATCGCAACCGGAGGCATCCAGGACCGTTCCGGCGCTGTGCCCATCTCGACGGCCAACGCTTGCAATGCATCGAACGAGAGGATGAACGACAGCGCTGCAACGAACAGCGTCATGGGAGGAATTGTCAATACCTGTGGATCTGGGTTTGTCAGGCGACCTCGGACACTGGGGTGTCGGGCGATGGTTCCGGGGTGATGTCGACCGGACGTTCGAGGAGCTTGCCCTGGTGGAACACTGCGCCGGCCCGCACCAACGCCACCAGGTGTGGTGCGTTGACCGCCCGCCACCGCGACTGCGCTGCTTCGATCAGCTTGTAGGCCATCGCCATGCCCGCCGCCCGTGATCCCGGGCCCTTGGTCACCCTGGTCCGAAGCCGAACCGTCGCGAAGGTCGATTCGATCGGGTTCGTGGTGCGTAGATGCACCCAGTGCTCGGCGGGATACCGGAAGTACTCGAGCAGCACGTCGGCGTCATCGACGATTTTCTTCACCGCTTTCGGGTACTTCGCGCTGTAGTCACGTTCGAACGCTGCGATCGCCAACTGCGCCTTGTCGATGTCCTCGGCCCCGATGATCTCCTTCATCGCCGCCAACGCACCCGGATGCGCCGATTTCGGGAGTGCAGCAAGAACGTTGGCTTGTTTGTGGAACCAGCAGCGTTGTTCGCGGGTGGCGGGGAACACCTCCCGCAGTGCCCGCCAGAATCCCAAAGCTCCGTCCCCGACCGCGAGCGCCGGCGCGCGCATCCCGCGGCGGCGGCAATCCCGCAGCAGGTCCGCCCAGGACTCGGTGGACTCTCGGTAGCCGTCGGCCAGGGCGACGAGTTCCTTGCGGCCGTCCGCCCGCACCCCGAGCATCACCAACAGGCAGAGCTTTTCCTGCTCGAGCCGGACCTTCAGGTGGATGCCGTCGACCCACAGGTACACATAGTCGACCTGCGAGAGATCCCGCTTCGCGAACGCGGTCGCCTCGTGCTGCCACTGCGCGGTCAGTCGGGTGATCGAGGCCGGTGACAGGCCGGCACCACTGCCGAGGAACTGCTCCAGAGCGGGCCCGAAGTCGCTGGTCGACAATCCGTGCAGATACAGCAGCGGCAGCACCTCCGACACCTGCGAGGACTTGCGAGCCCACGCCGGCAAGATACGCGACGAGAACCGCCTGCGCTCACCGGTATCCGGGTCGGTGCGCCTGTCGTTGACCCGCGGTGCCTTCACCGCCACGGCACCAGCAGCGGTGATCACCTCGCGCTGCGCGTGGTAGCCGTTGCGCACGACCAGACGGTGGCCGTTGTCGTCGACCTCACCGGCATGCCGGGCGATATAGTCGGCGACCTCGGCCTGCAACGCTGCGGCGAGCATCTGCCGGGCCCCGTCACGGACGATCTCGTCGAGCAGCGACCTTCCCGGATCCGCACCAACACGGGTGTCGTTGGAGTCGTCGTTGTTGTCCACTACCGTGAGCACGGGCGTGCCTTCCCGCCAGCGTTGGCGCGCTGGTCTTGATCAGAATTCAGGTTCCTTGCAGATCATCTTCCGGGAAGGCACGCCCTCCCGGGATCCACAGGTTCTGATCATTGCTCCAGCGTCATGGCGGCAACCACTGCAATCGTGAGTTTCATCTGGATCGTCATTGGCGCCTCGGGCTGCAACTGGGTTGCGGCCTGGGCTGTATCGTCGGACATGACCGGGATCTCCTATCTGTGGGTTCTGGTCAGGGCGTCCTGCGGAGCTGCAATTCCGTGCAGGGCGCCCGCTGCGTTTCGGGCGGCGGTGATCCGGTCGGTGAACCCCGGACGCAATCTCGCTGCGTTCGTGCTCGACAGCGAAAAAGCGCAGGTAGAACCCGATTCCGGGACGCAGCCCTTGCGCGGTCGTTGCGTCCGTTGCCTTCCCTGTTGTGCAGGTAAGAGGCGACAGTTGCCGACGTTCTCGGCTGATCCTAACCGAGTTGCCGCCATGCCGTCGTCTCTGCAACGTTGCAACGTTGCAGACGCTAGCATTCGAAACATTTCAACGCTAGAACGCTGAAACGTTGTAATGGTAAAAATTCAAACCGTTGCAACGGCAAGCGATTCATCGGTCCCCGGGCAAGGCGAGGCGCAGGTCGATGCCGATGCGTTTTACAGTTGCAACGTTCTGCCATTGGAATGTCACGACGACAGTTACAACCGTCAGTTGCATGTTCTGTGGTTGTAATGGTTCGCGATTGCAATAGCTTCCCGTTGCAACAACTCGTGGCTACAACTGCCGGGGGTTGCAACCGCGAGCGTCTGTAAACGCCGGCGCTTACAACTGCTGGCAGGGCTTCCACGGGCTGGTGCGGTCGCCGCTATGTCGGGGTGTTGGTCGAGACGGCGTGGGGTTGCAACGCTCTGTCGATAAGCGATTCAAATGTTGTAAAGCTACAAATGCAGAACACGGAAAACCCCTGGCAGCAGTGCTACCAGGGGTTGGGGGTGTTCGAATCAGAGGCGGGTGCGGCCGATTTTTCCGGGGCGTCGGCCGGCTCGTGCGGCAAGTTCCTGAGCGACCTGCTCGGGCGTCATTTGGTCGGCGAGGCGAGCAAGCGCGAGGCGGACTACAGCGGCCCGGTTCGCGTCGATCTTGGGCTGACTTCGCCGTCCTGCTCGTTTGACGTCCTCTAGGAAGTCGTCGTTCTCCGCAGTCAGATAGACCGTGGCGGGCATGAGCGGATTCTCGTCAGGCGTGGCCTCGGAGGGAGTGGAGGCGGCACGCGACGTCTTGGCTGGAGTTTTCGGAGCCGACGATGGTGCTGGAGACGGAGGGGTCGTTGTGGGTGTGGCAGCCGGCTCGGGCGCAGCCGTAGGGGCGGGCTCTGCCGGTGCAGCTTCCGGGGTTGCGACCTGCGCCTCGCTCTTGGGAAACGTGACCGGCGTGGTGCGAGCCCGGTGCATGGGCGGAGGCACGTTCGGCCCCTTGTTGCCCTTGGTCTTTCGCTGGAGCGCGCCCAACCCGATGTCACTCATTGACGTACTCCTTCACGTAGTCGGCCACAGAATCTAGGGCGTCAGCGAAGGCTTGCAGCTTCTTCGCGGGCTTGTCCTCGGCGGTGATGGCGATGCGCTTAGTGCGGATGCCCACCAACGGCGCTTCCGGAACGAGAGGGCCGACCTGGACGGGAGTGCCGTCGATGATGCGGCCGAGACGGTTGACCAGGCCAGCGTGGGCGGTGCGAGGCACCATGTTGGGCACGAGCACGATCGGATAGTCCGCCATCTCGTTGACGAGCTGCTCGGTGGCGTCAAGTTCGGACACCTTCACCGGGCAGGGTGAGACCACGACATTGGCCACCGACAATGCTCCGAGGGTATGGGGCTTCGCATCGTTGTGTGTGTCGACGACGATCCAGTCGGTGTCCCATTCCTTGCCCCACTTGACCAGCGCCTCTGCCATCTGGTCCGCGGTGAAAGGATCCTCGAGGATCAGCGGGTCACCCGGCACCAGCCGAGGCTTCTTGTAGCCCTGCAACGGCTTCGGTGTCCGGCCTTTCAGCACTGAATCCACCAGGATCGACCGCACTCGGGTCTCCGGCCGGTAGCCCCACTTCACTGTGGCACTGCCGTAGTTGTACTCGAGGTCCACGAGGACTCCACCCAGCAGCCAGGCGAGTTCGTACGCGAGTGTCGTTTTGCCGACCCCACCCTTCCGGGCATGGGTGACCAGAATGTTCGTCACGCCTGCATCCTACTTTTTCAACGGTAGAACGATGTGAGGTCGGGCCGTTGTAGGTTTGTAACTTTGAAAATTGACGAGCTTAACACTGCTACTGCAACTGTCCAATAGTTAAATGTTGCAACATTTAGTGTTTGTAATGGCAAAACGTGGAAGAGCGTCGTCATGTGTGGAGACGCACGCGGCGTAGCAGGGGCTGTGTGCAGCCCCTGTGAGTGAACTGTCCCTCCTGTACTGTCTTCTGTTTGTCAGGGGGATGGGGGATCTTCATGCTGATGCACCGTCGTGCGTTAGGGCCGCGTATGCGGCGGCCTGGTGCGCACCCGCTCGTGCGCGGCGATTACTTGTTCGCGGGTGACGTGCTTTCCTCGACCGGCCGGGGAGCGGCGGTGGCAATCCGTCAGCGCTTCGGCTATGCGGGAGGCCACTTCCGGCTTCAATCGCGCTTGTCCGCGTTCGAGTTGGGCCAGCGTGCTAGTGGAGATGCCGGCGAGTTGGGCCAGTTGCGGCTGAGTCAGTCCTGCCATAACGCGGAGGTCTCCGAGGTATTGCTCGTCCTCAGGAATGGGCACCAGTTCGGCGACGGGAACTCCGAGGGCTTGGGCGACGCGGGCGAGGGTGTCGACGCTGGGGGAGGCGGTGCCGCGTTCCCAGTTGTAGACCGCAGCGGTGCTGACGTCGGCCAGTCGGGCAAGTTCTCCGGGGTTGAGGTTCCGGCGGGTGCGGACGGCTATCAGCGCCGATCGATCGAATCCTCGCAGGACGCGGCGGGTCATACCCGCCCTTCGGCGCTGGTGCTCATAGCCGACCACTGTGCAATACCTCTCGAATGCTGTCACAACATAGAGTGATGAAATTGTGCTATAAAGTGCTACCATAGAATAGAAAACGGAGGAGTTGGAGGTCTTGCTTTGAGAGATGACTTCACGCGCTGGAGTGCGCTACGCGGAAGAAGTGGCCGGCACACAAGAGGGATCGGAGGGTGTTCTCGCCGCTGAGTACCGGCAGTCGCTTCTGATCGTGGCTGCCCCCGGACACATGTCAGTGATTGGCGTCGTGTCATGTGCCCGGGAGTCTCAACCCACCCACATAACGGACCCACGTTCGGGCGCGCTGTGAGCGCTCGGGCACCCGCTTGCGTATTCAAGGAGGTCCCGATGTCTGTGTCGGGCACGGAAGATTCGCCGTTACACCAGGCTACCGGGGGTTCTGGGCGTGGTCGCGGTTTTCAGCGATTGCACCGGACTGCCGCGGCGTCCCTTTCGGCGGCGGTCATCGCGGCGGCTGGCCTCGGCACCGCCCCGGCCTATGCCCAGTCGAGCACGGGCGATGAACCGCACTGGCTCGGTGAGCTGGTCTCGGACTGCCCGGATCTGTACGTGCTCGGGATGCAGGGCACTACCGAGACCTCGCCCGATGCGCCGGTGAAGGTCGATACCGGAATGCTGGCGAACATCATGGGGCCGCTGCTCGATCAGGCCCGTGAGCTGGGCGCGAGCGTGGACCGGGCGTATGTGCCGTATCCCGGTTCGTTCGGTGGCCTGACGCCCGGCGGCACCGAGTCGTATGTCGAGTCGGTGACCGCGGGGGAGGAGAACCTGTCCCTGGCGGCGCAGAAGGTGCTCTCGCAGTGCCCCTCGGCCAAGCTCGCCGTCGTCGGCTTCTCCCAGGGCGCTCACGCGGCGTCGAATTTCCTGCGGTCGGTCGGCAAGGGCAGCGGGGTCGTTCCGGCCCGCTCGGTCGCAGCCGGTGCCTTGTTCGGCGCTCCGACCCGCAGCCCCGGATCGGGACTGTTTCCCGGGACCTCGCAGACAGCCCCGTCACCGGTTCCCGGTACCAGGGGTGAGGCGGTCAAGGCGCTGTCGTCGGTGTCGTTCACCGCCCCCGAGGGGGGTGGCATCGGGCCGGTGGCCGATCTGACCAGCAGCTACGGCAGCCTGTCGGGACGGGTGTCGTCCTGGTGCCAGGGCGGGGATCTGGCCTGTGATGCGCCGGCGAACGCCCCGGTCGTGCGGGCGGTGGTCAACGTCGCCGGTCAGGTCGAGGTCGGCGGGGATCCGTTCGTCGCGATCTCCACGGTCGGACGGGCACTGGCATCGACAGCGTTCAAGACCGCCGTCGATGTGGTCAACCAGGACATTCAGGCGCCGAAGAATGCGCTGTCGGCGATCTCGGTCCAGCCGAAGAAGACCATCTCGCAGCGTCTGGCCGAGGCGTCCGATCCTCGGGCGACGCCGCCGACGGGGCAGGAAGTCACGGCAGCGTTGATGAAGGTCGGGTTGATCGGCATCAATGCGGCGGTCACGGTCGTCAAGAAGGTGCTGACCCCGGAGACGATCGCAGCGGTCGCGGCGGCCGGGTTGGCCAATCCGGCCGCGGCCTTCGCTGTGCTCGCGGCCAAGACGGTCAGTGTGCTGCCCGAGCTGGTCCCGCCGGCGACCTCGCAGCGGTTGGTGCGGCAGGCATTCCAGGTCGTGCAGAACGAGGTCAAGGCCAATCGGGATGCGTTCGACCTGGTGGCGATGACGACGGTGCGCAATGTCGCCGCCGAACATGGCTCTTACGGGTCGGTCCCGGCCACGGCCAGCGGGCAGGCTCCGACCCGGTTCGCTGCGTCCTGGCTCGCGGCCGCCGCAGCCGATATCCGGGCTGCGGCAGACCCCGCCGTCTCCACGTCCACCTCGGTGACCTCGACGTCCACGTCCACGTCCACCTCGGTGACCTCGACGTCCACGTCCACGTCCACCTCGGTGACCTCGACGTCCACGTCCACGTCCCCGTCGACGACGCCGCCCACCACCTCGGCACCGGCGGTGAGCACCACGACTGTGGTCGACGCGGGACCGACGGTGCTCGATCAAGGCGGCATCTCGGCCGCCGAACTCAATTGATTCACGTGATTCACGCCTCGACACAGAAGAAAGAGAAGCGAGTATGAGCAAGCATCGCAGGGCATCGCGCATCGCCAAGGCGAGTGTCGTGCCCGCCACCGCCGCCGCGATCGTGGCAGCGGGCACCGGCCTGGCCTCGGCCGATCCGGTGGAACTTCCCTCGCAGGGTGGGGTCACCACCCCGGCACCGTCCACTCAGGGCGGTACTACCAGCGCGCCCGAGCCTCCGGCCAAGCAGATCTACTGGACCCCGCCGCCGACGCAGCAACGCGAGTATGCGCCGCTGCCGGACTACAACTACGACACCAACCGCTACGAGCGGCAGTCCACTCCGGCGCCGATCAACCCGCTGGAGCTGCGTGCCCCGCAGCCGGTCGAGCCGGAACCGATCTACATCGCTCCGCCCGAGAAGATCATGGTCGGGGACATCCACTTCAACCAGCCGAACTGGGTCACCGACGATGACCGGGAGCGCACCAACAACACCGCCGGTCTGATCCGGTCGGATGTGGCGACGTTCTACAAGTCGGTCGGTATCGAAGCCAGCCGCGCCGATCGGGTAGCAACCGCTCAGATCACGGCAACCGCCGTCGGCGCGACTGCGGTCGGCACGGCGTGCGCCGTCGGTGGTGGCGCACTCGGCGGAACGATTGGTGGCCTTGCCGGTGCCGGGATGGCCGGCATGGTTCCGTTGCCGCCTCCGCTGCCCCAGATCACCACCGGTGTCGCCGGTACCGCCCTCGGTACCGCTGTCGGCGCGACGCTGGCCGGTGTGCCCTGCGCCGTCGGTGGTGGGCTGGTGGGTTTGGCTGCCGGGACCGCTTTCGGTGCCGGTGACGACGAAGGTCAGCCCATCGAGGTGGAACTGCCGGACGTAGGGGAGGACGTGCTCACCGAGCAGGCCGACTCCACGGTCGAGCAGTGGCAGTCCTCCGGCCCGGTCGGACAGGCCGCCGCCGACGCCGTCCGCAATGTCGTGCAGACCGCCCCGCAGGTCGATTCCCAGGTCCGTGAGTGGGTCAAGGTCCAGCCCGGTGGTGAAGGCGTGATCGCCGGTGTGGACAACGCACTGGATACCTTCTTCGGCGGTTCGGCCGGCACTGCCGCCGAGATGATCTCCACCGCGATCGGCGACGGCATCGTGCCGGCCTGACCTGCTCGACCAGCTTTCGGTGGGGGCGGGCACGCCCCGCCCCCACCACCCGACGACGGAGGACACTTTGTCGACCGACAATCGAGGAACACTCTTCCCGGATGTAACCGAGCACTACGGGCCGCAACCGACTCCCACCGAAGACACCGACACCGGATCGGTGCACTTCCCGATCCCGGACGAGACGATCGCCGACGCGGCGCTCGCCTCCTCGGACCTCGAACCGGTCGCTGCCGAGACCACCTGGGAATCCGACGACGATGCGGTCATCCAGACCGACCTGGAGCCGATCGGCACTGCTGAGACCCCCGTCGCCGACACTGCACCGGCCCCGCACCCTGACCACGACACCGGCGACGACCCGTATGCCACCGCCCCGGACTGGGTGCGCGCCCACATTCCGCGAGGACCGCTGGTGATCTCGCAGCGCAGCCGTGGGGGACTCAAGTCCGCGATCGGCCGTGCCCGTCCTCCCCGGCCGACTCCGGCCCCCGAGTCGGCCGAGGCCCCCGCCGTGCCGGTCACCGACACCGCTGCCGCTGCTCCGGCGAAGCGGGACGGCGATCGGTCCCGCACCTGGATGCTCGTCGGCGGCGGTGTCGCTGTGCTGGCAGTGGTCTCCGCTGCGGTGGTGACCACGATGACCGGCAGCACCGACGAACCACAGGCGCCGCCGCTGCCGTCCTCTTCGGTGGTGGCCTCGCCCTCGACCACCCCCACCACGACCGAGGCGGTGGCAGCCCCGGCGTGGTGCGCCCCGGTCACCGAGCCGGATCGGATCGTCGGCAACGGCCCCGGCGGACGCGAATCCGGTCCGGCGGTGATCCAGGCGTTCGAGCACGCCTACTACGTCCAGCGCGACGGCAAGGCAGTCGCAGAGCTGATGGTCCTGCCCGGCAACGATATTCAGAGCTTCATCGACGCTGTTCCGGCCGGGACCGAGCACTGCGTGACCGTGCTGCCGACCGAGGACCCCAACCGCTGGTCGGTCGATGTGCTGCTGAAGTTCCCGCCCGTGGGAGACGAAGGCATCCACAAGCAGTGGATCACCACCATGCCCGCCGACGGCGGCGTGAAGATCGCGAACGTGGAGAACCGATGAACAACGTTGTTGCATTGCGTCGCAGCCCGAAAATCGATCAGCCCGAACACCTCTCGGCCATCGTGGTGGCCGGATCCGGGGGAGCGGCCGCGACCACGACCTGCTTCGGCCTGGCCACTGCCCTGCGCCTCGGTGCCGATGTGCAGGTCGCGGCGATCGACGGCACCACCGACGGCGGGAACCTGCTCGCCCGTGTCGGGGTCGAACCGATCGATTCTGCGCGGGCGGTCCGCCAGCTCGGCTCGCGGATGGCTGTCAGTAGTGCCGGGGCGGTGGTCGTCGGTCACGGCGAAGCCACCGACTCGGCCCTGGTGGACAGCCTGCTCGCCGACCGCAGCCTCGCCCGCATCCACGATGTCGGAACGGCGTTGCGCGCACGCCGTGTGGCTCCGTTGATCGAGGCCGGGGCTGCGATCGTCGTCGCGGTGCCGCCCCGTGCCGAACCGCTGGCCCGGATGCGCGGCGCCCTCGACTGGCTGGTGCGCACCTACGGACGCGACGTGCTCTCCCACACGGTGGTGGCGATCTCACACCAGCTCCCGCAGAGCGTGGTCGATCTGACCCCGATCCGCGATGCACTGTCCCCGCTGGTCGCCGGGTTCGTCGAAGTGCCCTTCGATGCGAGCCTGGCTCGCCCCGGCACCGTCGACCATCGCCGCCTGTCGGTCGAGTCGATCGATGCCTGGACCGATGTGCTCGACGCTTTCGGCCGCATCGAGGCCGGCCACCAGGACAACGACACCGCTGATCGGGTCGGGACGGGGGAGCTGGCATGACCGCCAGAGAACGCACCAGTGTCGACGCTCGTATCGAGCCGTACCCGGTTCCGGCTCCCGGACCGGCGGTGTGGTTGCTCGGCGCGCACGGCGGGTCCGGGGTGTCCACCCTGGCCCGGTACTGGAGCTTCGCCGACGACGCGCAGCGTCAGTGGCCGTGCGGGAATGCCCGAGAGATCGAATCGCCCTATGTGGTGGTCGTCTGCCGCGAAACCATCCAGGGTCTGTCCAGCGCCCACGATCTGATCCTCGAACACCGCAACCGCGGCCTGGCCTGCGAGCTGCTCGGGCTGGTGACCGTGGCCAACGCGGCCGGTCCGCCGCCGAAGCAGGTGCGCCAACTGCGTTCGATCGTCACCGGCGCAGTGGCTGCGCACTGGGCGATCGGCTGGCATCGCTTCCTGGCCTCGGCCGCCCGGTCGAGCCTTCCCACCTGGCGTGCCCTCGACGGCGTGCCCATCCAGACCAAGGGAGCGGTCATCGACGTTCCCGAGGACGTGATCGCTGCCGGCGTCGGCATCGTCACAGCACTCCAATCCGCCCTGCCGACCTTGTGGTCGGGGCAGTAATCACCTGCCGACCTTGTGGTCGGTGCAGTCATCACCCGGAGGGACACACTCATGATCCAGACCGTCGTGGACGTTGCGTATCTGGCACAAGGTTCGGTCAACTTCGACATCAACCCGGAAGTGCCTCCGGGCGCGAACGGCCTGCTCAAGCTGCTGAACTGGCTGCTGTGGGGCGTCACGCTCGCCTGCGTGGCAGCCCTGATCTTCTCCGGCGGCAAGTTCGCGTGGGAGAAGTGGCAGCACGGCTCGGGGGACTCACCGAAGATGCTCGTCGGCTCGCTCGTCGGTGCGATCGTGGCGATCTCGGCGAACCAGATCCTCGGCGCCGTCACCTCTGCGGCATAAGGGCGGGGGTTACGCGATGCAGGTATCCGCCCAAGGGGTCGTGCCCCTTCCCGGCGAGGTCGTCGACGGCTTCCAAACGCTGCTCGGTTACGCGGCCGGGATCGTCTTCATCCTGTGCGTGGCCAAAGTGATCTTCGTCGGCGGACGCCTGGCCTGGGACCACAAGCACGGTGCCGGCATCGAATCCCCCACCGCCGCAGAGTTCGTCGCAGCGAACATCGGTGCGATTCTCGCCGGCGGCGTGGCCGCGACCATCGCCACGATCCTGCTGGCCACCGCCCAGGGGCCCCAAGCCCAGCAGATCGGAAGCGGCCATTCCCCGACGGTCATCGACCAGCTCGAACAGATGCGACAGCAACAGCAATCCGGCAACGAGGAGAACGAACGATGATGCGTCGATGGGCGCGAGCAACGGTGGTCGCGATGGCGCTGGCTGCCACCAGCTGCGGAGGAACGCACACCCCCGAGTCCGAGCTGTCGATCACCGATCCACCGCAGATCAACCGGTGGATCACCGTCGGCGGCATCGAGGTGCCGATCGGCACCACCGACGGCCCCAGCAATGGTGAATGGGAACCCTTCGCCGGATTCAGCCACACCCCACAGGGAGCGGCGCTGGCGGCGATCACCCAGTCGGTACAGCTGGCCACCGCCTCCGATCGCACCTGGCCCCAGGTCCTGGCCGGTGTCGCCGCACCCGGCGAAGGCCGCGACCTGTACGCCGCCCACCGGGGGCTGGTGGAGATTTCGGGAACCGACCCCGAGATGGTGCCGACCATCGTCGGCTACACCATCGACGACTACAGCGACACCGCCGCCACCGTCGGGGTCGTGCAGCGCTTCTCCGATGATTCGCTCGCCTCCTCGACCACCCAGGTGGTGTGGATCGACGACGACTGGCGACTGAACCTGCCCAGCGACGACACCACCGCCACCACCATCACCGCTCTCGACGCAGTGCCGTCGGAGCTGGTCGATCTCGAGGAGACCCGCAAGTGACCGAGCAGAACATCACCGACTCGACCCACGAGAAGAACACCCCTTCATTCGACGCAGAGAACGAACGCGCATCGTCGGCCACCAAACTCACCATCGGCTTGGCGGCGGTGGCCCTCATCGTTGTCGTCGGTGTCGTGGTCAGCCTGGTGATGGTCTTCCGCGGTGACGACGCCGAACCGTTGGTCTCTCTCGATCCGACCACCGGCAGTAGCGCCACGGCCCAGGACACGGACGGACTGTTCGAACCGGACCCGGTCTTCGACAAAGCAAACCGTGTCATCTACGTGCCGCTCGACCCGAACGGCGTGATCCTGTCCGAGACCCTCGCCAGCGGGAACCGCCCGGCGAACCAGGCCCCCAGCGGGGTGATGCTCCAGCGCATCCACGGCAACATGGACCTGCCGTTCTCGACGTCCGATGGACCTACCGGGTTCACCGACAACGGTGTCGCCATCGGGTTCTCGCGTACTGCGCAGGGAGCTGCGCTGGCCGCCGCTCATTACGGCGGTTACTTCGCCTCGGGCACAGACCGAACGAACATGCTCGTGGAAGCCGCTCTGCTGTCGGACCCGAATGGTGAGGCGGCTAAGGCCAGTCTGGGCATCCCAGACAGTTCGCCGGCCTCGGCGTTGCCAATGGTCAAAGTTCTGTTCAACCCGGACCTGACGCTCGTGCAATTCGGCCGCCCCGTACAGAAGAGCGACGGTTCGACCGCGATCTCCTACTCGAAGCTTCCTCTGGTCTGGCGTGATGGGTCCGGATGGGTTCTCAAGATCGATCCGGTGGCAATGGGAGAGGGCACCGAACCCATCGACGCGGCCGGGTGGTCGTCGTGGTGGTGAAGCACTTCCTACGCAGTGCTGTCCTCACGCTCCTGGCTCTGTTCGTTGCTCTGTCGGTCGCCACCACGGCATCTGCGCAGGAAACCGACTCGACCGAAGGCACCACGAGCGGGACCTTCGAGGACTACGTAGACGATTCCGCCCCCAGCGGCACGGAAGTCGTCACCGATCTGGTCGCGTGCGCACTACCCACTACTGCCGCGATGTCGGATCTAACCTCATGGGCTAATGACGCTCTGGGAGTCAATCTCCCGACCTGCAAAGAGGGCGTGAGCGGCGCTCTCGATGCAGGCGTGGACATGGCAGAGGAGAAACTCGGCGAAGTTGCTACGGGTGCGGTCGAGAAGACGGCGCTGTGGATCGGCAACGCGGGTGTCGCGGTCCTGAAGTTCGCGCTCGGATGGTGGATCACCGGTACCGAGATGGACGGGGACACCTTCCAGGCCACGGTAGCGACGGTCAACGACTACACCTTCTACATCCAGGTCGCGGCCCTGTCGTTGTCGCTGATCCTGCTCGGCGGCCGGCTGGCACTGGCCCGCTCCGGCGCGATCCGCGACACCTCGGAAGAGGGCCTCAAGCAGATGGGCCGTGCGGCGTTGCTGGCCGGGGGAGCATCGACGCTGATCGTGCTCGGCACCGAACTGTCGGACCGGATTTCGGCCTGGTTCATGGACAGTGCGGTCGGCTCCGACCCGTCCCGCCTGGCCGAAGCGATGGTGACGATCCAGTTGTATGCGGGTCCGGCCGGTGTGGGCCTGCTGTTCCTGATCGGCATCATCGGGATGCTCGGCGGGCTGATGATGGCGTTCTTGATGCTGCTGCGCACCGGCATCCTCGTACTCATGGCAGCGGCGCTGCCGATCGCAGGCGCAGCCGGAGGCACCAAGGTCGGCAGCCAGGCATACGAGAAAATGCTGGCCTGGACGATCGCATTCCTGCTGGTCAAACCGGTCGGGGCGTTCGTGATCGGGGTCTCGGCGATCCTGTTCCTCGAAGCCACCCCGACCATTACCGACCCCGAGAACGGCGACGGGTTCATGGCCCTGTCCGGGGTCATCACCTTGTGTGCCGCGGCGCTGGTGCTGCCCGCCCTGATGCGCCTGATCGTCCCGAACATCGGTGCACTCGGAGGCGGCGGCAGCGGCCTCGCTGCTGCCGCAGGTTTGGTCGGTCTGCTCGGTGGGGGCGCGAAAGCCGCCGGGATGGTCGCCACCGGAGGTGCCAGCGGCGCGGCATCCGGAGCGGGATTCGCTGCGTCGAAGACGAAGGGTGACGACGAGCCACCCGGCGGCGGTGCGGGCGCACAGCCCACCGGCGCACCCGCTGGGTGGGGTACGGCAGGTGGCAACCCCGAAGGCAATCAGCAAGGAACTCCGCAGGGCAGCGGCATGGCTCCCCAAGGCAACGGCGCGGGCACTCCCGGCAGCACTGCTTCGAGTGGTTCCGGCGGTTCCGGCGCGGGCGGGTCCGCTAACACCGGCTCCGATGCGCCTGTGGCGACGGGGGCCGGCCACCAGTTCAACCGAGGGGGCTTCGAACAGTGAGCAACGAGCCGACATTCAACACCTACGGCAACTGGCGCCGACCCCGCAGCACCGGCCTGCTCGGAGCCACCTTCGGCACCTCGATCGCAGGGATCGCCGCCGCAGCCGTCGTCATCATCGCGGGCCTGTTCCTCGGCATGACGGTCGCATTGCTGCTGGCCATCCCGGTGATCGTCTGCTTCATCCCCTTGGTCATCTCCCGTGACGGCCGCTCCGGCTACGAAAGGGCACTGATGCGATTCCAGTTCTGGCGCGGCCGCCGCCGCGGTGAACACGCCTACGCCTCGGGCACGTTCTCCCGCGTTCCCGGGCGGGCCTACCGACTTCCCGGCGTGCTCGGCGACACCGAGCTCTACGAAGGCATCGACTCCGACGGGCGCACCTTCGGCATGATCCACATGCCCAGCCGGGGCGCCTACACCGTCGTCTTCGACGCCTACCCCCAAGGCGCCGAAGCCGTCGATCAGGACGTGATCGACCACTATGTCGGCAACTGGGCACAGTTCCTGTCCGGGGCCGGTGAGACCTCGGACATCCTCGCGGTGGTCACCACCGTCGAGACGCTGCCCGAGACCGGCATCGAGCTGTACGAAACGGTGCACCAGAACACCCGCGCCGATGCCCCGCAGCTGGCCCGCGATGCGGCCTACCAGCTCGCCACCGGCTTGACCTCCGGCGGTATCCGCCTCGCAGCGAGGATCGCGATCACCTTCGAGGCCAAGACCACCGAACGCAAACAGGACCCGTCCGAGCAGGCTGTCGAACTCGGCCGGCGTCTGCCCGCCCTGACGGCGTCGGCAGCACGCTCGGGTGTGCCGTGCTCGCCGATGGATGCCGACGAAATCATGGCGTTTGTGCGCCGCTCCTATGACCCGGCCTCGCTCGTCGATGTCGAAGCCGGCCTGTACTCCGGGGAGGGCACCGGGTTGACCTGGGAGGACTGCGGTCCCCGCAGCGCCCTGGAAAGCCCGGACGGCGGCAAATACGTCCACGACGGTGCGGTGTCGGTGACCTGGGAGATGCGTGAAGCCCCCAGGGGAGCGGTGACCGAACGGGTGCTGCAGCGCCTGTTGGCCCCGAACGAGGCGGTGCCGCTCAAGCGGGTTTCGGTGATCTACCGGCCGCATTCGGCCGGGGAAGCCACCGACATCGCTGACAGCGACTACCGCAACGCGATGGCCGAAGCGCACGGTGGGTCGCTCAAGAACGGATCGATCGGTTCGGCGAAGTCGCAGATCGAGCTGGCGGCCACGGCCCAGGCCCGCATGGAACAGGCCCGCGGTGCCGGGATGGTGCGCTTCGGGGTGCTGGTGACCGTGACCGAACCGGCGGGCAGCTCCGACGTGCCGAAGATCGACGCCCTGGTCGAGGACCTCTCGCGCCAGAGCCGGCTGACGATCCGCCGCTCGTGGTGCTGGCAGGCCGCAGCGTTCGCCGCCTCCCTCGGTGTCGGGGTCATCGCACCCGATCACACCACCATCCCGTCGTTCCTGAGCAACTAGGAGGGAGACGCTGTCATGGGTAAAGCCACGACCTCGACCCGGATCGCGCAAGCCGAGAAGATCGCCAAGACCCTGCTGTCGGACGAGGACCTGTCCGCTCTCGAGGAGCAGGCAGCCTCGGCCACCGGCATCACGAAGGCATGGAAGAAAAGCCTGGTCAACCGCCAGTACAGTCGCCGGGCGACGGTCGAGCGGTTGACCCGGATCAACTCCGACGGCTTCGACCGCCAGCTCGCCGATCTCGACGATCGCGGATTCGACGGTGCCGGTGGGGGCCGGATGTCGACGGTGATGCCGCCGGTCGAATACCGCGGTACCTCGGTGCAGGTCGCCGGGATCTACCCGTGGATCGTCGGGGCGAAGGCTCCGCTGCTGGGCACCCCGCTGGGGCGGCATCTGACCACCGGCGCGGCCGTCGGTTTCGATCCGCTCTACGCCTGGAAGATGAAGGCGATCACCGCCCCGTCCTGTTTCATCTGCGCGCTCAACGGCTTCGGTAAGTCGACGCTGCTGCGCCGGATCGCCCTCGGCGACATTGCGCGAGGCACATTGGTGCTCGTGCCCGGTGACGTCAAGCCGGACCTGCGGGTGCTCACCGAGCAGGTCGGCGGGCAGGTCAGCGAGGTCGGCTACGGCACCGGCGCGATCAACCCGCTCGACCGCGGCCCGATCGGGGATGCGATCGAGCAACTGCCCGCCGGTTCCCTCGAACGGGAAAAGGCCGAGTTCGCGCTGCACGCTCGCCAGCTGAACATGATCTGTGCTCTGCTCGAGATCGTCCGCCGCGGCCCCCTGAAGGACTTCGAGGAAACCTTGCTCGCCTCGGCGATCCGGTTGCTCTACGCCCCGGGCTCGCGATTCGACAACGATCACGCAGCCCGCCTCGAGGACCTGCTGACGCTGATCTCGACCGGCCCCGAGGAGCTGATGGACGATGCGGTGGCCGACACCGAGGACGAATACCGCGGTCAGATCAAGCCACTGCTGCGTTCGCTGCGCGCGTTGGTCAAGGGCAGGTTCGGGGAGACCTTCAACCGGCACAGCACCGTTCGGATCGACATCACCAAGCCGATGGTGGACCTGGACATGTCCTCGGTGCCGCCCGGTGACGAATTGATGCGGGCCGCTGTGCTTCTCGCCGGCTGGAACGAAGCGTTCGCGGCGGTAGAAGCGGCGCACATCCTGGCTGACAACAAGGTGCCCGGAGCGAAGTCGATTGCGGCCCACATCATCTTGGACGAGGTCTGGCAGGTGATCCAGACCGGCAGCTCGGCGGTGGCGCGTCTGGATGCGGTGCAGCGGTTGCAGCGGTCGATGGGCGTGGCGATGACGATGGTCACGCACTCGCTCGCGGACTTCGAGAAGGTCGGGGCGTTGGGCATGATCGAACGCTCCCGCGCCCGGATCGTCGGCCCGGTTCCCGAGGCCGAACTCGACCGGCTCGGCCGGTTCATGAAGTTCTCCCGCGCTGAGCGGGCGATGGTGACCGGTTGGGCCAACGACAGCACCTCCTCGGTGGAGGAGAAGAAGGCGCTGCGCCAGGCACGCCGAAAGAGCGCCGGCGACGACGGCACCGGCGCAGTCGAGAGCACGCGCACCGCCGCCGGTGTCGGGCATTTCCTGCTCAAGCTCGGTGAAGGCGCAACACCGGGCACCCCGTTCAAGGTGTGGGTGCCCCAGGCAGAAAAGGATTCTGGGATTCACGACACCGATGCCCGTTTGCGGGCCGCCGACGAGGACCGAGTCAAGGAGTTCGCAGCATGAGCCGGCGGGAGCGTCGCGGCCGCCGCCGGTACACCCTGGTCGATGACCTCACCCGTGAGGCCGCGATCGAGACGGTCCTTAAGCGTATGAAGGCCGGGGACAGCTTCACCGCAGCTACGCGAGCGGCCGCTGCGCAGCTGGATGTGGCCGAGACGACGGTGCGGGGCTGGGTCAACCGCTCCGGCCGGCGCCCTCGCCGCACCCCGCAGGAAGTCGCCGCGTTGGAAGCGGAGCTGGCACTGGCACGGGAGCTCAACCGCGCTTTGGCGCGCAAGCACGGGGTCGCGGCCGAGGATCTGAGCCTGCGGTGAACGACAAGGGGGGTACCGGCCTGATCGCGCTCATCCTGGCGGTCACGCTCATTCCGTTCTTCCTGATCCTCGTCCTGGTGATGGGAATCCAGGACGAACAGGACCGTCAGAACGGCACGAGTTGTCTTGGACCCGGGACGGGCCTCGGGTCGGGGGACCGGCTCGCCCCGGTGGGGTCGTTCATCAAGCCGGTCGATCCCTCCGCCGTCACCTTCACCTCCGGGTTCGGCCCCCGCTGGGGCACCGAGCATCAGGGCATCGACCTGGCCGGGGCCATCGGCACCCCGATCTACGCCTCGGCCGACGGGGTGGTCCGCAACGCGGGGCCGGCTTCCGGGTTCGGGCAGTGGGTGGTCCTCGATCACGTGCAGGGCGGTCAGCTCATGTCCACCGTGTACGGGCACATCGAGACCTACACCGTCGCTGTCGGGGATCAGGTCCGCGCTGGTCAGCAGATCGCCACGCTCGGGAACCGAGGAGAATCGACCGGCCCGCACCTGCACTGGGAAATCTGGCACGGCGGCTGGGGAGCCTCGGCGGTGGACCCGCTGCCCTACTACGACTCCGCCCCCGCACCGGGCGAGGCGTCGGCCGGGCCGGCTACGCCGATGCCGTCGGCCCCACCGGACGGTGATCTGGCGCAGCCTCTGCCGCCGTCGGCCGGTTCCGAGCAGGGCCTTCAGGTCGATGCCAAGAAGATCGCCCGTGCCCTGCACCTGCGTTTCGGCGACCGCATTTCGAGCATCGGCGGGTGGCGTGCCGACGGCGGCTACGCCACCGACCACACCGAAGGCCGGGCCGTGGATGCGATGATCCCGAACTACCGCTCCGGCGACGGGGTGACTCTGGGCGATGAGATCACCGATTACGTGCTGGCCAACGCGGAGTTCTTCAACGTCGAGTACGTGATCTGGCGGCAGACCTACTACCCCGTGGGCGGTGCCCCGAGTTTGATGGACGACCGCGGCTCGGAAACCCAGAACCACTTCGACCACGTGCACATCACCGTCCGGGGACAGGGCACCGACGAGACCCTGGTGTCGTGGGGGACACTGCCCGGCGGCAGCGGCAACGCCACCACGATGGCGGCGGACTGCCTGATCTCCGGCGTCGGCATCGGTGACAGCCTCGCCGACGGCACCGTGCCGGAGGAGTTCGCGCCGTGGATCGAGCGGGCCGGGTCGATCTGCCCGCAGATCACCCCCTCGCTGCTCGCCGCCCAGCTCGCCGCCGAGAACGGTTTCCGCCACGGAGACTCCGCTCCGGTGTCGGTGACCGGAGCGATGGGACCGGCGCAGTTCATGCCGGGCACCTGGGCGAGCTACGGCCGCGACTACGACGGTGACGGGCGGGTCGATGTGAACAGCATCGGCGATGCCGTCATGGCCCAGGGCCATTACATGTGCACCATCGCCGCCACCATCGACGGCTGGATCGCCGACGGGGTGGTCTCCGCACCGAACGGGCGCACCGAGCTGTATCTGGCCGGATACAACGCCGGCGAAGGCGCTGTCCTGAACTCCGGCGGGTTCCCCACCGGGCACACCGACTACGTGGTCCAGACCCGTCCCTACGCCGACAAAATCATCGCCGCCGAACCGCAGTACCGGGCGATGAGCCACCAGTGAAAGAAGGCAAACCCGTGCAGATCACCCGAGTCACCGTCGCGGCGGCGTGCACCGCGGCCGCCGTCGCCCTGACCGGTTGCGGCAGCGACACCACCACCGGTGACCAGCACGGTCACCAAGGCAGCGACGCCCACGGAGTGATCGAACCGCTCTCGCCGCAGCAGATCGGCGCCAATGACACGGCGATCACCGCGATGCAGATGGTCCTGTCCTGGCAGCCCGCAATCGACGACAGCAAGACCGACGCGCTGATCCGGGCCACGCCGTATCTCGGCGGGGACCTGCTCGCCGTCGCCGAATCCGGCAGCCGTGCCGAGGTGCGCCCGGATGCCGATTGGCAGCAGTGGGCCGCGGCGAAAGACGCCGTGAGCGCGGTGTGCGCCCATTCGGACACCACCCCGGTCGCCCCGGCCGGGATGCGCACCGTGGTCATCGACGTGATTTGCACCCAGACGGTGCTGCACGCCAGCGGGCAGACCACGCGCCTGACCCCGCAGCTGTGGCGCACCACCATCGTCCGCACCGACGACGGGTGGCGTTTGACCGACTTCCGATTCCAGCAATAGAAGGGCACACGAGATGGCGCACACTAGACGGGACCGGCCCCGCACCTCCTCGGGCGCCGACGAGGTGTTCCTCAAGGCGTTTCCCGCCCTGATCGTCGCGGCGTATCTGCCGACGATCGCCTACAACACCGGTGGGGGAGCAGACCCCACCTGGAATCCGATCGGCTTGTTCTTCGCCCTGGGGTTCGGATCGACGAGCTGGCCTTCCGGTGCGACGATCATCCTGGTCGTCGAACTGGTTCTGCTCGCCGCTCTCGCCGGGGCCGGATGGTGGGCGCTGCGCCGGTTCGGGATCATCGACACGGTCCGGGGCAAGCAGTTCGAAAAACGCATCGACGCCCTCGCCAAGACCATGGTCGATCCGCGGGAAGTCGACGAGGCCGACCCGAAGTACCTCGCAGCCTCCACCGACCGGCTCGCTCCCGCCATCTCGCAGACCCATCCCGGCTATCTCGGTATCCCTCTCGGACACACCGTGGTCGGGGATCGCACACTGCGCATGACCTGGGAATTCGTGGCGATCGCGTTCGCCGGCGCCCGCATGGGCAAGTCCGCATCGTTCGCTATCCCCGCGATCTGCCACGCTCCCGGGGCGGCGCTGGTGGCCTCGAACCGCGGCGATGTGTACTCGCACACCGTCGGCATCCGCCGCGAAACGGGGCGGGTGTGGGTGTTCGATCTGCAAGGGGTAAGCACCGGTAACCGACAAGAACGTGCGAGCTTCTGGTTCGACCCGTTGCGCACTGTCACCGACCTGCCTTCTGCTGCGGCGGTGTGCGGCTACTTCATCTCCGCCGCCACCGATGCCGGTGCCCGTGTCGATGCCTACTTCGACGGCAACGCCCGCGACCTGTTCGCCTCCTACATGCTCGCCGCCGCCCTGGCCGGCGGGGACATCCGGCATGTGGTCGAGTGGCTGACCAACACCCAGTCACAGATCCCCCCGGCCGTGCTCGAGCAGTACGGCTACCCGGAGCTGGCCCGCACGATGCGCGGCAAGCAGGCCGTCAACGCCAAACAACGCGACGGCTTCTACGACATGGCCCGCCGCTTCCTCGCTCCGCTCGACGAGCCTCGATATGCCGAAGCGGTCCTGCCGAACCGGCGGGTGGTGATCGGCACCGACCAGTCCGGCAGGGTCACCATCAAAGAAGGTGAGCACGTCCACGACCTGCCGGAGTTCATTTCCGCCGAGTTCGTCACCCGCACCGACACGATGTATGCGCTGTCCAAGGACGGCCCCGGCTCGTCCTCGGCGATCTCGAGTGCCCTGGTCGGGCAGATCCTTACCTGCGCCGAGGAATACTCCGAGCAGCAGGAATCGGAGCGGATGCCGATCCCGCTGACGGCGGTGCTCGACGAGGCCGCCAACATCTGCAAGATCGAAGACCTGCCGCGCTGGTACTCGCACTTCGGTGGCCGCGGCATCATCCTCATCACGTTCTTCCAGTCCCCGTCCCAAGGGGAGAAGGTCTGGGGTCGCGAAGCGTTCAAGTCGATGGTCGATGCGTGCAGCGTGATCTGGTACGGCGGCAATGTCGAAGACGATGCGTTCCTGTCGGGTCTGGTTGATGCCGTCGGCACCCACTACGTCGATACCGAGTCCCGCAGCCGCCCTACCGGCTTCTTTTCCAGCGGTCAGGCGAGTGTGTCGAGCAGCTGGCAGAAGGAAACCATCTTCGAAAAGCGGGACCTGCGGGCGCTGCCGAAAACCCGTGCGCTGGTGACGATCGGTGGCTCCACCCCGATCCTGGTCCGCAAAGCATTCTGGGGGAACTCGCCGTTCGCTGATGCGATCCGTCAGTCGACGAAGGACAGCAAGCAGCTCGGCCCTGCCCAACAGAAAGCGTTGCCGGTGGGGGAGTCCGATCGCCTAGGCAGTGAGGGTCCGCAGCAACCACGCACCGTGGACGCGCCTGTCGTGGATTCCTCCCGCACCACTGCCCTGTTTACGTCCGAGTTCATGTCGAAGGAATGAGCATGGTGAATCTGCCCCGCACGACCGATGATCGCTGGGACACCGGCAACGAGTCCGGAGACGGCACCGCCGACGAGTGGACCCCGGACCAGGCCGCAGCAGTCGACTCAACCGCGGAACCGCAGGAGAAGAAAGAGCCGAAGTACGCGAATGTCATCGACTGGGTGAACGGTTTCTTCCTGCCGGTGATCCGCCGGCGGATCAGTGACAACGACGGCGGCCTGTCCTGGGATGCCCGGTGGTGGGCGTACCCGGAGGTCGTGGCCCGACTGACCGCCCTGCACCAGGCATGGGAGGAAGCACGAGCGTCGGATTCGATGTCCGCGGTGTCCGCGTGGTGGGTACAGCACCTCGAACCCCACCTGAAGGTCATCCTCGACGGCGACACCGGACCGATGGCCAACGCCAAAGCCGACCGCAGCTTCATGGGCTGGCCGGCCATGCCCGCGGACCCGATTCCGTCCGATCTGGTCGACACGATCATCAACCAGTACGGCTAGGAGAAACCGTGGGCATCCACGGTCACGGTGTCCCAGTCGTCCGAGCTTTCGGTCAGCAGTCCTACGTCCCTGAGCTGGGTACGACGCGGTGATCCGGGCAATGAGGGAGCGGTCCTCGGCCGGTACGAGCTGGGTTACGACATACGAAGGAGTGGCATGAAACTATCTTTGCCCGAGCCGGATCTGGCACCGGCCGGGGAGCAGTGGCGTCAGATGATCCGTGACGAACAGCAGCAGTGGCTTGACGAGCGGGGAGTGTCATTGAGCGACGATCAACGGAAGTTGGCGTTCTACCAGGCCGCGGTCGCGGTCGGGGAGCTGCGCGAGCGAGTTGCTCAGTTGTCTGCCGAGCAGGTGCGTGGCGAAGCCCTCGATGCTGTGTCCCGCTACGCACCCCGCAGCCGGTGGTGGTGGGTCCAGCACGCAGCAGTGGTCTTGGCGTTCGTCGCTGTGATCGGATGGTTCTATTTCAACCAGGACACGGTGGTCCTGTGGGAGTACGTCCCGGCCGGGGAAACTGCGGACCTGGTTGCGCAAGCCGTGGGATACGGGCGGTGGGCTACCTGGACGGCGATGGTCGCGGTGCTGGTGTTCGTCCTCGGTCTTGCCGCCGTCATGTGGTTCGGCAAAAGCCCGCTGTTCAAGGAAAAAGCCATCCAATACTGGCGGACGGCTCTGGGAATGGCGCTGTGCGCCCTGTGCACCGGGGTCTTCGTCCTCGCGTGCACGATCTACGCGTTCTACACAGACCTGGCGTAGCAGTATGACGACTGTGGGGGCCACTGTCCGGTGGTCCCCACAGTGCTGTCTTCGGTCAGTACCCGAGCGTTGCTTCGTGACTGTGTTCGACGCCGGTATCAGGGACGAACGCGGCCTCGTTGGTGTGGTCGGGCGTGCGTTCGATGTTGAGCATCTCGGTTACCGATCGGGGGTGACTGCTCACTGCAGCACCGATCGCATCGACCAGTTCCTGACTGAGCTGGTTCAGGTTGACGGGTGAGAGGGGAGGAGCGACCTCGTCGTCACCGTTGACCGGGCCGACTGCGGCGGCCAGACCCCGGCCGGCGGACTCGAGGGCAGCTCCGATTTTGCCCAGGTCACCGCTGCTCGTCGGTGCCGTCTCTGCGATCCGTTCGAGCTGGTCGGACACATCCGCTTCGTTTTCTTCTTCGACTGCGTCGGCCGGGTCGGGCTGCGGGGCAGGGTCGCTGGACGCGTCCGGGTTGGTCTCGGACTTGTCGACGTTCATCTCTACGGTGTCGGAGTCGGCGGTGTGTTCGTCGGTGGTGCGGGCGAGGGATTCGGTCACCGCTGCCGGGACTTGCTCGGTGGGTTCGGCCACTGCGAGGTGCTGTTCGGACAGTTCGGCGAGCTTGTCGAACGACGGCACACTTCGGGCGGTGACGTAGGTCAATGCGACGGCGGCGGCGGCGTCGAAGACGCGGTTGTCGGCGTCCCGGTCGGTGGCCTGCCGCTCGGCGAGGCGGCGGGCGATCTCGTCCGGGGGCATCTGCACCTGCACATATCGCTGCTGCTCTTTCCGGTACTGCTGTGCTCGCAGTGCGTCCAGTCGTGCCGCATTCTCCTGCGCGAGCTGCTCCCATTTGCGGGTGATCTGTGCCTGCGCGCCCACATGCCGGGCTGTTGCTGCTGCTGCCAGAATCTGGACCGTGGTCTGCTCGGCGGGCTGTCCCCGGAATGCGCCGAGAACCTCGGTTCGGTCCTTCGGTGCCGGGGCCGGATGCCCTTGAGCGCGGCGGCCGTCGACTTGGCGAAGAAAGCCGACGAGGTCGGTCACGTCCTGGCTGGCTTGCGCCCTGGCCGGTCGGGGTTGCGGTCTCGCCTGGGCACCGGCCGGGGACCCGTCGAGCGAGTTCGGTGCACTCGCCGCCTCGGTGGGGTGAGCTGCTCGTCCCCGATTGCGCAGGAACCGCCGCTTCTGGTCGTTGTCCGCCATAGTCCTTCTCCTTGTGCCATCGGGGGCGGGGGTCGCCGCGTCCGGGCCTACAGGTCCCGTTCCGGACCGGTGTCGTGGTCGAGGGGGTCGAGACCGAACTGGACGTTCGCCCCCGAATCGGTGTGTGTCTGTCGCGTCGACGTGCCGGTGGTGTAGTCGGGTCCGCCGGCCTTGCGTCGGGCGAGTTCGGCGTCGATCTGGCCGAGGATGGTGCGTTCGGCGGCGATCGATTCCTCGAGTCGGGTGATGCGGTCGGTGATCCGCCCGATGGTCTGATCGTCGGTGGCGCGGGCGCGGGCCTTGGCGGCTTCGGCGGCGCGGTAGTGCTGTGCACCGCGTTCGATCACCGCCCAGCGTTGCTCAGGCGGCGCTGCCTGTTCGGCGGCGGTCACAGCGGCGCGGGCAGCGGCGATCTGGTGTTCGGTCACGTGCGGGGACCGGGTCAGGGCATCGAGTCGGGTGCGGGCAGCACGCACCACCGCGATGTTGCGTTCGTCGATTTCGACCTGTGCGAGGGACCGCTCCACGCCCGAGAGGGCGGACATCTCCCCTCGTGCCCGCTCGAGTTCGTCGCGGGCCAGCGACAGCAGCATCGCATCTTCGGTGAGCCGTCCCCGGCTGACACCTTGCGCGGACACCAGCTCGGCGTCGCTGTAGCGGGCGTAGGGTCCGGCCACCTCGCCGCGGGTGTCCTCGGGTCGGCGCAACCGCTCGATGTTCGTCTCGACCGCACCCTGGCGTGCCTGCCGGATGTGCGCCATCGGATCGGTCTCGTCGGCGGGGGCGTCGGCGAGCACCCGCGAGACCGCGATTTCCCGCACCGTGGCCTCCCACAGCCGCACCCGGCGGGGATCGGTTCCCCGCTGGCCGATGGCGGTGATCCACGGCGCGTTCTGTTCGAGGGCGGTGGTGGTGTAGGAGTCGATGAACGCGTGCATCTGCTGCTCGCACGAGCGGGCGTAGGCGGCGAGGATGGGATCGGTTGCGGCCGCGGCGTCGGTCAGTGCTGGCACGCGGTAGGCGGCTACCGCGTCGGTGCGGCGGCGTGGCAGTTGCGCTCCGTCGGAGTTGTCGATGCGGTTCTTCAGGGCGCGGGCGATGACCTGGCCGGGGGAGTTGGTCTCGGTGTCGATCCGGCCGGCTCTTCCTTCGGAGCTCATCACGGCGGCGGCCTCGCGCAGCAGAGTCTCGGTGTCCCAGCCGAAGGTTTCCGATTGGGCGACGTAGGTGACGATCTGATCCCACCCGCCGAGGCTGTGCACCCAGCCGAACTGCTCGTCGGTGAGAATCCGGCCCAGGAGCTGTTCGGTGTAGTCCGCGTACAGCTCCCCGACGGCCAGCATGTAGATATCGACGATCTTCGACCAGGACGCGGCCTTGCGCTGTTCGTCCTCGATCATCTGGTGCACGGTGCGCTGGGAACCGTCGCGGGCGATGATCTTCGCGAGCAGACCGATCGCGCCGGGATGCTCATCCGGGCGATGTTCGAAGTCCCAGTCGGGCAGCTCGTCGTTGGCAGCGTAGACGATATTGGTGTTCTTGCCGCGGGTGAGCGCGACGTACAACGACTGGCGATCCATGTTCGCCCCGGCGAGCACATGGCAACTTCCCACCGTCATGCCCTGCGAGCGGTGCACGGTGGTCGCGTAGCCGAGTTGCACGTTGTCGGTGATGTAGTCGGCGGCGACGGTGACCTGGCCGCCGCTGATGTTGTTGCGCAGCCGCAGCGATCCGTCGTCGCCGATGGCAGCCACGGTCCACAGGTCGCCGTTCTTCACCCGGCCCGAGGTGTTGCCGTCGGAGTCCTCGACGACGTACTTCGAATTGTTCTTCCGGGTGACCACCACGTCCCCGACAGCGGCCTCAAGACCGTCGGCCAGGACGATGCCGGGACCGGTAACGGTGCCGTTGGCGCGGTAGTAGGCGGCGGCTTTCTCGTTGAGCTGGCGCACCAGATCGTTGGTGGGGGCGACCATCAACGCGACCTGCCCGGCTTCGACGTCGGCGACGTAGGCGTCGAACACTGCATCGGCCAGCTCGTGCGCCATGCCCTGCCGGATGCGATCGTTCTGCTCGTACCACTCGAGCACCGTCACATCGCCCGTGCGCAAGCGCAGGCTCGCCTCGGCCTCACCGACGGTGGCGAAACGGTGGACCTTGCGCAGGAACGGGGCGTTGGTGCGATCGGCCAGATCACGCAGAACGCCACCGGCTTCGACGGAAGCGAGCTGCTGCGGATCACCCAACAACCGCACCACCGCACCGGACTCGGTGGCGATGCGGGTCAGGTCGGCCAGATCGCGGGCCGATGCCATGCCCGCCTCGTCCACCAGCAACAGATCACCCTTGCCGATGCCGGTTGCGATGCCGACGCGGTGGCGGGTGAGCACGTCGGCAATGGTGCGGCCCTGCACCGAAATTTCCTCACCGAGCACTTCGGCGGCACGGGCCGACGGCCCCAGAGCGATGACGTTTCCGTTGACCGCTTCCCAGGCGCGGGCGATCATCGTCGCGGCGGTGGTCTTGCCGGCACCGGCCGCACCTACCGCCACCGCGACCCGTTTGCCGGCCGTGAGGAAGTGTTCGATCATGGCGAGCTGATCGGCACCGAGCTCGTGGCCGTTCGCCTCCTCGACGGCGCGGATCTTGCGGCGAATGATCCGGTCGTCCACGATGTGCTCGTCATCCATCCGGGCCTGCTCACGCATGAAGTCCTCGGCGTCGAGAACCGCTTGCGCGGTGTAACGCATCTGCGCGCGATCGACCAGCAGGCTGCGCCGACGTCCCCGTTCGACGCGGTCGCTGATCCGCTCGGGCAGGTGATACTCCTCGATGTCAATGGGCAGGCAGTAGTCGCGCAGTGCGAGTTCGAGTGCACCATCGTGGAGCGCGCGTAGCTGCTCGTCGTCGGCGAAACTGAACTCTCGCAGGCGCCTCTCGATCTCGGCGGTCACCGAGAACACCGTCCACGAACCGACCTTGCGCGAGAGCGTGTCGACGACCTCATCGACGAGCGCCGGCACCTGCCCGGGAGTCAACTCCGGTCGGCGGTCCCGTTCCCCGCGGACGGATTCGACCAGCTCGGCGGGATTGTTCCCGGCGAGAATCGCCTCGGCGCGCTCGCGCCATTCGGCCCGCAATTCGGCCAGGGAGCGTGGGGGATTCTTCGCGTTGCGGGTGTCCAAGGTGGCCTGTTGCGCCTGGGCGTACTGCACCTTCTTCGGCGGGTTCTTGCCGTAGCGGGTCTTGTAGTCGCGGGCCAGCTCTTCCTGGCGTGCCTCAATCGCGGCGCGGCGGGAGAACTCCTCGATGAGCGACAACGGGATGCCTTCGACCTCGTAGACCGGTTGCTTGCCGACCGGCGTATCCGGCCTCGGAGCGAAGGTGACACCGAGCTTGCGGGCCACGAGATCGGCCACCCGGGTGTTGTACTTCTCCGACGCCGACACGTTCGCCTTGTAGAGAATGGACCCGTCGATGGTGGTCCATCGGCCTTCGGCATAGACACGATTGAGCACGGCGCTGTGGGTGTGCAGGTTCGGGTCCGCAGCGCGATTGTCGAAGTGATCGAACCGGGCGATCAACAGCCCTTCGGCCTTGACCTTGCGCTCCCCGCCTTTGCCGCGGCGGGTGTAGATCACGTGACCTTCGATCCACTCCAATGCTTCGTCCACGGCCTGCTTGTGGGCTTCTTCAACTGCGGCCTTGACCTGATCGTCGCCCAGGCCCCACAGCAACGAGATGGACTTCATCGGGGTGAACACCAGGTCATAGCCGGCCACCGGCTGCCGCGCCTTGCTGTACTGCTCGGTGATGAACTTCCACACACTTTCATCGCTGAGCAGCCCGGCCTGCTCAGCACTTTCGCGGCTCAGGTGCTTGCGGGCGGTGGCGAACTGGATGTCCTTCTTGGTCTGAGTGTCGGGGTATTCCCCATGCTGCGCCTTGTAGGCGGTGCACAGTTCCTCGACGTCGTGGACGTACTCCTGACTGTTCTGAAACCACGAAAACGCCCGTCCGAGGGCGGTGCTCTGGGACCAGTTCAGGTGCTCTTCGACCGAGGCTTCGGGTCCGGGCTTGGTGTCCAACGCAGTCGGAGTACGCGCAGCACCGAACACCGACCGCATCGCGGATTCGGTGACTTCGGTGCCGACCTCGACACCGACCTTCTCGGCCAGTTTCCCGCACCACACGCCGGGCGGGGTGCCCTTGGCGACGTAGTAGTCGACCGCATCGGGCTTGCGGGACTCGGTGGCGTCGCCCTTGGCGACGTGCTTGGTGAGATAGACATAGCCGTCCCCAGCGTTGAGCTTGTGGACGGTCATCACGGCGCCGATTATGCCATGTCGCACCTTTAGTGCATGAGGTGTGTGGGAATTTTGGTCTGGCCGCAGGTCAGACCAAGGTCTTTCAGGACCTTGACGGTTCTGAAAGAGCAGCGGCGCTGCAGGTGTTAGGCACTTTGAGGAGGCCTTTTCGTCGGAAGGTGACCAGAGCTGTGACATGCCAAGGCGACACGGCTCCCAAGCGCGGAACCCCCGCGAGCGCAGCGAGCCGATACACTGCGGCCTATGGCCACATCTTCGAATGCGGCGGCACGCCGCTCCCTCCGCCCGCATACCGCACCGAACGTGCGCGAGAACCTCCGGCGCGAACGAGAACGACTCCTTGCGCGTCAAGAAGAACTGGGGGTGCTGGCAGCTCCGATCAACGAAGCCGCCGCGGAACTGGCAAAGCTGGACGCGACAGTGGAGGCGCGAGTAGCTTCGCCGCAGCGCAAGATCGAACAGCTGGAACGGAGAAGAGATCAGCGCATCGAGCGAATGAAGCAGAAGATCGAGGACGAGTATGCCGCCAAGATCGAGGCGATCAAGGCGGAAGCGGAAACCGCCGGCGCACATATGACTCCGGACGAGCAGGACCATGAGTCGTCGCTGCTGCGCGAGTACGCACTGGCGATCGTGGAGTTCAGCGAGAGCGCGTCGCCCGCCGAACTTGCGCCTGTGTTGGGCGTGAGCACCCGGGAAGCGAAGAGGATCATCGAGCAGGCGAAGGACGACCTGGCCGCGTCGGGCGCTGTCTCCTCACCCGCGACGGCTACCCTGACCCCGGCGCCTGCTGCCGACGACAAGCAGCCGGTGACCGCAGCGTCATGACGCTGCGGTCATGAGTGCTGACAGCGAGCCGCCACTTGACTTCGGATTCTTGGCGGCGGATGTCGAGTACCTCAGGAAAGAGTCGTCGGATCCACCTCGTCGGGTGCGCGTGGTCGATGCATCGTTGACACCCTCGCGGGAGAACATCGCTTCGTTCTGGTCGAAGGTTGTCAAGTCACCGACGTGTTGGTATTGGGTCGGTGCGATCAGCGCACCTGATGGATACGGGCGGTTCAACTTCCAACGCGAAAACCGTCAGCGCACGATGCTCGCGCACCGGTTCTCGGTGGAGCTGGTGCACGGGCCTCTCGATCCGACCGTGGTTTGCGAGCACAAGTGCAATGAGCCGTTGTGCGTGCGGGTCGGCAACGATCACCTCGTGAAGTCCACGCACAGTGAGAATGTTCGCTACGCCATTGCTCTCGGAAGAATGTCGGGCCGCTCCCTGCTCGACGGTCAGGGGCGCTCGCGCTACGACCGTTCGCTGGCGATCCGTGAGGCGTTGCGAGATGGGTACGACGAAGAAGCACTGTTCCACGCGAAGACGAACCCCGGCGACTGGCAGGGAACGTTGTTCTGAGAAGGTCGGCCACCGTGGTCGGTGAGAAATGAGAGGCCATAGGCGATGGAGCGTTCGCACGTGGAGAAGCAGTTGTACGACGCGACGAAGCATCTACACCGACCGAGTGACAGTGACCTCGAGGCGATCGTCGGCGGTGAGTGCATCCCATGCACCGTCTCTGATCGGATCGACATCGTGTTCCCGACAGAGCCGGACGGCGACGCGTTCGGACGGTAGACGCCCGGCCCATACTGGGTACTGTGAGTCTTGCGTAAACGTTGTTCAGGCTCGATGCCTGAACAACGTTCCTGCGCAACGGGCGTGGCCCCCGGAACTACCGATTCCGGGGGCCACGCTTGCGTGTGTTAGATCCAGTTGTCGCCGGGGGCGGGCAGCTCGATGCCGAACTTTCCGCGGGCGATCCCGACTCCGGTGCCGGAAAGTCCACGCATCTTCTTCGGGTGCAGACCTGTGGTGAGTGCTTCGTCCACCAGCTCGAGCAGTCGTGTGTCGGACAGCGGGTGCTGGTCGGCTTCGGCGCGGGCAGCATCGAACGCGCATCCTGCGTCCGGTCCCTGGAAGTTCACGTAGGCGAAGAATCCGGCGACTGTCAGTGCCGCCACTCGCTCGGGGCCATGAAGCTTGCGGGCGACCGTTGCCATCGTCTCGGACGCGGCTGCCGGATCGATCACCGCCAGCCCGAGGATCGCATCTCGGGCCACAAGGTCGGTGGTGAGCAACAACCCGATGCGCGCTGCGAATGCGGCCGACGGCTCCTGGCGCTCGGTCACCGTGTCGGCCAGCTCGCTGATGACGTTGCGTGCGAAGTTCTCGCCCATGACTTCCTTGGCCTTGCGTGCGCGGCGGCGATCGGTGATCTTCGATCCCTCGCGCCGGTAGCGGGCGGCAATCTCGTCGCGGCTTGCCACGACGGTCTTACCTGCGAGAACAGTTGCGGCGGCGAGTTCTGTCGTGCTCGGATCGACCACGGTGCCAGTCTCGAACGTGCGCATGTCGGTCCATGTCTCCCCGCCCCCGATGCTCGGGGTGTAGTAGAGGTCTTGCTCAATGAGGCCGAGTGCGAGCAGAACTGCACTGACGCTGTCGCACTCGTCGAGCACTTCGCGGAACGTCCGGTCCTTCGCCACGGCGACAATCACCACCGCGTCGGACTCGCTCGTCTTGACGATCGCCTCGGCCGTCAGCGCTTGGCCTCCCGTACCGAAGTCGGTGCGGGCAACGAAGGACGGGACTCCGGCATTGAGGAAGACCATCACGATCGACTGAGCGGGAACGAAGCCCAGCATGGTCGGCAGCGCTGCAATGAGTTCGCCGATGCTCTTGATCTGAATGCGGTCGGACATGACCACTCCTCACGGTCACGGCGGACCTGCTCGGCCCGCCTGTTCTTTTTGCCTTCTGGCAAAGGAGATGTAGACCGGCATGAGGGGGCCGGAGTGCAACTTCTGGGACGGAAAAATCTCGGGGGAGCGCAGCGGAGGAGAGAATTTTCCGGGCCGTAGGCCGCGAAGCGCCCAGGGGTTGCGCGCAGGTCACCGCCGGTCAAAATCGGAAGGCCAGAAGGGAAAAAGAAGGCTTTTCAGCAGGGCGGAGCGCAGCGGAGCTCAGTCACACTGTTTCGAGCTGCAGTGTCTTTCCTGTTTCATCGCGTGCACGTCGTAGTGCCGCATACATCGCCGACCTGGAGAGCCCGCTGATCTCGCAGAGCTGCGCGGCGCTGTATTGACCGGATTCGTAATCGGGCCGGTGCATGAACGCCATGACCAGGCCGATCTTCTGCCGGTTGCCCTTCGACAGCGTCCGGGCCGGCCGGTCGAGTTCCGCGCCGAACCGGTCCACCAGTTCATCGCGGTACCGGAGATCGCTCAGCCCCCGCATCCGGGCGAAACGGTCGAGGAGCTGTCCACCGGTCAGCTGGGGATACAGTGCCAACTCGCCTGGCAGATAGCCCACTCGCGCCAGTATTCGGGATGCTTCGCGTGTCGGATCGAGGCCGAACACCCTCACTTGGCCGGATGTTGGATATAGTCCGAGCAGAATTCGGATCGTCGTCGACTTGCCGGCACCGTTCGGGCCCAGGAAGCCGAACACCTCACCCTCGTCGATGCGGAAACTCACATCGGTGACGCCCCGCCGAGGCCCGAACCGTCGGGTGAGATTCTCGACGCTGACGAGCGGTGTCCCGACAGCACCCATGTTCGGATGATAGATCCGCTCTCACCTGGCGGCTTCGGATTCACGGAGGGAAACAGTCCCGTACAGGTCTGGGCTCGATACCCGTGCGTCACCGCGCGAGAAAGGCACATCATGCTCGATCCGCACTGGGTGTTCGTCGGCGCCGTGCTCGGTGTGATTGGCAGTCTCCGCTATGCCTACACGACAGCGCGCGGCCTCACCTGTCCGAATCTCGTCACCTGGACACTGTGGGCGAGTGCTCCCCTGATCGGGTTCGGAGCCCAGATAAATGCTGGCGTGGGATTGCCGGCAGTGATGACTTTGGCTGCCGGAATCGGGCCTCTGATCGTCGTCGTCACAGCACTGTCCAGCCGTCGCGCCAACATACGCCTGGTCCGGTTCGACTACATCTGTGCGGTGGCAGCGCTGCTTGCGCTTGCCGTCTGGCTCGGTCTGGGCCAGGCTCCCATGGCGGTCATGCTCGCAGTCCTCGCTGATGCGATCGCTGCCCTTCCGACCATTGCGAAAACATGCGTCACCCCGATTCGGAGAACCCGGTGTTCTACAGCCTCGTCGCAGTGGGAGCCGCGATAACGCTGCTGACCATCACATCGTGGCAACCGCACACGTGGGCTTTCGCCGCCTATCAGATCGTCATCTGCATTGGACTGGTCGCGATCATCGCGATACGACAAGGCGGCCGCAGATGCACGCCTGTGGTCGTTGGGTGAAGTACACCGACTCAGCGACGGCGGACATCTCCCAGGGACGGAGTGAGCTGATCGAGCAGCTCATCGCTGCGGGGCTGTGGTGGCACCGATGGTGGATACGGCATGCTAGTGCGGTCCGCCAACCGACGCCAAGATCCGACGGCGCCCGTGTGGCGGTACACCAGTGACGGCCTTTTGGGGGCCACCCTGTTCGTCGGCGACGGCACTCCTCACACCAGATGGTCCCACCTGCCCAATGCCACAGGCAGTGCGCCCTCGAATGCCGGTCACTGGGTTGATGCTCCCCCCGGGCACAAGTATTGATCGATCCTGAGGGAGGCTGCAGTGCGTCGGCGCGAGCCTCGACATCGTCGAGAGCCTTCCCTACGTCGGTTAGGGCTGCACTGGGCGGGCAGTGGGCTCGAAGCAAACGCGCCTGTGATGACGAAAAGCCTGGCACGTTGTCGCCACTTTTGACTACGGTTGCCGTGTGCGGGGCGACTTGTCCTCGTACGAACCCCGCGCGCCCGCTAGTACCGGCGCAAGCGCCAGAGCAACGCCCTCAGAGTTTTCCGGTGAGGCGCCCTCCAAGCCGCCATTGTCGAAATGGACAGGTGAGAGGACCGCATCACCGAACGACAGGCGGTGGAATTCGGGCCCGAACTTGGTTTCGTCGTCCATCGACGACAACTCCGCTGAGTGCTCGTCGGCTTTCTCGCGGACGGATTCGTCGAAGATCCGCGGGGTGGCGGTCATGTAGAGGCGGCGGTCGGCTTTGAGGTAGTCGCCGTCGTGCACGCGCACGAAGTTCGACTCGTCCTCGCCGAAGAGGGTGACGCCGGTGGTGCGGTGTGCCTCGTCGCAGATCACCAGGTCGAAGGTGTCCACACCCTGCGTCTGCGCGGCCGCGACGACCGGGAGGGACTGGTAGGTGGTGAACACCACCGTCAGACCCTTGGCGCGTTTGCGGTGCGCCATCTCACCGGCGAGGGCGGCGGGGTCGGTGGTGACCGGGATCGACACATCGTGCAGACCGATGTCTTCGGCGGCGCGGGAGACCTTGGTGTCCGAGCACACCGCGAAGGCCCGCAGATCGACCTGGGTTTGCGCGGTCCACTCCCGCAGCGTCTGCGACAGCAGGGAGATCGACGGCACCGCGAACAGGATCCGGGCACTGCCGCCGTTCTCGGCGGCGGTGCGTTCGGCGATCTTCAGCGCGGTGAACGTCTTACCGGTGCCACAGGCCATGATCAGCTTGCCGCGGTCGTGGCCGGCATCGAACCCGGCGAACACCGCGTCGATCGCCGCTTGCTGATGGGTGCGGGGCTCGTGGCGTGTGGCTTCGGACAGGTCGACCTGCGGGATCCCGTCGGTCCAGTCCTCGATGTGCCAGTCGATGGGGGATTCGGCGATTTCCGCGAGCCCGATGCGCTGCACCGGGATGGTCTGGTCTTCGAGTGCGTCCTCGGCGTTCTTTCCCCACCGGTCGGTGGTGGAGACGATCACTCGGTTGGTGAACGGTTTCTTGCCCGAGGCGGTGAAGAAGGAGTCGATGTCGGCTTTGGCGAGGGTGTGGGTGGGTTCGTAGAACTTGCACTGGATCGCGGTGTAGGCGCCGGTGTCGCGTTCGCGGGCGACGAGGTCGATGCCGGTGTCGGGTTTGCCGTCGCGGCCAGGCCAGTCCGTCCACCGCCACACCTGCTCGTACTGTTGGCTGAGCATCGGATCGAGCTGGAAGTAGCGAACCATCAGCTGTTCGAACCTGGTGCCCCGCTCGGAGTTGGACGGTGCCTTCCGGAACGCGTCGATCACTTCGTGCACCGATGTCGCCACTACTGCCCGCTTTCATTTCCACCCGCCCGGAGACGGGCTTGTCCTGCTGTTCGGGCGTTGACGTTACCGGGACTCGACTCGCATCCCTGTGACGACGCGGGCATGGTTGAACGCCCGGTCCCTTTCCTGTCGGACACCGACGCTACGGTGCGCCTCGTGCAGGTCACCAGCAAGTGGATCACCGACATCGAGATCGAGCGGTCCAAGCAGATCACCCGGGACAACACTCAGCGCACCCGTCGTCACCACTTCGTCCCGCAGATGTATTTGAAGCGGTGGAGTGACGAAGACGAGCTGGTGCGGTTCACCGACACCGTGACAGGCGCCGGCGATGTCGACCTCCCGGACGCGATCGCCAACGAGGAGTTCTTCTACCGGATCGCCGGCGAGGACATCGATCCCGACGAACATCCGGACCTATGGTTCGAAACCCACATGGGCCGCATCGAGGACAAGGCCGCCGGATGGTTGCGTGCTCTCGACCGACACCCCGACGGTCGCGTAAAGGATCCGAACCTGCTGCACAACCTCGCGGTGTTCATCGCACTCCAGAGCCAGCGCACGCCCCGCAGCCGCGCCTTCGAACTCGACCTCGACGCCGCCATTCAACGGTTCGACCCACGGACTGTCATCGGCAACCGGCTAGCTCTTCCCGTGATCTGTCGAACGCTCGGGATTCCCTACAGTCCACAGCAGCATGCCGAGATCGTCGAACAGATCCTCGCCCGTCCCGAATTCAGTTCCGATCCCACCGCGAAGGCGATCGACAACAGCATCAAAGTCTGGTGCAACCACATCGTCCCGATGTTCGCCTGTCGGCGCCGCTGGTGGCTGGTGACCTCTCAGACTGCGCTGATCACCTGTGACGACCCGGTCGTCCCTGTTCAGGCACCCGACTGGCCCCGCACCCGGGTCGCCCGGTTCGACTCTCCGCTCCTGCTGTATCCGATCGATCCCCATCGTCTTCTCGTCGGCACCCCGACCGATCAGGTCTTGACCAAACCGTTCACTCTCACCGAGGCCGAAGCCGGTGACGTCAACCTCGAGATCGCTTCGCACTGCTTACGGTTCCTGTACGAACATCCTGGTAGCGACATCGGCGCTCACATCTCACTCCCTCGAATGCCGGAGTTCGACCCGGCACAAGCTGCCACCTTCTGGGAAGCGATGAGCCCGCCGACTCGGTGGAGCGACGCGGCGGACCCACCGCCGTGGCCCCTCCAGCGCTGGACCAGCTGATCCCCTGCACCGCCGGGCAACGAATTATCGCGTGGTCCGATGTACTTGATGTGGATGAGGAACGCTACGACCGTTGAGACCCGGCGATAAGCCAGTGCGAGCACACTCGATCCGTCGCCTGCGAACTCGCCGCCGCGCATCCGTGCCCATAGTCGCGATTGTGTTGGGGCTCATCGCTAGTTTGGTGCCAGGTGTCGGGAAAGGGCCGTGTGATGGAACTTCTGTACGTGGTTGAGATGGATGTTCGGCCTGCGGACGCCGTTGGGCTGACGCCAGAGGGAGTTCGCGATCGGCTGATGAACCAGCTCGCCGAATGGGTGAGTTTCGAGCATTCCCCTGTGCTGACAGCTGGCGACTTCTCGACTGACGGGACAGCCACCCTTGTCGGGGACCGGGAGGACAGGAATGACAGCCGTCGGGTCTCCTGGTCAGTAGAAGGGACCGCGGAGACCCGTGCACTGGTTGTCACGGTCAGGACCGAGATCACCACGAGCGGGCGCGCCGACTTCATCTGCATAGCCACGGTATTCGATGAAGGCGATCGCACCGCAATACGGTTGGATCTGGGGCGGGAGTCCCTCGACGGTGTCCTCGCACCTGCGGGGATCAACTTCTTTCGTAGACCGCACCTCCTCGTCTCTATTCTCCGCGACCGTGATCTGCAATGCTGGTCGGGGCCAAGCCGGGTTGACGGACGCTTCAACTGGGTCAACCCCAGGCACGCAGAGTTTGTGTGGGAGGCGCTTTCTGCAAGGGAAAGGCTGTTGCCGATCCTTCTGGTAGACGGAAGAGATGACGGCGGCGAGAGGCTCGCCCGCAATGCGGCAGGTGAACTCGCGGGCCTTGCACCTGTGCTTGCGGTTGATGCCCAATCTCAACGCTTGCTCGCGGACCGTCTCGACAACATCGACGCTTCAATCCCATACGGTGGGGCTCGCCTCGTCTGGCCGGACCTCACGCTTCGGCACCCGATGTTCACGGCGGACCAGGTACAGGTCGTTCCTGGTCGGCTCTTTCGGATGCTGAGTTCGGTGTCGGTCACCGTTCGAGGCGTCAACCAGCTGCGCGGCAGGGCGAAAGCCGCCCAGCGCGCAGCCCGGAACGAACAGATCGCGGCCGACCTAGCTGCAGCGAAATCCGAGGGAAACCTTTCGAAGAAAGTAGAGACGCTAGCCCGAGTCATTGCTGACCAGAAGACGGAAATCCACCAATACGAATCGTGGTTGGAGCAGGTCGAGGAAGAGCGCGACAGGTACAAGGCTCAGGCCGCGACAGCGGAGTACTGGAGGCAGGAAGCTGATAGGGCACGCCAGTCGAGCGGGGTTCGCGTTCCCGATTGGTCCGAGGCGCCCAACCTCGACCCCGGGGACCTTACCGATCTGGCGTCATATCTTGGGAAACAGGCCCAAGGTGCGATCGTCTTCACTAGTAGCGCGCACCAGTCTTGGAAGCGCGACGACTACCCGAACATCAACGTGATGCGGGACGCTCTCGTTGCCTTGACGAAGGCGGCAATCGAGTACAGGCGACTGGGGTGTCAGTTGGGCGTACTCCCGGACGACTGGTTCAAGCAGGAGTGGAATCTCACGCTGGCGTCCACGGACAAGTACATGCGAAAGAAGAAGTTAGAGCGGTTCACGTTCGAAGGCAAGACCTATATTCGTGAACCGCACCTGAAATTGGGTGACCACACGTCACCAAATGAGGTCGGGCGCGTGTACTTCGCCATGGACTCGGAGAGCGAGCGCTTCATCGTCGACCATGTCGGGCTGAAGTTGTACGGACTCTAGCCTCATCGAAGCCCAGGGAGAGCTCCGAAACGTGGTGAGAATCGAGCGAGAGCAACCGTCGATGAGCGACCACACCACCAGCAACACCCACATCACCGCAATCAGCCAGAATGTGCGGGGCTCAAGCTTTCGGCCCCAGAATGCCGTGCGAACGTTAACCGTTCACTCTCCGCTGTTCTGCACTGCGCGGATCGCGGCGTTGAGCGCGTCGATCAGCTGGTGCGCCTCAAAAACAGCACCCGCTGCGCGTCCAAGCCGTCGTCCACAGCCAGAGTCACCGTGTCCGGCAGTTCGTTGCGGACCATGATTAATCCGAAGTCGGTGTCGATGATGTGGGGATCGGTCATGAGGGGGTCGTCCTTATTTCGATGGGTCACGACGCGGAGTGGTCAGAATTTCAAGTTTTTCCGTTCAGTTCGGTATCCAACGTGCCCGACGCGCCATCCGGCCTGGTCGGGTGCGCCTCAGGAGCGGCGCGCTCGGGCGACTCCACTTCGACAGTTTTGCTACATAATTCCCTCATGCGCTTCACTACAGATCACCCCGCGGACCTTCAGCCCGGCGACGTCATCACCTCGCTCATAGTCGGATCTGAACGCCGCCGTAAGCAAGACTGGATAGTCAAGGCCGGGTGGGGTCCGCACCCCGAAACCGGCAACCCGTGTATTCAGATGCACAAGCTCCCCGGCAGCCCGACCTACGATCTCAACCTATGGGAAACCGACATCCGCGGCGTGAAGTTCGAAGTAGATCGGACATGAACACGCTGGTAGATCAGGAGCGCTACACAACACGCTGCCGCTGCTCGTCCTTGTGCCGAACCAAATAAGAAAGGCGCCATGAAGGTTTCGCTGGCCCCGTGGACTCTGCGGACACCGACGAGCCGCTATGCGATTCGCGTTCGCGCCGCCGCGACGGTCGCCCAGCTCCGCACCGAACTTGTCGCTGTGCACGCCACCGGCAGAGACGTCGAAGATCCCGCATGGGAATCGGCACGTGACACGGCCCGGGCCACCACCGCGCAACTGTTCACCGCCACCGGCCGGCTGCCGCTCATCGAACGACGCCTCGTCGACAAGTGGTACTTCGCGACGGGACACACCTTCTGGTACATGACCGGGGATCGCGGATACGCACCGCTGGAAGCGCGGGCGGCGGAGCTGATCGCCGCCTTGCCCGACGGACTCGACCGCGTCGCCGCTGTGGAGGTCATCGAGGAGATCACCCACCGCGTCGAGATGTCTGCTCGGCAGCCCGCCACGGCGCCGAACCGGTGGGCGAACCGGTGGGCGAACCGGTCTCCGGTCGCCGATCAAGCCGAGGTCGCCTGGCGGATGAAGTGTGACCGCACCACCATCCTCGCCTCGCAGATCATCGGGTCGAGTGCGACGAACGTGGCGATACGCCAGTACATCCCGTGGCTCGACGAGACACTCGAGGCCATGTCCACTCCGATGAGCACCCCGGACGTGGTGCGCCTCGCGGAGCAGTGGCGCGAACGCCGCCGCCCCTACACGAGTAATCCGGACTGGGCCGATCTGATCATCACCGACCCGATCCCACGCCGACCGGCGTCTCTCTGGTGGCGCGTGACCCGCGGGGACAGGCCCACCCCGCAGTCAGCCCCCGACGTGTGAGCGCGGCGCCGGCCCGGCGGAATGGGGATTCCACTCGTTGGTGGTCGAGTGCCGGGGCGTGCCCGGGCGCGGGCCTCTGCTCACTGTGCGCTCTGATGCTCCTGTACGTACAGCGTGATGGCCTCGCGCATGACTTCCGCGGCACGTCGCCCTTGGGCGGCGGCAATGGTGTCGACCTGCTCGCTGACGGCCTGCGGTAGGCGGACCTGCCGCTTCGGCGACTCGGTGCCGGGCTCGGCCTGCGGGTCGAGACTCGGCCGTCCGGCGTGTGCGCGGGCGAGCAGCGCCCGGCCCGCAGCGGCGGCGTCCGCACCGCGGCGGGCGGTAGTCGAATTGCGAGGAAGAACCATGTCGTCCTCGGCCCATCGGGCGGCGGCGTCGTAATCCTTGCTCTTCTTGCTGCTCATGATTCTTTTTCCTCCTGCTGTGCTCAGTCGTTCATCCGGTCGAGGTGCTTCTTACGGGCCTCCATGACGTGGAAGATCGTCACGTCACGTCGGCCGATCTCGACCATGACCTCGAGCAGCGGTGCTCCGAGTCGACGTTGCGGACCGAGGAACAGGGTGGGCCGGATGGTCGACGGCGGTCGGGGCTCGTCGAAGTCCTGTTCCATGTAGTGCGCGTGCGCGATGGCATACTTCGCATCCTCGATGTCGATGCCGTGCTTGAGTGCACTGTCGGTCCATGTGATCGCCATAGTAATACTGTAGTCCACAATTGGCTATTTGTGTAGTACAAAATAGGCGATTCGGAACAATCGAGCGGCAGTCCGGGCTACAAGGGCACGGTCACCGGCCGCCGCACCGCAAGCGCGACGACCCCACATCGAAAATAACCCTGTGCCTGCGGTGATGGCACATCCTTGTGAAGGATCCCGGGAATCGCGGCTCCTGTGCGGACCCTTATCCCGGCCCGCAATTCACGGCCGCGTACTGTGTCGCGTGGCCACACACCCGATCCCCCCGATCGACGTGGCCACGCCCCGGTAGCCGCCCCCCGGCTCCGGGGCACCCCACTCTCGTGTGCGGGAATACTCAGCTACCCGCGGCGACACTGCCGAGGATCATGTACTGCGCAGTCGTGAGCTGGTGCGCCTGCGTCAGATCCGTGCCGAAGATCTCCCCGACATACTATCCACGCTGCACCACACACGCCGAGTACGTCGATCGCGTGGTCACGATGTCGAAGCACCGCGCGTTGGGCACCCCGGCCGGACCGGACGCCCCCGTCACCGCGGTGTCCGCGCCGCGGTTGCGGATCAATCCGGGTAGACGATCGAACAACGCCTCCGCACCGCCGACAGTCGACGACTGGTAGAGGTTCGTCTTGTTTATCGCCAGATGAGTGGTGTCGGTGGCGGTGAGTGCGTCGAAGGACCCGGCCTGATCGACCGCCAGGTGTGCGGCACCGCGAGGCCCGTACACGGCCTCACTGTTGGGGGTTCGCTCCTCCTCCGGACCGAACGGAACAGTCAGGCGCAGAACATCATCGAGATCCATCTTCAGGCTCCCCAGGTCTTCCGGTTCGGTGACCGGGAACCGGTCGATCAGCGGGCGCTGCACCTCGAGCGCCCTCGCCAGCGACGCGTCGAACCAGTCCTGATGATCGAGCGGCCCATCGAGCCAGGTGTAGATCACATGCCGGCCGTGCGGGGTGAACGCCGCTCCGTACATGGTCTCTCGCTCGATCGCGGTGCTCACCAGACTGCCCGGCAGGGACGCGACCTGATGTTCGGTGGCGACCGGCGAATCGGAAAACGTGGACCATGGCCGTACGAGTCGATCGCGGTGCAGCGCAGCGGCTGCGTTCTGCGCGGATTCGGCGTCCGGGAATTGCAGGACTGCATGGACGATCTGGCGGGTGGTGCCGTCCCCGAATCGTCCGGCGGTGAGGCGGCCGGTAGCAAAACCCGCATAGAAGCCGGTGTCCTCACCGATCGCGGTGATCGTGTCGTCGCGCTGCCCGGTGAACAGGAACCCCCAGGACTCCGGTCCGGGCACGACGCCGGTGCGGTGGCTGATCGGTTCGACCAGCTCCGGGTCGATCTCCATCGGCAGTGCCACGAACTCGGCGAGTCGTTCGGATTCGACGAACGTGCCGGTGACCTCGTCGGGCACCGTCGGGGTGTCGGTGTCGATCGCCGTCGTGGGATAGGGGCCGGGATCGAGTTCGCCGGGTGCGGCCGGCACCAACACCGTCTCCGTTGCCTCGCCAGCACTGCTATTGGTGCTGGTCTCGGTAGCAGTGGCGGCGGCGTCGCTGTCGGCTGCGCAGCCTGTCAATACCACTGCCGCGGCGGTGGTGATTGCTGCTATCGCCGCCCGTGTTCGCGCATGTCGTCTCGTCATCGTGCCCCCCTGTTCTGGTGTGTGAGGGGCATGTCTGCATGCAGGTGTCCGTCACGACCCCCCTGCGTGCGAACGGGTCAGACCGTACCGACCCACCCACCGCGCGTGGGTGGGCAGGTACCCAGCGTGCACCCTGGCTCCGGTGATGCGTCATGATGACCGCGCACGCGTGGGGGCACACTGTGGGGGGTTTGTGGTGGCAGGCTGGGCACTGGCGATCGACTTCGGCACGTCGAACACGGCGGCCGCGCACACCAGCGCGCTCACCGGACGCATCGAGACACTGCCACTGACCCATCAGAGCAACCTGCTGCCCTCCGGGGTGTACGCCGACAGCACAAAGCAGATCCTCACCGGCACCGCGGCGCTCGCCGCCGCCGACCGGGACCCGACCCGGTTCCTGCCGTCCCCGAAACGCCTGATCGGGCAGGTCCCCGCCGTCCTGCTCGACGGCGACGACTACCCCCTCGAGCACCTGATCGCCCCGGTGCTCGCCACCGTCTATCAGCGCGCCGTGACCGCACACAACGGCACCCCGCCCCACCAGGTGGTACTCACCCACCCGGAAGCCTGGTCACAGCAGCAGATCACGACGCTGATCGCGGCGGCCACCCACGCCGGGATCGACCCCGCCGCGGTGCAGCTGGTCTCCGAGCCTCGTGCCGCGGCGCATCAGTACAGCCGCGCCACCGACACCGCCCCCGGCACCACGATCGCGGTGTTCGACTTCGGCGGCGGCACCCTCGACGTCGCGGTCCTGGCCGTCACCGAGGAGGGCCGCTTCGAGGTCCTCGCCGCCCGCGGCGACAATTCGCTCGGTGGCAAGACGTTCGATGCCCGGTTGCGCCGGTGGATCGAGGAGCACCTCGGCGACGGCGACCCCGCGATCGCGGCGGCGGTCGCGGCGGCGCCGCCGCATCTGCAGCGCAGCATCGACGAGCAGATCCGGGCGGCGAAAGAGCACCTGTCGGAGGCGCCGTCGGCGACGGTGACCCTCGATACCGGTACCGGCCGTCACACAGCCACGATCACCCGCGGCGAGTTCGACGAGGTGATCGGCCCGGACCTCGACCGGGCGATCGCCCTGGCACGGGCCACCCTCACCGATGCCGGGATCACCGGCCCCGAGGACCTGACGGCGGTGTATCTCACCGGAGGTTCTGCCCGGATCCCGCTGGTGCACACCCGCGTCGGCGAGCTCGGCCCAGTCGCGACCCTCGACGATCCGAAGACGGTGGTCGCCCACGGCGCGCTGCTCACGGTCGAGACTATCCCCACACCCGGGGGTCTGGACACGGTGCCGCTGCGCCGCCGCCCGGCCACCGCACCCCAGGCCCCCGCCGCCGCTACGGCTACGGCTGCGGCTGCGGCGATCACTGCAGCGGGGGTGTCGGGGCGGCGCTGGTCGACAACCACGGCAGCGGCAGTGGTCGTGGGGCTGGTGGTGGTTGCCGGCGTCGCGGTCGCGGTGGTGCGCGGGCTGGATGGGGACAGTGCGGCCACAGCCGGTGCGGCGCCGTCCGCGCCCGCCGGAAGTGGTGGGGCGGTCGCGCGGGACAGCGCCGATCCGCGGCACGCGACCGACCGGCTGCCGGAACCGTTGGCCGGCCAGGTGCGCAACTGCACGGCCACCCGCTTCGAGGAGGGCAACCTCGAGGTCGCGTGTGACCTCGAGGCGACCTCGCCGTTGACCGCGGGCCGGGTGAGCGCGGGGCCGGCCAGCAGCACGGTGTCGGTGACGGTCAGCGCGATCGGCAATACCGCGGCGATGCAACGGATTCTGTCGATGCGCAGCTACGACGACCCGGCCGGTGTGCGGGAGAACGACACCGGCACTGCGGCGTTGAGTATGTCGACGTTCGCGGACATGTTCACGGTGGCCAATGCCGATCTGGGTGTGCAGGTCCACGTGCACGGGCAGTCGGATGTGGAGGGTGCGGAAGCGTTCGCCCGCGCTTTGGGGCTTTTCGGCTGATTCTGCCGCGTACCCTGACGATGTCTCCACCGAGCAGAGCGCGGCGCTATTCCGGAATCAAGTCTTGTTCCCGCATCGGGAACCGGTACCCGGCGGGGATCCCGTCGACCGATTCGAGTACGAACCGGCCTTCGTCGTCGACATCGACGATCGTGAACACCGACACGCCGGCCGGGCGGATACGGACTCGATCTCCCAAGTTCACTGCACCCTCCATAGCCTCGGCAGGGGTCATTTCCCCAGGTGAGGAGCAAACCAGGTCGGCCGATGTCGACATCGTGCCCGTGAGCGGGTTCTTCCCGCCTCGGCGCATACTTCTCCGGAATGCGGTAGCCGCGACGCTTCCCGAGCACCCGTTGCCGGGGCTCCGCCGCAGCTACCGCAGGACCAGTCTATCGAATGTGTGTGCGAAAATGGAAAGATGACGCTCCACCGGGAACCGTCTCCTCCTGATACCGGGTCTTCGATCTTGACCGGGCACGCAAGCGGTCAGCTTCCCTTGGGGAGGTTGAGGGGAGATTCCATAGCCTCTGCCAGGTCGTTGAGCGCGGCGAGGACCTTCTTCCGTTTGTTCGCCAGCCCTGCCAGCAGGCTTGCGTGTGCCTCGAGTTCGCGGGGGAACATGTCGTCGACGGCGCTCATGCCTGCGTCCGATAGTGCAATCAGGGTTGACCGTCGGTCGGCGGGATTCGTTGTGCGACTGATCATTCCCTTGCGCTCGAGGTTGGCAAGGGTCTTGCTCACCCCTGCCCTCGACATGCCGAGGAGCTCAGCGAGGCGGATCGCTGTGACCGCTGCGTCTGCGTAGCGCAGAGGAACAAGAAGCTCCACTTCGGCGGCAGTGAGTACCGCTCCGGCGTAGACCGGTTCGATGGCGACCTCGAGTAACGAGGAGATGCGTTTGATCTGGGCGACGATCTCCATCGGGGAAGTGTCCAGTGCAGGGTTGTGCTCACTCCACAGCGCGAGGGTCTGTGCTCGAAGCGAGGAGTCGGACATCATCTCCACCTTTTGTTAACTAGTGAACAAATCTGTTAGGTTGCGAGCCTACTCATGGTTCCGGACGGCTACCGCGTCGACCTCGTGTCCCCCTCTCAAGTGTGGGGCGGGATGGGCTGTGGTCGGTGAATCTGCCTTCATCAATGCTGCCCGGAAACCGTGACCGCCAACATGAATCGACCGAACGGCCCTCAACGAAGCACGTCGACTGGGTGCTGGGAAGTCTGGAGGGGAGTCGTAGTGGAAGGCGATGTCGTAGTGATCGGCGGCGGAGCGGCGGGGCTCAGTGCCGCGACTGTCCTGGCACGTGCCCGCCGCAAGGTGACCGTGATCGATGCCTGCGAGCCTCGAAACGCCCCGGCACAACATGTGCACGGGTTCTTGTCTCGGGACGGGATGGCGCCTGCGCAGATGCTGGCGATCGGTAGGGACGAGTTCGCGGGGTACGACGGGCGGGTGGTGCAGGCTCGGGCGACGGCGATCGAGCAACTCGGGGACCGAGGGTTCGTCGTGCGATGCGACGGCGGCCCCGATCTCACTGCCCGTGGCGTTGTCGTGGCCACAGGGTTGCGCGACGAGTTGCCCGAGATCCCTGACCTGCGGGAACGGTGGGGCGTCGACGTCCTGCACTGCCCGTACTGTCACGGTTACGAGGTTCGTGACATGCCGCTCGCGGTGCTCGGTGGTGACAACCGTCCGTTCACCATGCATCAGGCGTCGTTGGTGCGGCAGTGGTCCTCGGACGTGGTCTTCTTCCCGAACCGAATCACCCTGGCCGCCGAGGAACGTACTCGGCTGACCGCCCGAGGGATCCGTATCGTCGAAGGCGCGGTCGCCGGCCTGGTGGTGAAGGAGCACCAGCTGAGCGGTGTCGAGCTTGCCGACGGCCAGATCGTACCGAGGTCGGTCGCGTTCGTCGGTCCACGCTTCGTGCCCTGTGACGATCTACTCACCGAACTCGGCTGCGCCACGGGCGAGGACCGATGGGTGAGCACCGACCCCACCGGCCACACGAGCGTGACCGGCGTATGGGCGGTGGGCAACGTCGTCGATTCACCCGCCCAACTGATCAACGCCGCAAGCGCCGGCACGAAAGCCGGGATCGCGCTCAACCACTTCCTCCTCGAGCAGGATGTACAGACCGCTGTCGCAGCGTCTCCCCGTCACCGATGAGTGGGCAGGCAACCGCGCTATTCGGGCTACCCGGTGTGCGGGTCGTCGACGTCGTTCAAGAAGTGAGCGGGGTCCGGGTCGTCGAACTGGCGACGGACGAGGAGACCGCAGCCGCGTGTCCGTCCTGCGGGGTGTTCTCGACCTCGATCAAGGAACGCGTCACGACCCAGCCGAAGGACATCCCCTATGGGGATGGTCGGGTCCTGCTGCGATGGAACAAGGTCCGCTGGCGGTGCCTAGAGGACTACTGCGAGCGTGGGTCGTTCACCGAGTCCATCGAGCAGATCCCGGCCAGGACCCGCACCACCCGGCGGCTGCGCACCCAGATCGGCGCCGCGATCGGCGACGCCGCCCGATCGGTCGTCGAGGTCGCCACCGCACATGGGGTGTCGTGGCCGACCGCTCACCGCGCGTTCGTCGAGCATGCGCAGCAACTACTCGCCGAGCCCGAGCCCGTCCGGGCCCTCGGCATCGACGAGACCCGGCGCGGCAAACCCCGCTGGGAACGGTGCGAGAAGACCGACACCTGGGTTCGGGTCGATCCGTGGGACACCGGGTTCGTCGATCTCTCCGGCCGGCAGGGCATGCTGGGACAACGGGAAGGGCGCACCACCGCCGCCGTGATCGGCTGGCTCAAGGAACGAACACCCGAGTTCCGAGAGTCGATCGAGTACGTGGCCATCGACCCGGCGGCCGTCTACGCCGCCGCGGTCCGCACCGAGGGCCTTCTGCCGAATGCGACGCTGGTGGTCGACCACTTCCACCTGGTTCAGTTGGCGAACCAGGCGGTGACGAAGGTCCGCCGTCGGGTGACGTGGGAACTGCGGGACCGTCGCGGCCGCAAGGCCGATCCGGAGTGGGCAAACCGCCGGCGACTGCTGACAGGGCGGGAGCGACTGTCTGGCATCAGGTTCGCGCGCATGTGGAATGCGATTGTCGACGAGGATCCGAGTGGAGAGATCCTGTCTGCCTATATCGCGAAGGAAGAACTGCGCACCCTGCTCTCCACGGTCCGCATCGGCGGCGACGCGCACCTGACCAGGCAACGGTTACACCGGTTCTTGGCATGGTGTGTCGATTCGAACATCCCGGAATTGCTTGCCCTCGCTAAGACCGTTGACGTGTGGTGGCCCGAGATCAACGCGTTCGTCCGCACCGGCATCACGAACGCCCGCACCGAGGGCTACAACCGGCTGGTCAAGGCTGTCAAACGTTCAGCCTGCGGATTCAGGAACCGGGAGAACTCGGCACGGCGGATACGATTCCACTGCACCCGCGCACAGCGGGTCGCGACTCAAACTTCATGCTGACTGCCCGGCCAACTTCGAAGAGCCCTGATACCTGCCCGAACGGTCACCGACTCGGCCCGAACTTGATCGTGGTGGGATGGGTGCCTTGTACGTGCGCGACGTCCGCGACCTCGGCGGGAGGAAAGGGACACCGGACGTACGAATGCCGTCGGTGCTCGGCCATCATCTACCGGCCACCGCATGTCGGTCCGGTGTGGCAGGGCGTGCAGTGGCCACGCGACGACGACCACGGCCAGGTCGAAACGTAAGCGACGTCGGAACGTCGACCACCTCCGCCGACTTTCGCCGCACACGGGTCAGCCGGCTTCACCACCAGCAGTCTCGAGATCGTCCCACCGTGCAGTTCCTCGTGCAGCCGATCCGCTCGACTGCGTTCGGCAAGAAAGCCGGTTCACCCTGTTGGTCGAAACGGCCCTGCTGTGTTCCAGTACCGCATGACATTTTTCGGACAGACCGTTTTGGCCCTCATCGCCGGAGTCCATTTCGCCGCCGCATGCGCAGTCAAAAGGCGTGACAAATGGACACCGACCAGGAGCGAGCTGGCAGGATTCTGCGGCGCCAGCGTCTTCTGCGTAACGGCGTTCGCGCTCTGACACACCCCGATCAGGCTCTTGCTGGCCCAAGAGCCTGATCGGGGTCTTCCCACCTCAGGAACGACGTGTGTGTCGCCAGGATGCCGCGCCCAGCACGACAGCGACCACGAGCGCCAGCACGGCCACCGACACGAACACGGTCGTCAGCAGATCGTTCGGCGACGACGTCGGCACCGGGCCCGGCTGGGCCACCGCCGTTGTCGTCTCGCCTGCCGGTGCGGTGGGTGAGTCGGATTCCGCGTTGTCGACAAGCTCTGAAAGCGGCCTGAGCTCCACCGTGGTCTCACCCGACCAGTCGGACGGCTTGATCACGATTTCGCCGCCCGGACCGGTCCCGACCATCAGGCCGTTGAAGCCTCCGATGGGCCTACCGTGCGCATCGATCGAAGGCAGGACCGTCCCGTCGGGAAGCATGAACACGGGCGGCTCGTGGTCTACCAACGGCGCGTCGATTGTGGGTGACATTGGGTTTCCTCCTGGCTGGTCGGTGTTGTTCGTGTACAGCACGTGGGTGCGGCGCCGTGGTCAGCGGAAAACGGTATCGACGGTCGCCGACAGGATCAGGCCACCGATTCAGAGGTAGGTCCGCTGATCGGAGGTGTCGTTCTCTGCCGTCCGGGTGCAGTGCCGGCGCACAGCAGGAGTTGCCCATAGTGCGGCGACCACGCCGTATCCCACACCGGACCAGACCCATCCGTTGATGAGCGACCACACCGCCAGCACCGCCCACATCACCGCGATCAGCCAGTAGGTGCGGGGCTCGAGCTTTCTGCCCCAGAATGCCGTGCGCGCGTTCACCGTTCACTCTCTTCGGTACGCGCTGCGCGAATCGCGGCGTGGAGCGCATCGATCAGCTGGTGCGCCTCGTCGAGCTGCAAAAACAGCACCCGCTGCGCGCCCAGTCCGTCGTTCATGGCCAGAGTCACCATCTCCGGCAATTCGTTGCGGATCGTGATGGACCCGAATTCGGTGTCGATGATGTGGGGTCCGCCGGTCGACGCTGCGCGGATCGCGGCGTTGAGTGCGTCGATCAGCCGGTGTGCCTCGTCGAGCTGCAGCAACAGTATCCGCTGCGCGCCCAAGCCGTCGTCCACGGCCAGAGTCACCGTGTCCGGCAGTTCGTTGCGGACCTTGATCAATCCGAAGTCGGTGTCGATGATGCAGGGGTCAGTCACGGGGTGATCGTCCTTCATTCGGTTCTGTCGTCCAGCTTGGTCTGTTCGAGCTGGGTGATGCGGCTGCCGGTCAAACCCAGCACCGACCCGGTGTCGCGGGTGGACAACCCGGCCTGCCGCCGCAACGTGGCAATCAACTCGAGTGTGGTGGCACCGATCGACTCGGTGATCTCCTGGGCGCGGCGACGCAGCTCGTCGAGGTCGGCGAGCCGGCCGGTGACCTCGACATCCCCGACCGCCACCCGAGTGCGGGTGATCGTGACCGCCGCAGGGTCGGCGCCATCGTGGGTCTGAGCGAGGTCGCGGACACGGGCATCGATGGCGGCGAAGTTCTTCTCCCTGAACGACCAGTCGGGCCGGTCATCGATGGACACGGTCCAGGCCTTGTCGTCGGTGTCGGCGCGCACGACGCTGATCGTGTAGTCGCTCATCGGATGTGTCCTCGTCTTCGGGCCAGCGGGGTCGGCAGGTGGACGCAGCACCCGGATCGGCCGGGCTGCTGCGTTCGCGTGCCGCGCTCGACCCTACGGGCGCGCCGATCCGTCCTCATACAGCAGCGCCAGTCCGGCCCGGGCGTCGCGGGCGATCACCGCGGACTCGTCGAAATCGGTGGGAAAATCGAGCATGGCCACGACCCCGCCGGTGTCGGTGCGGCGGGTGTAGCGCAGGAAATCCCCGTCCCACCGGTCGATCGCGGTAACCCACACACGTTCGGCGGCAGCGTCGGTGGCGACAAGCACCCCATCCTCGAGCCTCCACGACACCGGGTGCGCAGTGTGCGGGTGCGCGGCGACCTGGTGCGCCAGCGCGATGAGGACCTCGTCGGCCAGGTGACGCGTGCGCAGGATCCGCTCCGGCCGCCCCCGCACCCCGGTGGGTTCAGCGGCGTCCGCGGCAGCGGTGGGATGGCTCAACGACATTGATTTTCCTTCGGTAGTGGATCGGATGGGTTTACAGGCCCGCAGCACGCAGTGCGGCCAGGCGGACGGTAGCGGCGCGTTGGCGACGCCCGAGGTCGACCATGTGCTCGAAGAGTTCGTGCTCCGGCAGGGTTTCGGCGGCCTCGGCGATCGCCAGCCCCACGTCACGGAAGCTGCGGCGATACGCCGCGGACGCGACCGCGCGGGCGTAGAAACCCACGCTCGCACCGTCGGCACCGACGGTGGTGGCGCCGACAAGTGCGCGACGCAGCCGCTCCCCGGCGTGTCCGCCGAGACGCCCGTCCTGCTCGAGACGGGCGGCGACCATCGCGGCGGTGTGCGGAGCGCCCTCGCCTGCCAGAGCGGCGATCACCTCGAACAACTCGCGGTAGATCGGGAGGTGGAAGTCCTCACCCCGCAGATGCGCGGTCACCTTCGCGCCGTCGGCCGGGTGTGCCCACAGCAGCGCGCACACGCACTGTTCTTCGAGGTCCTCCATCGGATCGAGCGCGAAGTCGTCCGGGCCGATCGGCTCGGGCTCCGGCGCGGTCGTCTCGACTACTGCGGTCATGCCCTCCCCCTTCGTCGTCGATGTGATGTGTCGAATCTATGCCACCCACACCACAGTGTCAAGTCGATTTATCAGTTTTGATAATTCTGATTGACAGTGTGTCGTGTAGGTGGTCAACTGACCTCACCCAACGAAAGGAGCGCCCGATGCGCACCACCGAAATCTTTGAGGCCGTAGCATTTCCGAACGCGAACGAGGTCCTGGTCCGGCGCCGCGCTGCCCGCGGCGGCATGACGGTCCTCGCCCGCATTCCGCGGCCCGACGGCTCTCCCGCACCGCTGCACGAGGCAATGATCACGGCGCTGGGCCACAGCCGGTGGCAGCCTGTGAGCCCGGTGTTCCCCCTCCCCAGGGACGAGCACGCCGCCGCCGCGTCCGGTGTCAAGGTCGAAGTGCGCTCCCGCTACGAACACCCCGCCACCCCGCCGGCCGCGATCGTGCCACTGACCGAGGACCACCGGGAGGCCCTGACCGACGAAGCGGTGCGTTTCTACACCCACATCGACGAACCGACCTGCGGTCTCGACGACTACTCCACAGCCGCAGCCGGCTCCCTGATCTGGGACGCCCGGCTGCTGCCGATCCGCTTCACCGGCCACCGCGACCGCAGCGGCGACCTGGTGCGCGCCCACACCGTCGCCGACACCGGCCTGTGGACCCCGGCCGCTGATCGGGCCACCGACCTCGACAACCACGCGCTGACCGCGCGGGTGATGTGGCAGCTGATCTGCGAGCTCTCGGACTGACCCACACCCACACCCACACCGGTCTGTAGTGGGCGGGGATGCAGCAACCATCCCCGCCCACCACCGGCCTCGACGCAGTAGCCTGCGGCCATGAGCATCGAAACGTGGATCGTGATTGCGGCCCTCGCAGCCGGTGGCGTCGGCGTCGGTCGCGTCCTGTGGTCGAACTGGGGTAAGAACACACCCGCCTCGACCAGTGGTCCCGCCCCGCACACTCACAGCGGCGATGCCTCGAACCAGACACACTGAACCGGTACTGCCGCGCCGCCGCTGCGCGCCGCCTTGCCCTCGGATATCATCGTCACCTGCGCGATTACGTGCACTTCCTCGGCAGGTCGAGTGATTCCCTGACGGGTCGAAGGACGGCCCCCGACGCCCCTCGGTCGGGGGCCGTCGCCCTCTCCGGCCACCCTGTCCTGCGGTTACTCTCGGCGCGTGAACCTCGAAGCCGACATCGTCGCAGCCGCAGCGGAAGCCATGAGCGACGACGAACTCGCCGCCGCCATCGCTGTCCTGCACGCCCACGAACGCGAACTACTCCTCGCCGACGACCTCGACCGCGCATTCCGTGTCATGCGTGACAAGTTCGTCCTGGTGTCCATCCAAAACGAGCGCCAACACTGACCCGAACCAAACAATCACCACCAACAGATTCGGGATTCCTAACTTTTCCGTTCGATTCGGCATCCAAACAGTGCTGTAGCTTCCCGAGAGGAAATGCCACCGCCCCAGCATCCACAGCCTCCCTAACTACGGCCTTCGCCCCCGGCTACTCGACATCGAACCTTCGGTACACTTCGTCAAATGGCACACATCTGGTCGGTACTTGCGCGAGGGTTGACCCTTGTTCAGCTGACCTGGATAGCTGTGCTGACGTTGGTGATTTCCGTATCGACGGTGATCGATGGGCCCGCTGCGATGGTCGGCGCCACGGTCGCGATCGTTGTTCTACTCGCTCTCGCCGGGCAGAGTTCACTGTCCCAGCTGCGTTCACTAACCGAGGCGACTACCGGTCCACCCGTCGAAGAGCAGCGCTTGCGTGGCTCGTTCCGCCGACAGAGCGCCCCTGATACTCCAGGCCGGCCCCGTCAACCCCGAGCACCCGGACAGGTCCTGGTCGCCACGTAGCGTTCCCGACGCTACGCCGACCACTTCATCGACCGTCCTTTTTCACGCCGTCGCCATCCGCGAGGAATCCGGCGTGACATTCCACTTGCACGATGCCGTGTAACGCCGCGTCGTGCAGCGAAGAGGTGCTCTCGATGCTCGACTTCATCTATTACCCCGTATCAGCAATCTTGTGGTTCTGGCACAAGGTATTCGGCTCGGTTCTGGGACCGGACAACGGTTTCGCCTGGGCGCTCGCGGTGGTGTTTCTGGTCTTCACCCTGCGCATCTTCCTGCTCAAACCCGCGATCAAACAGGTCCGCACAACCCGCCAGATGCAGGAACTGCAGCCACAGATCAAAGCCCTACAGAAGAAGCACACCGGCGACCGACAGCGTCAAGCGGCCGAGATGCAGAAGCTGCAGAAGGAGCACGGATTCAATCCGTTGATGGGGTGCCTGCCGGCGTTGGTGCAGGCGCCGATGTTCCTCGGCCTGTACCACGTGCTGCGCTCGTTCAACCGCACTGGAACAGGACTGGGTCAACTCGGGATGACACCCGAGGCCAACGCAACTACCCCGAACTACATCTTCAGCGCCGTCGATGTGCAGTCGTTTCTGAGCGCTCGCCTGTTCGGTGCCCCGATCTCCGCGGCGATTACCAGTCCACAGAGCACCCTGGCGTCATTCGCTCCGTACGGCGGAGTCCCCACGGTGGCCACCATCGCCGCCGTGGCGATCCCGTTGATGGTGCTCGCGAGCCTCGCTACGCACTTCAACGCCAGGGCATCTGTAGCCAGGCAAAGTCCGGACGCGGCCGCCAACCCACAGTCGGCGATCATGAACAAACTGGTGCTGTGGATCTTCCCGCTCGGCGTTCTCGTCGGCGGGCCGTTCTTGATGATCGCGATCCTGTTGTACTGGGTCAGCAACAACATATGGACCTACGGTCAGCAGCACCTCGTCTTCGCACGCATCGACCGGGAAGAGGCTGCGAAACAGCGTGAAGTGGCCGAACGACGCCAGGCCACCGTGCCGAAACCAGGTGCTCGACCGACCGCGCGGAAGACGACGACCACGCGGAAACGGCGTCGGCGTAAGTAGGGACGAACTCGCGGTAGGCCATGCGGTCCTGCATGCTCATCGACGAGAACTGCTTCTCGTCGATGACTGCACGTCCGGCAGGGCTGAGTGTGAATTCTCAGTTGGCGCGGCGGGCACGGGCGACCGCGAACACGCTGACGATCAGCAAAATCAGTGAGCTGAGGGGCAGAAAGATCATCACGTGGTCGGGTCTCCTGGTTGTGGTGAGCCGCTCAGGCCAGGGCAGGGTCGGACAGTGCGGCGTCGAGGTGGTCCTGCACCGTCCGTGTCCTGCACGGCCGGGTACGCGCGGCCCTCGAGGTACTCGGCACGCGCCCCGATACAGCGACGGCACTGTGGTTACCTCGCACCGGGGCGGCGGTAGGCCGCGAGGATGTCCTCGCGGGTGGTCGGGCGAATTTCGTCGAGCAGGTCCTCGATCGTGTCCCCGGCCTCGAGGCGGTCGATGATCGCGCGGGGATCTTCACCACCGAAGTCTCCTGCCATCGCGCAGGCGGCACGGATGTGCTGTGCGACGGTCTCGCGCACCGCGTCCTGACCGAGCGGTTCGAGCCGTTCACGCAGCGAACGCCGGGGATCGGTGTGGGTGTGGTCGGCCATGGTGGTCTCCTTGGGTGTGGGACGGTCGGGTCCGTGTCTCGGGTTGCGGTCAGCTCGCCTCGACGTGGGCGCGGCCCAGGATGCTGTCGTTGACCGCGGCCGCCACCGCCGCCTCGTATTCGTAGTCGTCGATCCATTCGAGCGCACCGTCCGGGCTGTCCTGCCCGGCGGTGATGCCGATCCGTGGGCGCGTGTCGATGCACAGATTCACGAACGGTGAGTCGCCGCCGGCCCGGTGGGTATCGCGCACGATGCGGCGCATCGCGGCCGCACCGGCGATCACCGCGTCGACTTCGGTGGCTGCGGTGCCGGATTCCTCGGCGATGGCCGGATCGCAGGTCACAGTCCAGGTGTGCATCGAGGGACTCCTTGCTGGTTGTCGGTGTGCTCTGTCGGTGGAGATCAGTGTGCCCGGCCTAAGAGCTATCGCCGGGCCGAATACGGCAGTGGGCCCGGTTCTGTGGAGAACCGGGCCCACTGTGGACAACTCACCCCGGGTCAGCGACCGGCGAGGGCATGAACCTTCTCGTCGGCAGGGAGCAACACCGACCGGGCGAGCGCCGCGGTGCGAGCCAACTCGGCGACGAACGCGCGGTGACCGGACTTGTCGAAGAACCGGAACACCAGCGGACCTGCCTCGACGTCGACCCAGTGGATGTGTCGGCGACGCTGGGCGTCGAAGCCGCCGCCGGGGGCGGTCTTCGACTGCGGCACCTGTGACCAGTTGATTGTCACCAGATGCTCATCGACGGCGAAACGGTCCGGGCGCAACAGGAACTGCTCGGGCAGAGCCATCAGATGTCCACCGGTGGCGGGGCGTCGCAGCGCGGTCACCAACGACCGGGCGATCGCGGGGTCGGTGAACACCATCCGGACCGCACCGATCGTGGCGAACACCGCCGCGGACGCCGTCAGTGCACTGGTCACATCCAGACGCACCTGCTGGTGCTCTCCGGCGATCATGACGGTGGTCCGGGTGGTCAGACTCGGAAAAATCCAGGACTCCTGCGAATTCAACGTGCGCTCCCCTGTGCTCGACGTGAGAACGGTGGTGGCCCGACCGTTCTTTTGCCCTTCTGGCAAAGGAGATGTAGACCGGCATGAGGGGGCCGGAGCGCAACTTCTGGGACGGAAAAATCTCGGTGGAGCGCAGCGGAGGAGAGAATTTTCCGGGCCGTAGGCCGCGGAGCGCCCAGGGGTTGCGCGGAGGTCACCGCCGGTCAAAATCGGAAGGCCAGAAGGGAAAAAGAAAGCTCTTTTGGCAGGGCGGAGCGCAGCGAAGCTCGAATCGGTGGACACCGCAGGTGGCCTACAGCAGTGGCCCTTACCCGGCCCGAGTGCACGTCAGGAAGGAGATGTCGTGCGGGACGGATAGATCCGCACCGCGTAGGTTCGGGCATCGGCAGCGGTATAGCCCGCAAATCGCGCCGCCTGCTCGGACTCGAATCGCTCTTCACCCAGGCCGATGAGCTTGTCGATCGCGTACTGCTCGGCGGCGGCCCGGGTGGGCTGCACGCATTCGCCGAAGAACCCGCCTGTGGGGATGTGCTGGAAGTCGACCTCGTGCGGGGTCTGCGTGTCGGATGTCATGGATGGTCGGGCCTTTGGTCGGTCGGCGAGTCTCGCCCAGAGCAGAGCGATCTGGGGCCGTGAACGTGATGTGCACTGGGGTGAGGGCATGTCTGCACGGGACGCGGACCCTTGCATCGGTCGACGGCGGTGGGACGCGTACCGTATCGCGTGGCCACCGCAGATCCCCCCGATCGACGGGTGGCCCACTGCCCGGACCTACTTGTCGTCGGCGGCTTCGGCATCGAGGATCAGGTACTGCGCCGTCGTCAACTGATGCGCGTCTGTCAGGTCTCTACCGAAAATCTCTCCGACATACTGCCCGTGTTGCACAATGCACGCCGAGAACGTCGAGGACGGGTTGACAATGTCGAAGCACCGGGCGTTCGGCACACCGGCCGGACCCGCAGCTCCGGTGACCGAGGTATCGGCGCCGCGACTGCGGATCAACCCGGGCATACGATCAAACCACGCCTCGGCGCCGCTGACGGTCGAGGATTTGTAGACGTTTGTCTTGTGCACGGCCAAATGGGTGGTGCCGGTGGCGGTGAGCGCGTCGAGGGCCCCTGCCTGATCGACCGACAGGTGAGCGGTTCCCCGTGGCCCGTACACAGCAATGCTGTTGGGGGTCGGCTGCTCATCAGGACCGAAGGGGACGGTCAAGCGGAGAACACCCTCGAGATCCATATGCAGGCTCGCCAGATCCTCGGGGTCGGTGATCGGGAACCCCTCGATCAGCGGACGCTGCACCTCGAGCGCAGTGGTGAGGGACTCGTCGAACCAGCCCGGCACCTCGAGTGGTGCGTCGAGCCAGGTGTAGATCACGTGTCGGCCGTGCGGGGTGAAAGCAGCCCCGGTGATGTAGCCGTCGCGGATCGTGGCGCTGATGAAGCTTCCGGGCAGCGACGCCACGGGATACTCGGTGGCAGGCGACGCGTCAGAGGACTGAGACCACGGCCTGGACAGGCGATCCCGGTGCAATGCGGCGGCGGCGTCTTGTGCATCCTCGGCATCCGGAAACTGTAGGACCGCATGGATGATCTGGCGGGTCGTTCCGTCCCCGAACCTGCCTGCCGTGGTGCGGCCGGTGGCGAAACCCGCATAGAAGCCGGTGTCCTCGCCGATCGCAGAAATCACGTCGTCGGCCTGTCCGGTGAACAGAAACCCCAACGGCTCCGGTCCTGGGACGACGCCGGTCCGTGAATTGATCACTTCGACCAGTTCGGGGTCGATCTCGATCGGCAGTGCCACGAACTCGGCCAACCGCTCGGATTCGACGAACTGGCCGCTGACTGTGTTGGCCACTGTCGGGGTGTGGGCCTCGCTCGCGGTCGTGCGGTAGAGGCCGGGATCGAGCTCACCGGGTGCGGCCGGCACCAACACCGGGCTCGCCTCGACACTGATGGTTGTGGTTTCGGCCACCGCCACGGGCGCATCGCCCTGCGATGCGCATCCCGCCGCGGCCGCCGCCGCTGCCGCGATGGTCACCGCCGCGTACACCGCCCCTGCACGTCGTCTCGTCATTGTGTCCCCCTCGTCGTCGGTGAGGGGCACATGTCCATGCGTGTGTCCGCCACGACCCCCCTGCGTGTGAACGTTGAGACCGTACCGACCCACCCACCGCCCACGGTGCGGGAGGTGCCGCACACCCGAGATACGCGATACGGCATGATGGCTCGGCACGTGGGGGCAACTTGTGGGGGGAATTGTGGTTGGCTGGGCACTGTCGATCGACTTCGGCACGTCGAACACCGCGGCCGCGCACACCAGTGCGCTCTCCGGTCGTATCGAGACGCTGCCGCTGACCCATCAAAGCAATCTGCTGCCCTCGTGGGTGTATGCCGAGAGTCCGCAGCGGATCCTGACCGGCGCGGCCGCGGCCGCGGCCGCCGACCGCGGTCCGGCCCGGTTCATGCCGTCCCCGAAACGCCTGGTCGGACAGGTTCCCGACGCGCTGCTCGACGGCGAGGAGTACGCCCTCGAGACATTGATCGCACCTGTCCTGGCCGCGGCGTACGAGCGCGCCCTGGTCGCACACAACGGTGTCCCGCCCGGCCTGGTGGTGCTCACGCACCCGGAAGCATGGTCATCGCAGCAGATCGAGACCCTCACTACGGCGGCCACCTGTGCCGGCATCGACCCAGCCACGATCACCACGGTGTCCGAGCCTCGGGCGGCGGCGCACCACTACAGCCGCGCCACCTCTGCGGAGCCGGGCACGAAGATCGCGGTGTTCGACTTCGGTGGTGGCACACTCGACGTCGCGGTACTTATCGCCACCGACGCCGGCCGATTCGAGGTTGTCGCTGCTCGTGGGGACACCACGTTGGGTGGCAAGGACTTCGATGCTCGGCTGCGCCGGTGGATCGAGGAGCATCTCGGTGAGAGCGAACCCGAGGTCGCCGACGCGTTGGCGACGGTGCCACCGCATCTGCGGCGCAGTATCGACGATCAGATCCGGACGGCGAAAGAGCACCTGTCCGAATCGCCGTCGGCTACGGTCACCCTCGACACCGGCACCGGCCGCCACACCCTGACCGTGACACGCGGCGAGTTCGACGAGCTGATCAGCCCGGACTTGGACCGGGCGGTGACGCTGGCGCGTGCCACCCTCACCGACGCCGGTGTCGCCGGGCCCGATGATCTGGCCGCGCTGTATCTCACGGGTGGTTCAGCCCGGATCCCGCTGGTGCACACCAGACTCAGAGAACTCGGGCCGGTCGCCACACTCGACGATCCGAAGACGGTCGTGGCGCAGGGCGCCTTGCTCGCAGTCGACGATATCCCCACAGTTGGTGATGGTCTCGACACGGTGCCGCTGCCCCGCCGTCCGGTGCTCTCGCCGCTGGTCGGTGCAGCTCCAGCGGCAGGACAGCGGAAACGCCGCTGGTCGGTGGTCGCGGCAGCGACAGTCGGGCTCGTTGCGGTCGTCGGCATCGCGATGGTGGTCGTGCGCGGTCTGAGTGGGGACGGTGTGGCCTCGGCCGGCGCGACCCCGTCGGCACAGACACCAGCCGGCGACGACACGGCTGCTCGCGACAGCGCCGACCCCCGCAACGTCACCGACCATCTACCTGAGCCCCTGTCCAGCCACGTGATGAACTGTAAGGCCGCTGGATTCACCTATGAGGGCAACCTTGAAGTCTCGTGCGATCTCGAGGAAGGGTCGTCGTTGACGACGGGTCGCGTGAAGGACTCTCCCCTGCACGACACGCTGTCGCTGACTATCAGCGTGGTGGACAGGACCACAGCATTGCAGGACGTGCTGTTGTTTCGTAGTCGCTACGACCCGGCCGGGGTACGTGAAAACGAGGCCCGGACTGCTGCGCTGAATTTGTCGAGTTCGTCGGATATGGCGTCGGTGGCCAACGCTGACCTCGGGTTGCTCGTCAACATTCACGGAGTCGCTGGTGTGGAGGCAGCAGAGGCGTTCGCGTGGGAGTCCGGGCTGTTCGGCTGAAGCACAGCGACCGGGCGCACAACGACGAGCCTGTGGGAAGGGCTACGACCCAGCGGCCGCTACCCGGGCACGGTAGCTGTGTCCGGCTGCCCGGATGCGTGCAGCGAGATCATCGGACGGGGCACTAAAGGTTCCGACCAGCTGCGTGAGTTCGGGATTTGTCGGGTGCGGGGTCCGCTCGGCGGCGCGACCTGCGATATCCTCTTCGAAGCCGAATCTGCCTTCGGGATACTGCTTCGTCCCCCAGGTCAGGACCGTCACGGTCACCGGTACGGTGACGCCGAATTCGGCTGCCGCGATGCGTGCCTGTTCGGTCCATGCGGCGATGTACGCGGCGCGATCTGCCTCTTCCAGGTCGTCGACCGCCATTAATTCGTCGTCGAGCGCCTCGTCCTCACGGCTGCCTTCCGCATGGACGTCGCGGTCGCGTTCGATCTCGTCGCGGTCCTCGGTGCACACGTCCTCGAGGCCGCAGTCGACCCAGTAGTTGTCGATATGCAGGAACAGTTCGACGGGTTCGGTGCGCCGGGCGGGGAGTTGATCCTCCGGTGCGGTTCCCTCGACGAGCTGGGCGACAAGGGCCGCTTCCCACGAGCCGGACCGGCCGAGGAGCAGATTCTCGAGCGAGCCGACGTTGGCGGCGACGGTGGTGACGATGTCTGCCAGTACATCGGCGAAGTCCACTGGGGAACCGCCGGGGTGGGTACTGCGCGCGATCGCGGTCAGCGCGGCGATCGCCGCGGATCTGGTCTGCGGATCGATACCGGTGGTGGACGGGCGCGGCGACGACGGCGTCTCGGTGGGGGTCGTGTTCATGCGGGGATTCTCCTCACTGGTGGTGACGGCGCGCAGTGCTGCCGACAGTGAGGTGCCGGGATGCTGCTGTTGGTAGGCGCGGGCGGCTTTCTTCCGGGCGGAGTTCTTGGTCATGTGTGTGGGCTCCGATCACGAAAGCAGGGCGGCGTCCCACATTCATCGCCGCTGGTCGTGGCGGGGCGAGTGGGTGTTGCAGATCCGGTGGACCTTGTCCTCGGGTCGCCACCGCCGTAGATGATGTGGGCATCTGTGCGGTGGCGTCGGAGTCAAGCCGTGCAACGCGGCTCTGATCCCGAACAGCTAATCACAGTGGCCCGACAGAGTCTTCGGCGTGTTGGCTCCTGCGCGGACTCCGGTGTGAGCGGGTGTGCCGTCTGGCAATACGCTGGTGGTTCGGACCGGGGCGGTTGCTGCGCCCCGGTCCGAACCCTTGTCTTCAGATGCTGAACAGGCCGATCAGGTGCCAGAGGGTGCGGGCGGTCTCGCGGGGACATTCGAGGCTGATCGGCCAGTCTGCTTCTGCGGTCGGGGCCGGGCCGGTGAGCACCTGGACGTACATCCCGCCGATGCCGTTGACCGCGACCAAGGTCAGACGCTCGACTCCGGCGTCCCACACCAACGTTCCGTCCTCGTCGAGGGTGAGGGACTCGGCGACCCAGCCCTCGTGGAGGTCCCCGGTGAGGGGGCCTTCCACATCGGCCGGCCAGCAGGAGTTCGCCACCTCGATCAGGGTGTCCCAGTGGGTCTCGGTGAACGGTGCGCTCACGCGTGGAGCGGTGACGTCCTCGCCGAGCAGGCCGAGTGGCTGGGCTCGGTGGTGTTGCCAGGGACGTACGGGGGTCATGGGTTTCCTCTCGGGTTGCGGTCGAGTGGGGCGGGCTCGGTGCTGTGGCCCGCCCCCTCACAGTGGGTGGTCAGTGGATTTGTCGGCACGAGCGGCATTCCCAGCCGCCTGGTTCACGTAGGCAGATGCGGGTCTGTTCGCAGAGCCAGCAGCGCCTGCCTCGCCGTTCGGCCGGTTCTTCGTCCATGTGCAGCGCGTACCGGGCGAAGTGCACCGGCTCGGACGTGGGCGTCGCGTTCGTCGATGTCACGAACGATGAGGGTGTCGCGATCGGTTTCCTGGAGGAAATCTCCGAATGCGGCCCGGCAGGTGTCGCACACCTCGAGTGCTCCGGCGACGGGTTGGCAGCATCCGGGCAGGATGCAGGTCGCCCACAGGCTCATCAGGTCGGATGTGGTCATGTCGTCTCTTCTGGCTGGGTGGCGGATTCGGCCACGACACCAGGGTGGGGCCGGTGGCCCCACCCCCCGGGGTCGTCAGGCGTTCGCGAGCGCGGCGTCGATGATGTTCTCGATGCGCGAGGGCTGCACGTCCCATGTCTCGGCGTCGCACAGCAGCTCGCGGTGGCGGCGCAGCAGCTCCGCAAGGTCCGGTCCGGTGGAGATGTTGCGTGCCAGAGCTGCGTAGTCGCTCGCGATCGCGGCGGCGCGGCGGAGGATCTCCTCGGTGGCGATGTCCTGGGAGGTCGCCTCCAGGTCGCGGGCTTCCTCGCAGCGGCGCATTACCCCGCCCTCGCCGTCGACCGTCCAGATGGACGAGTCGTAGACGACGCCGTCGACGATCAGGTCGTCGCCGATCACGTCCCGTGCGAAGTCGAATCCCTCGAACTGCTGGTCCATCGTGTTGTGCGGCATTGCTGCGCTCCTGTGCTCGACGTGAGAACGGTGGTGGCCCCGACCGTTCTTTTGCCCTTCTGGCAAAGGAGATGTAGACCGGCATGAGGGGGCCGGAGTGCAACTTCTGGGACGGAAAAATCTCGGGGGAGCGCAGCGGAGGAGAGAATTTTCCGGGCCGTAGGCCGCGAAGCGCCCAGGGGTTGCGCGCAGGTCACCGCCGGTCAAAATCGGAAGGCCAGAAGGGAAAAAGAAGGCTTTTCAGCAGGGCGGAGCGCAGCGGAGCTCGATTCGGTGGACACCGCAGGTGGCCTTCTCCTCAGAACGCTGGAAGCGTGACCAGGAGATACAAGTTAAAGTAATATTTTCTACTTATACTTGTATCCATCGTCAGGTGGGAGGAAGGTGTCCATGTCCGAGGTCTCGCAGGTCTTCTCGGATGCGCTCGAGCTGCTGCGCCGTGCTGGCATCCGGGTGCTCTCGGGCTCACTGGAGACCGTGGAGTTGGGTTTGCCCGATGGCCGGGAGCTGTCCGCAGCAGCGATGGTGCATCGGCGGCCTCCGACTCCGTCGGCTCTGGCCGGGCTGTGTAGCGATCCGGCCGCCGTCTCCCGCCCGCTCGTGGTGGCCCCGCGTGCCACGGCGCACCTGCGCCGGCTCGCCTCGCGTGGACAGATGGATGTGATCGGCGTGGACGAGGGCCTGATCGTGTTCGACGGTGTGCGCTACCGGCCCGACGGCGACTCGCCACGGCAGACTCCGGCAGCGCGCGTGGTTCGGGGGCGTAGACCGTGGGTGCGGTGGGCGCTCGAACGGCTGCTGCTGGTCACTGGCGTTCCGGTCACGCAGCGGGAATTGGCTTCGATGTTGGAGGTGTCTCAGCAGGCGGTGTCGTTGGCGTTGCGGCAGTGCCGACACGTTCACCGGACTGCTGACGGCTGGGTCGCGGGCTCGCGTGCGGACCTGTTGTCGGAGCATCTGGCCGACTATCCCGGTCCCGGTGGCGCCACGATGTACTGGTACGGCCTCGATCCGGTGGTCGCGCAGGCCACTGCCGTGGTCGAGTTCTGCAGCGGTCAGGGGGCGGCGGTGTTGGTGAGCGGGGATCCGGCCGCGGATGTGTACGCACCGTGGCGGTTGCCGACTCGCGCTGTGCTCTATACCGATCAGTTCGTGGATCTGGCCCCGGCCGGGTTCGCTCCGGCCACCGCAGCGGAGCACACTCTGGCGCTGCGGGTTCCGGCCGATCCGACTCTGTGGCGCACCGCTGCCGCGGCGGGTGAGCCGGTGTTGCTGGCCGATCCGGTGATCACCGTGCACGATGTACTGCGCGGGCCCGGCGCCGATGTGCAGGAGGCCGCCGAGCATCTGCTCACCGCGATCAGGGAGGGGGCACTGTGACCGAGGTCGACGTCATTGCGGCATCGAATGCGGCCGATCGGGGTCTGCGCGCCTTGGCGGATCTCGCCGCTGCGGCGCGGGGTAGCAACTACCGGGTCATCGGTGGGCACATGGTGCACCTGCTCGCTCGGGTCTATCCGGCCTCCGAGGCGGTGGCGCGGGTGACCGCCGACGCCGACGCCGGTATGGACACCGTTGCTGCTGCTGATACCGGTCTGCACGACGCTCTCGTCGAGCGTGGCTACCGGCGGGTGGCGGGCAATCATTACGAAGCTCCTTCCGGTGAAGGGGAACCGCTGGCGGTGGATCTGCTGGTGCCCGGCACCGGCGGGCGCGGGATCGAAAGGGTCGAATACGCCGGTCGCGGGTTCGATGCCATTCCCGGGTTGAACCTGGCGTTGGCGAGCGAGCCCGTCGAGGTGCGGGTGCGGGCGCAGCTGACCACCGGCCGGGGGTTGAGGTTCGAGGTGCCGATCCCCGACGTCGAGCAGGCGGTGGTGCTCAAAGCGCTCAGTTGGCGTAGCCGTCTCGCGGCGAAGGACGTCACCGACCTGTGCACGCTGCTGGTCAGTGCGCACGAGCACCGCGAGCAACTGCCGGGGTGGCGGCTCGACACCCCGCTGCGGGGCTCGCGTGGTGACGCCGCCGGGGCACTGTACGAGTTGGCGGCGATGATCGATCGACGTCGGCAGGTCGAGGGCTTGACCATTTCCGCGGAGCGTCTGTCCGCTCTC
>NZ_AP025189.1:0-7197 GCF_020885655.1 Rhodococcus sp. RDE2
TCGACACCAATGGACCAGGTGCCGTCCGGGAGTTGGTACGCCCCAGGGAAGGCACCTTTACGCAGGTGACGTTGGATCGTGGAGCGCGCGGCCCCGGTGCGTGCAGCCGCTTGGACGACCGAGAACCGAGGGCGACCGTCGTTGTTGCTCACAGTGCGATGATCCACGGTTCGAGACATGCCCGCGAGACGCCACGCCCGATGCAGGGTGAGGCAATCACTCCAGGGGCACCGCTACAGGCCGGGAGAATCGATCTCAGGGCGCGTTGAGAAGGCTTGTGAGGGACGGAAAGCACCGAGGGGTGCCGCGCGCCGTGGCCGTGGATGTCCGCCCCGTATGCGAAGATCAACGGTTATCCGGCCCCGGTCGGATGCACGACAACTGAAAACCTGCCGGACCGGCAAAAGAAAAGCCGGCCCCCGCGCCAACGGGGAACCGGCTCAATTGGAAGTGGTACCTAGAACCACAACCCAACGTGTACGACCACCTTAGCAAGGGTCAGGGACATTTTTGCAAATGCCCGCAAGGTGGTTCGGGTTGTTCGCGGTACCGCTCCGGAACAGGAGCAACGTGGAACCCACCAGCCCCACCGATCCGAGGCCGGCGCTTAACCGCGCTCTCCCCGGCTGGGCAATCGACGCGATCGCAGACGGCCTCCCCACCAAGGACGGCCGCAAGGTCTACGCCAAGTGCGTATCCATCGCCATGAGCGCCCACCTCCGTGGATGGTCCGAAGCCCAGTACGTCAACGAGATCGCTAGCCCCACCTCTCGCCTCTGGGCACAACTCATGACCCGCCGCGACGGCCGCACCGCCTCGATGCCCACCGCAATGAAGTCGCTCCGCAAAGCCTGGGCAACCGGCGTAGCGAACGCGAACAACGTCGGGATGCGTACCCGCGACGAGATCGCAGACGAAGCCGTCGAACTCGCCTACCAGTGGGCAGACCGCCTCGACGACGCCACAGACGGCCTGAGCGCCACGGAGACGGCCGTAATGCAGTACGTGGTAGCCCAGACAGCCGAACGGAAGATGTTGCGCGTCACCTGCCCCGGCCGCGCAGTCGCCGAAGCCGCGAGCATCCCGCACCGCACCGCGACCCGAGTCCTCGCCGAGCTGACCCGACGTGGATTCCTCGTCAAGCACTCCGCTGGCAGTAGGGGAGAGCCGGGGAAGGGGAAGGCCGCTATCTATGGGTTGCCGGGGGTGGAGGAGTTGGCACATATAAATGCGGGAAGTATCCCTATGTGCCACGTGGAGCAGGACCAGGTGGAGATCGCCGAAGCCCGTCCCGAAATCGTCGCCGAAGATCGTGAAGAGTCGCCCACGGTGCCCGAGTTGGCACATAGGGATATGGCCGGATACACGCCGACTGATACCGACGTTTTCCTGTTCGACGTGTCGGATGAGTGCGGCATCGACATTGCAGACATGAGCGCCACGGAGACCGAGTTCTGCGCCTGGGCGTACAAGCACGCTGGGGACGTGGAAACGGTCGCTGCGAGCCTCCTGGAAGCCCGTGCGGCCGCTGAGGTGGTCAAGGGTGCGGGCGACGATCCGCGGGGCATGTCGATTCCCGAGCTGTTGAGCGTCCACGCGGCGTGCTTCGAGGAATCTGACGATCCCGTATCGGCCTACCGATCGCTACGCCTCTCCGCCTGATCGGTCCTCGCGCGCGGGGTTGCTGCAAAACGTGGCGACCTCGCGCGCATCCCGCCGGCACCCGTGGCAGACGAGCGTGTGGGGACACACCTCTTGCAGAACTTCTGACATTCGGGAAGGCCGGCCAAAAGAGGGCACTCATCGCCCACCCGATCGAGAAGTTCTACCGCATCCGCCAGCCGTACCCGGCTTACCTTCCGCAGTCCCAGCCGTCCCGAACCGTCGTGCGTCACTCCACTGGCATTGGTTCCGAACGACCACGACCACGATCACCACACACCTCATGCACTAAAGCGCCGACCGTGGAAAACGGACCCGTGTCCCGCTCTCATGTGTCCTCGAAGTTGTCCCGCGACTGAGACGACGACACCCCCCGGCCCGATACGCCAGGGGGTGTCAGCGCCAGCATATCCATCCCGACCTACCCGACTGCCCCAAACGTTCGTCTACGGCGTTCTCAGGACCGAATGCAGGGACCACCAGACTGCCGGCGCGCGGCTCACGTCCAGGCTTTCTGTGTCCGCACCGATGTTCACTAGTACCTGTAGTCAGTACAGCTATACTGACTACATGAGAGAAGACACCACATACAGGTCAGCCGCCGAAAAGCTTTGGGGCAAAGCCGGTGCTTACGTCCACGATTCCTACGACCAGCACCGCCACCTGTTCCCGAACCTGCCCGACCAACTCCCCATCGTCATCGGCATCACCGCCTACGGGCGCTGTATCGGCCTCACACGCACGAATGAAGCCCTGGACGGCCCGCGCATCACGATCGCCTCGAACCTGTTCTCACGCGGCACCCGACACGTAGATGACGTGATGGTCCACGAGATGCTGCACACCTCCCTGATCCTCGCCGGCAAACCTTCCGACCACGACACCGAAGCTTGGTACGCCGCCATACGGGAACTGTCTCCCCACGTACTCGGTCACCGACTCGACGTAAAACGTGGAAGTGATCGCAAGTCTGTGCGACTGCCGAACCCGAACTATGTCCCGGGCGGCGATGAACCGCGCACCATCGTGCGTAAGGAGCGGGTCGCATCGAACCACGAGAAGGTGTCACGGTGGCCTAATTCGTTCCGCCCGGATGACTACGACGGGGGTCCGACAATTCTCTGCCCCACGTATTGAGTAGAGATATTGCGACACGCCGCGCGCCGACATATCCCCTGGTGCACCATCTGGTATTCTTAAAGCACTACAGTTGTGCCCACTGAAAGGCCCCTTGCGATTCGTCGCCGGGGGTCTTTCGCCTTTCTAGGGAGAAATCGTTGACCACGAACACCGATGCCGTGACCGAATGGTTCACCATCACCGCCGCAGCGGCTTATAGCGGACTGTCGCGCACCACGATCTACCGTCTCATCAACTCCGATGAGCTGCCTGTTTACAGCGGACCGAACGGAGCGCGGCGCCTCAAGCGAGACGACCTCGACGCCCTCTACGGCCTCGAAGACTAAGGGAGAAGATCATGACCGAGCATCCGCACGAAACGCACCTTCGCGAAAACAATCCCGATTACTTCGCGCACCTCGAAAAGCTCGCCGCAGAGAACCGCGAGAAGAACGAGAATGCCGGCAATATCGAAGCAATGCGGGGCCTTCTCCGCTCTCACGGAATCTTGAACTGAGGTACTTATGCCGACCATCGCCGAAAGCCTCGCAGCGTTGCAATCAGCGGCGTTAAACGGCAAGCCCGTGGACGTCGCCGCATACGCGAAAGCGAAAGCCGCACTCGACGCCGAGAAGATCCTCGCCGAAGCGCACGCCGCAGCCGCAGCCGATCGTGTGCACGCCGAACACGACGCCGCCCGCCAGGCCGCTGACCAGGCACACCAGGCGCACGTTCAAGCGTTGATCGACCGCGCCCGCCAGGTATAGACCCCTATTCACAATTTCATAGAGATGAGCCGACTCATGACTGCAATCACGACCGCCGCCGAACGCCTTACCGAACTGCTCGCCGCAGCCCGTGCCGGCAAGCCCGTCACCCCCGAAGAACTCGCGACCGCCCGCAGCGAAGCCGACGCCGAAGCCGAGATCAAGCATCTCCGCGAAACCGGGAAGGCCGAACGCGCACGTGAAGAGGCCGAGCGCCAGCGCATCGCCGACAAGGCCACCGCAGCCGCCGCAGCCCGCGACGAACTCCCCGCAGCACGGGAAGCACTTCACGCCCACTACGACGCACTCGCAGTCCTGCTCGCAGACCTCACCGAAGCCCACAAGCACTACGACGACACCATCCGTCGCCACGTCCAGGCACTCACCAAGGCCGGACACGTCGGGATCACGAGCTACCGCCGGGAGTGGGATATTGCGGACCTCCCCGACTATGACCCGAAGATCGTCCCCAACAGTGACAGCACCAGCGTCCAACTCGACGGGATCAACTACCGCACCACCAACGCCGGTTTGGGAATCGTGTGGGCGGCGCTACAGGCGGGGCACTATTCGACCATCGATCGTTGGAAGCGAAGCGGCGACACTAGGCCGCTCGACCCGCCCCTGCCCGAAATGGACCGCGCGTGACCAGCGTCTATGTGCCGTGGCAGCACGACAACCGGGCACGGGACTTCACCCTGCGCGACCACGACGCCACCGAAACTTCACTGCGCGCGGCGCTGCACCAGGTGAAAACTCTGGTCTCTCGTGGCGACACAGACGGTCGTTCCTATCGGGACGCAATGCGTGCGTATCGGGAAGCCCGGACCCGGCTGTACGAGATCCGCGGGCATCTGCCGGCTAACGGGTTGCGCCGCGAGTACGAGCACACCCCGCCCTGCTGCCCGGACCCGTTCACCAGCTAGTCCCCTCTGTCGGCGGTCGTGACCAGGAACGCGACCGCCGACACCGACTTCCCCTGCCCGGAATCACTAGGGCGTGCACGGGCCGGGGAAACCCCTCACCACAAGGAACACACATGGCAGGTTGGCGTCTCAACACGGTTTGGCAAGAGGGCATCATCGCCGGATTTCCGCCCTCCCTGTACCCGTGGACACCCCGCGCGATCTGCGTAAACCTGCACCCGGCACCCCACCCCCTATGTGCGTGCGGGCACCACGTCACCCCCGACCAGGACGCCTTACTCGACTACGCGCGGCGCGCCGACACGATCGCCCCTGCTCGGGTCTGGGGGACGTACAACCGAACCCGCGACCGCCCCGACGACGGCACCGCGAAGATCCTTGTCCACGCCGAAACTGCCGGCATCGTCCACGGTCGTCGCAGCTGGGAACCCCCCACGACTGTGCGGGCCGCGCGATTGCGCATCCTCGCAGCTCACATCCCTTACGGCGCGCGACACCTCGCAGACCCGATCCGCGGGCACTACCCCGACCTAGAGGTTCACCTGTACGACGCTGGTGGTCTCGACCTCTAACCCCGCCCAAGATTGCTGACATTCAGAGTCCTGCAATCTCTTTTTTAGTAGGACGTCCGACTAAGCCCGCGCTCCCGATCATCCGGGGGTGCGGGCGGTTCGGTGGTTCTAGGGAAGTAGTTGCGTAGTCAACGATCATGCGCGCGGGAAGGCTTTATCCCGCCCAGTGCTCAACGACCACCATGACCAGACTCGCAAGGGCAGCGCCGGCACCTACCCCCGTGAGCCACGCCATCAACTTCTGATACCTGGTGAAGCGCTGTTCGTCGCCGTGCTGGTCCATTGCCACTCTCCCCTTACGTATGTGTCCCTTTCTCTCTTTAGGTACGCGAGAGGGGTGCAGACACTAGGGGCGTGCGTTGCTCGACTACCCCGCCCCGGCGACACCATGTCTCATATGTGATCTCAGCGAGACACCCCCGACGACAGTGCTCGGCGGTCGGGAAAGCCCAGGTGGCATTGTCTCGAAAGTTTGTCTCAAAAAAGAGTGTCTTAGATGTTGACACTGGGGGACTTTTGAGACAGTATCGACGCCATGAGCGACACCACCGCCCCCGCCCCGACCGGAACCAAGCTCGGTTACGTGCGCGTCTCGACCGTGCAGCAGACCTTGGAACAGCAGGAGGCCGCACTCGCAGCCGCCGGCGTCACCAAGACGTTCTCCGACACCATGAGCGGCGCTCGCGACGATCGTCCCGGACTTCGCGCGTTGCTCGACTACGCCCGCCCCGGCGACACGATCGTGGTGTGGAAGCTCGATAGGTTGGGGCGTGACCTGATCCACATTCTCGACGTGGTGAAGGATCTCCGGGAACGCGGCATCACGTTGGTGTCCACGACGGACGGCATCGATTCGAGCACCGCAGCGGGCCGCATGATGATCGGCGTTCTCGGCTCGCTCGCAGAGTACGAACGCGAGTTGGTGAAGGAACGCACCGCGTTGAAGCGGGAAGCGGCGCGCGCTAGCGGTGTGAAGTTCGGACGCCCGCGCAAGGTCACCGATGACAAAGCCGAGGTTGCTCGCACGCTCAAAGAGCAGGGGTGGACCGGTAAGCGCATCGCCGAACACCTGAACATCAGCCGCGCGACGCTCTATCGATACCTGGACCCCGCCGAGGGGGTGGACGCCGTGAAGTGATCCACCAGGCCCGAAACGTAGGCGGGCCGATCAGCGGTGCGACGCCCGATCGGCCCGAGTCACCACCCTTGGAGAGACGATGACAACCCCAATCATGCCAGCGTGGGCCGTCGAGGAATGCGACGCCGATAGCGACGAGACGACCGAGACCGTGGACTTTTACGGTCCCAGCGTCTTCCCGGTGCCAACAGTCGCCATGCACCTGGTGCAACGCTCCACGACGCGCGACGACCTCACCCTGTACGAACCCGCCGAGGTCGTGATGATCCCGGACCGCCCATATACCTATCTGGACGCCGCCGGCCTTCGGGCGTTGGCGCTCACCGCGTTGGATCTCGCAGACCAGCTCGACAACCTGACCTACTCGCCTACGGAGGACCCCCGATGACCAGCAACGATTACGACTACGGCGCTTGCCTGGACTACGCCGACCACCAGGACCCGCAGCCTTTGGACGGGCACCGGTGGCGCTGCGAGGTGTGCGGCACCGAGTGGACCGAGACGGACGACGTGGAGATCGAAGCCGAGGGCACGCGGTCGGGTGTGTCGTTGCGGATCGGAACCACCGCGTTCTCTCTGGACTACGACACCGCCCATAAGCTCATCGACCAGGTGCAGGCCGCGCTACGGGCGTCGGCGACCGACTTCCCGAGCTGACTTAAGCTCACCCCGGAGACCCCGCACGACCCCCCCGGTGCGGGGTCTCCGCACGTCACAGACCGAGACGACCAGCAACCCGTTCGATCAACCCGCGAGATCGTGGAGGCTCGGAGTGCTGCACCGAGGAGGCCGGCGCATCGTCGCGACCAGCGGTGAGCATTCGGAGGGTGCGGTCCTGCACTTCGATGATGCGTTCCCGCTCGGCGGCGACAGCTTCCGCAGCAGCGGCCCGCGCCAACGCTTGCGCGAGTTGGGACTCCAGTGCCGCAATGCGTGCAGCGTCGGCAGGCCCGTGATCCACCTCGTCGGCAGGGGCAGGCGCATCGACTCGGAAGCCGGCGGCTAGTAGGTCT
>NZ_AP025190.1:0-4364 GCF_020885655.1 Rhodococcus sp. RDE2
CCCGCTACCCGAATCGCTCGGACTGGGACGAAGCCGTCTACGCCTACACCTGGAGCCGGAACCCCGAGCTCCACCGCCACCCGCTCGGCCCCCTGCCCGACTCCGAACTACGCAGCATCGCCAAGTCCGTCTCCGCCTTCGTGTGGAACTCTGAGCTGCGCAAACTCGGTCCCGAACAGTTCGAAGCCAACTACCGCCGGTGGAAGGCAGAATGCGGCCGCAAGGGCGGTCGCAAGGGCGGCAGAGTGGTGTCGGCTGCGAAAATCGAAGCCAACCGCACACGCGCAACCAAGATCGACATCAAGGCGCTTCTGGAGGCTGACCGTGGCTGCTGAACATCCTGTGCGCCGCAACCGCACCGCCCGCGAACTCGCCGAACAGTTCGGCGCATCCACCCGCACCATCGTCCGGCTGATGGCTGAACCACGAGACGAGTTCGAGGCACGAGCACGTCAGCGACGCGAACACGCCGCCCAGATGCGCAGGGAAGGAAAGACGTACAAGGAGATCGCCGAGGACATGGGCATCTCCACCGGCGCGGTCGGCGCGCTCCTGCACATCGCCCGCAAAGAAGGGCTGCTGCCCCCAAGCCCCAGCGATGAACGAGGGCAAGCCGATGCGCAGCGGCGGCGCGGCAGCACCTCGCATCCCGAGCAAACTGTTTCAGCAGGTCACAGCTCGTAACCGCGCCCACGCTCCGGCTCGTGGCCGGGGAACGTCGGGGGCGTCGGCGGCCGATGCGGAGGCCGGTGCCGATCGGATCGGGCCGGGGACGGCTCCTTCGCCGGCCGCGTCGGTGTCAGGTCCGCGCGGGCAGCCCGCACCACCGACTCGAGCTGGGGGGTCCGTTTTTCGGACCTGGTGTTCTCCCACATGCCCTCGACCAGGATTTTCGCTGCGGCCGCGGCCGCAGCCTGCCCCGCAGCCGCCGACGCCGACTCTCCCTGCCGGAACACCTTGGTCGGATCCGTCTTCGAGGTCACCGACCACTGGCCCTCGTCGCTGACCCACATCCGCAGATCGATCCCAGCCACGTCGCGTCGCCACCCTCCACCTGGGATTTCGGCCCACTTCGCGGCGTCCTTGGCGCGGGCTTCTCGCTCCGCCTTGGCCTTCGCGATCGCGTACTCCCGCTTCGCTGCCGCCTTGTTCTGTTCCTGATCCCGCATCTGCTGCGTCACCGACCGGGGCGACGACTGCATCGCTGCCTCCACCGCCGCCAGCACCTCCGGCGCCACCTCCACCTGCGAGTCCTGTGGCTGACGGCGCGGCTGAGGCTGCGGCCGGCTGAACGCATCGATGGCCGCCTCGGTGTCACGTCGGCGCTGGTCCTCCATGCGCTGCTGCTCGTCCCTCTCGTGTCTGACCTTCCGCCACTTCTGCTCGCCCCCGCTCGGACCCCGCAACGCTGTCACCTCCTGCACCAGCCGGTTCCGCACCTGCTGCCACCGCTGCGCAGCGAACTGCTCCTGCCCAACCTGCTGCCTGCGCTTTTCCCAGTTCACCGCCCGCTCCAGCCGCTTCTTCGGCAGCTCATGCGCCGGCACCCGACGATCCGGCACCGGCCCGTCGAGCACCGCTGACAGCTGCTTCCACGACAGCTTCCGGTCCAGCTGCGACGCCGAGAACCACACCGGCGTCCCCTCGGCATCGACGTGCCCGGACAGATGGAAGCTGTAGCCGTTCATCCGTCCCGTGGATGCCTCATTCCGCCGCACCTGCACCGGGGCAACAGGATTCGACGTCAACGCCGCCTCGAATGCCTCCAGCCCGCCACCTGCGGACACATCCCGCGCAGCGGCCACCAGCTCCCGCAGCTGCATCTTCGCCGCCACCACACCGGATTCCATCGCCATACGCTGCTCACCCGTGCTGAGCTGGCGACCCTGGCCCCGGGCCGGCACAGGCACCCGCACCAACCCGAACCGCTGCTCCACCTCACGCATCACCTCGACCACCCGCCACCGATCGTGACGGTTCTTCCAGGTCCGGCCCTCGAAATCGACCCGACACAGAGCAAGGTGAATGTGATCGTCGTCGTGCCGCACCGCCACCCACGGATGCGTCTCGTATCCCATCCGCTCCGCAACCAGCTGCGCGATGTCGGCGAACTCGGCATCGGTCAGCCGCCGATCCCCCGGCGCGCACCGCAGCGAACAATGCCAAATCGGCTTCGACACCCGCGCGTTGGTCTTCGCGGCCCGCTCGAAATCACGGCCCCACCGCTGCGGATTCCTGGCGGTGACCTGAACCGTTCCCGCGATCACCTGGCCGCCGGTGAACAGTCGGCCGGCCTCGTCACGGTAGGTGTGCGGGGTCTCCTTCCCCGGCCCGTGCAGATACGCCGCCAACCCCTTCGGATCAGCACCGGTGCTGATCTTCGCGATCACCCCGCCCCGCTCTCAGCCCTCGAGCGCGTCAAGCCGATCAGCCATACGCGCCAACGTCTGCCCGTACTGCGGCCAGTGCTGACGCAAATGCTGCTCGATATTCGCCGGGACCTGACCAGAATTGATCGCCCGAGCGATCTGATTCAAGTTATTGCCCCACCGCGCCATCTCCTGCCGCAGCGCCGCGATCTCCTGCGCCGCCTCCGAAGACACCGCACTCTGCCGCGGCCGCACCTTCCCCAGATAACCGGCCACCGCCCGCTCGCGCACCCACGCCCCGAGCTGCCGATACCCGTCCGCCAGCGCGGCCGCGATCCACGCGGCCTCCTCCGCCTCGGACAAACGCACCGCCACGGTGCGGATCCGCTTCGCCGGCCCCGCGTCAGCGGCCTGCGAAGCACCGGCCCGGGCGCTGGCCCGGGCCTCCGTCGATGAAGCGTCAGCGGCCATCGGCGGCCCCCTCCTGTGAGCGAAGCGAACGGGAGGCGAGCGCCCAGAGTTACGCAGTGACGAAGTCACGGAGTAACTCTGGGCATAGCTCGCTCTGGTGTGCGATCACCACGATAACCAGACGGACGGACATCTCCGGGCGGTGAGCGCACACCAGGTCGAGGGGGCACGGACACGGGCCGACCGGTGGGCGAGGACGCGAGGAACGAGCGGTCCGAGAACACCGTCGGACCGGGGCCGGGACACCTCGACGGCGGGCCGCCCAGCGGCACGCTTCGCCGGTCCGGTCACGGGCCGGCGCGCACCCGACCGCACCATCCGTCAACGACCGGACCCCATCGACAATCCAAGTTGCCGCAGCGACCAGTCGAATTGACTTCACATTCGGGCGGGGACCACATCGGCGACGCCACCGACGCGTCCGATCCATCGACATGGTTCACCGCCCCACCAGGACAACCGGATGTCGAAGAGTACGAGCACGGATTCCTGGCCGGATTCGCCGACTACCTCGACAACGCCCACCCCGGCCGTCCGTAAAGGCCACTCATCCCCGAAAACGGCTCTGACGCGCTCTCAGGGCCGTACCCGGCTTACCTGCCGCACTCCCAGTCGAACCAGTCACCTTGGGTGCGGCAGGACCTGCCGTGGTCCCGTCAAGAAGCAGTTCGAAGTACAGGGGGAAGGGAGGCACGGGGGTGGGTTTTCCCTGAGGGGTCGGCGGAACATCTGACTCGGTTCGGATCAACTTTGAACACGCCAGGAGAAATCCGCGGGTTCGCGGAGATGCCGCCGGCCCGGACACAGGGGACCCCCTAAGAACCCCGGTGGCCCGGAAAAACCGGATTACCTGACTATAGCTTTGGCATGTCCTACTCCAATATCGATCTTGTCTGTGCCAAGCTTCCTCCGTGGTGGAAACGACGATGACGCCCGAGCGGTGGGAATCAGAGCACTGGTTCGGCCGCTACCCGCTAGCGTCGAACGACCCTCGGATCGAGGGGGCCTGGCGGATGCCCCGCAACGAAGCGCTGCTGCGGCGGTTCATCCAGATGAATCCCCGCGAGTACGTCTCGCAGATCGTGGTCGATATCGACCATCCCGACGCCGAGTTGCGGGCCTTCACGCTCCACGAGGTCGGCCTGGTCCCGAACCTGTTCGCCTACTCGACCCGGCCGGGCCACGGACAAGCTGTGTTTCTCCTGGAAGCGCCCGTGCCTCTGAGCGACGCCAGCCACCGCAAACCCATCAACCTGCTGGCCCGCTGCCAGCAGGGCCTGACCGTCGCTCTCGGCGGCGATCGGCACTACGCGGGACCTCTGGGCCGGAATCCGCTGCACCCGCTCGCCAACACCCGCTGGTGCAGCCCGAGGCCCTACGGACTGCGGGATCTCGCGCGTGGCCTGGGCGAACTGCTGCCGAGAAGACCCCAAAGCACCCGAGTCGAGGACTGCATCGAGTCCGCCCTCGGCCGCAACTGCTGGATGTTCGACACCACCCGCCGGTGGGCATACCGCGCCTGGA
>NZ_AP025191.1:0-2807 GCF_020885655.1 Rhodococcus sp. RDE2
CGATGCGTCAACATAGGTTGCCCAAAATGCTTGTGCCAGTGAAGAAGTTGGTTCGTATGTGTGCTGCGATTGGGGCCAGCCGCAGCAGTGGTTTGCCGTTGCTCAGGTGTCGGCGCCGACGTCGGCCTTCGCCGTTTCTTCGCGAGCCTTTGCCGCCTTGCGGGCGTGGTGCAGGATCGTGCCGACCCCGCCGGTCGTCATTCCGACCTGCTCGGCGATCTCGCGCAGCTTGAGGCCCTGAGCACGCAACTCCAGCACCCGCTGACGACGTTCGGCAGCACGGGCGAGGAACTCCTCCCGAGGCTCAGCCATGATGCGCTGGATGGTGCGTGGGGATACGCCCAACCTCTCGGCGCCTTCGCGGGCGGTCATCGTCCTCCGCGCCGGGACCTCCGCTCCTCGCCGCTTCCGTACGGGGATGTGCTTGCTCATCGCAGAACCTCCAACGCCACCGTGCGGTCTACCTTCAGACGCCGTTGACGGTTGGCTTCGATCTTCGCAGGGGAGACGACCTTGCCGCCTTTGCTGCCGAGGTGGGCTTGTCGGGCGCGGTAGGCCTGTTCGTCGAAGTTGCGCCAGATCCACTTGCCGATGGAGTAGGCGGTGGCCCTGACCTCCACGAACGGAAGTGGGGCGGTGAACTGCGTGTTGATCGCGTGGCAGTGCTGGAGCACGAGCATCAGCCAGGCATCGAGACCGTCGTGCCGGTGGTGCCACCACTGCCCGTAGGCCCAGGTGCGGGCGGTATCGAACATGGTCACGTTGCGGCCGAGCCCGACCGCCTTCTCGGGCTTCCTGGGCGCCTGACGTGGGGTGTGGACGGTGACGAGGTCGCGCAGCTCGTAGGGCCGGGACGGGCCGTAGATGGTCTCCCAATCGGGGTGGATCGGGTTCTTGGTCAGCTGCCCGCCGTAAGCGAAGTCCCCGCCGACGGAGATGCACAGACCCCGCTCGATGCGATGAGCGAAGCGCAGCGGTTGCAGCCGGGCGGAGTCGGTGCGGCAGACGGGGCCGGCCAGCCACCAGCCCAGGTGCGCCCGCCCTGACGGGGACTGCGCGACCCAGTTCGGGGCCGGATGGTCGGACGGCTGCTCGAATGCCCGCATCGCCGCATCCGGGTGGTCGCAGTCGATGACGATCGAGCCGAGCAACGCGTGAGGCGAGTGCTCGATGTAGCGCATCGTCAGTGCCTCGTCGCGGCTGTAGCGGTACTGCCCGGCACGGAGATCGTTCGTCGCATGCGGCCGATACGGCAGCAGGACCTCCCGCCCCCAGATCTCGTCGGTGAGCAATTCCCCCATCGTCATGCCGGACACTCTCGCACAAAAAAGATCATTTTTTTACGTACGACACACCAAGCCATATCAGGTATCCCGATTTTTTCCTGGGGGTTTACACCACTCACCGATCCCTGCCGGGGCCATAAACCCGGCGGATTTCCGCGGTCGCATCCGTGATGCATGAGATGTGTCGGGTGAGTCGTCTCGTGCATGGGTCGGGACCACAGGCAGTCGGGTGGCACGTGACGGTGCGGTGCCGTCCAGGGTGCGGGAGGTAAGCCGGGTACGGCTGTCGAGTGCGGCAGAACGGTGTCGGTTCGGGGGGGGGCAGTGGGCGTACCGATGGGCCGGCCTGTCCCGGATGTGAGTGGAACTGCAAGAGGTGTGTCCCCCGTCGGGTGTCGTCGCGGGGCGTGGTTCGCCCGATCCGGCGGGAGCGGCTGTAGCGGCCTCACACGTGTGAGGCCGGGGGACAAGTGCCCGAGGTTGGTTCAGTGCGTCAGCGGGGCGCTCAGGGCGTGTTGTGGGGCGCGGTGGCGCGACGTCAGGGCCGGCCGGGCCGGGTGGCCTCGATGTAGTCGGCGAACCCTGCCAAGAACCCACGTTCGTACTCCTCGACGTGGGGCTGCCCGACCGGGGCGGTGAACCACGTCGAAGCGTCGTGGGCGGTGTCGGCGTCTCCGAGTCGTTGCCGCTCGACGGCCTCGGCGTATCCGGCGTCGTAGCCCTGAGTGAACGCAGTCGTGGTCATGCCCGCCACCTTCCTGGATCAGTCCTGGTCATCGTCGGCGATCCCGCCGACAGACACCCGCCGACACCAGCGATGTCGATCCTGCGCGACCGAAAACGCCCACACATCTCTTGCACTAAAGCTGCAATTTTGGCGCGACGAAATAGGATTCTGCCTCGTGACGACCCCGCCGCCGCCGACCGACAGCCCCGCAACCAGCGCAGATGACGCCGATCCGGGCATGTGCCCGTGGTGCGCAAACCCCGTCCCTCAGCACGCCGGGGCGGGCCGGCCGAGGGTGTGGTGCAGCGACCAATGCCGCCGCGACGCGTACAGCGCCCGCAAGGCATCACGCAGCGGAGCGGTCGGGGTGAAGGTGGTCCGGCAGACCCGGATCGTGGAAAAACCCGTCGAAGTCCGGGTGCCCGACTGGCGGGAAACGGTGCCCTCCACGCCGGCGAGGTACCTCGAGGACCACGAGGTGGTCGAGCACGTCATACGGCACCCAGAGCTGCTGGCGAGAGTCCTCGAATCGTTCAGCGGCTCGATCGCGTTCCGTCGCCATCCCGAGCGTGAGTACCCCCCGCCGCTGCACAAGGCGGCGGTGCAGCTGGCCCACTACCTCGATCAGTACCTCCGGGAGACCGCCCCACCGCCGCCGGAAACTGCGGGATTGTCCCGGCAGCAGCGGCGAGCCCTCGAACGGAAAAAGGCGAAGAAGGGCCGCTGACAGAACCGGTCACCCCACCCCGAAAACGGGCTGCCGCGGCACCGCTTCGCGCTGCCTTGCCCTCGGT
>NZ_AP025192.1:0-2034 GCF_020885655.1 Rhodococcus sp. RDE2
CCTCGGTGCGTGAAGTGATCGACTCACTCGCCGATGCCGGCCTCGCCCTCAACGGCGCCGACGACCCCCTCGCCGCAGCTGCGCACCACGCCCGTTTCCTTCCCTAGACGACCCGAAAGGGTGGGAGAATTTACAGCGAAGCGTCCGGCCCCGCAGGGGGGGCGACCGGACGCTTCGCTGTAAGGCACCCACTCCCGCCCTTCTTCGTGATCGCTTCGTCCTGCCAAAATCGGGACACACCTCTTGCAGAAGTTCTGACACCCGGGAAAGGCCGGCCTCCGGACCGCTCACCGACCACCCGGTTCGGCTCTGAGATCGCCGGAGAGCGCCGTGCCCTATCCCGGGATCGGGGGTGGTGCGGTCGGTCCGTCTGCGGCGCTCTCAGAGCCACACAGAGGGGTCACACGGAGATGCGAGGCCCGAGTAGGCCCGAGAAAGTTCTGCCGCACCCATCAGCCGTACCCGGCTGACCTTCCGCCCTCCCCCGACGCATCGAACCGTCACGTGCCACTCAACTGGCCGTGGTCCCGATCAACCACAAATCAAGATCACTACACACCTCATGCACTAAAGCTGCGAACACGAGAAACGACGGTCCGGACGTGACGGAAGAGTGGTATTTCCCGAGTGGCGCGGCGAAACATCTGACTTGGTTCGGCGCGTCCTACATAAAAAATAAGTCTTCGTATGCGAGGGTCTTCCGCATGACGGACCGCGGGGGATCGCACGCCGAGGATTGGGAACAGTTGTGGCTGCCGCTGTGGCCGCTGGCAACGGACGATTTGTTGTTGGGGGTGTATCGGATGCCTCGCCATGATGCGCTCGAGCGGCGTTATCTCGAGGCCAACCCTCAGGCGCTGAGCAATCTGTTGGTCGTCGATGTCGACCACCCGGACGCGGCACTGCGGACGCTGTCGGCGGCAGGGAACCATCCGCTGCCGAACGCGATCGTGGAGAACCCCCGCAACGGACACGCGCACGCCGTGTGGGCACTGACCGAGCCGTTCACACGCACCGAGTACGCCCGCAGGAAACCACTCGCCTACGCCGCTGCCGTCACCGAGGGACTGCGTCGAGCCGTCGACGGTGACGCCGCCTACTCAGGTCTGATGACTAAGAACCCGACCCATTCGGCATGGGCAACGCACTGGATCCACCCCGAACCGCGGAGCCTGACCGAACTCGAACACGAGCTCGGCCGGCACATGCCCCCGCCGCGATGGCGGCAAAGCAAACGACGCCGCGAGAACCCGGTCGGGCTCGGCCGCAACTGCGCACTATTCGAGTCAGCGCGAACCTGGGCATACCGCGAAATCCGTTACCACTGGGGCAATCCCGCTGGATTGGACCGAGCGATCCGAACGGAGGCCGCGCAACTCAACACCGCCTTTTCCGAGCCCCTGCCCGACAGCGAAGTACGCGCGATCGCCGCCTCCATCCACCGCTGGATCGTCACCAAATCACGCATGTGGGCCGACGGTCCGGCCGTCTACGAAGCCACCTTCGTCGCCATGCAATCCGCCCGCGGCCGCAAGAGCGGCAAAGTCATGACACCAGCGAAGATCGAAGCCAATCGTCGGCGGGCGACGAAGTTCGACCGCGATCTGGTGTGGAAGGAGGCCACAGATGGGAGCTGAGAATCCGGTTCGGCGCACCCGCACAGCCCGCGAGGTCGCAGAGCGGATCGGTGCGTCGTCTCGCACAGTGCGCCGCATCATGGCCGAGCCGCGGGAGGAGTACCTCGCTCGCGCTGCCGAACGTCGGGAGCGGGTGCTCGAACTACGCGCCCAGGGCCTGAAGCTGCGCGAGATCGCCGAGGAGGTCGGCATGACAGTCGGTGGAGTCGGCACGATCCTGCACCACGCGCGTAAGGCGGAGCAGTCCCAGCCCAAGGAGGCGACAGCGTGAGCGAGACGATCGCGGCCCGCATCGTTGCGGTGCAGTCACAGCTGAACGCCGTGCACACCGAGCTCCGCGCTTTGGCTGAGCTGGTGAACATGTTCGACGCGGACACCCTCGATGCGGACACCGAGA